>NZ_SNWG01000001.1:1241095-1551369 GCF_004362195.1 Microbacterium sp. BK668
GCGGGCATGATCGTGCTGATCGTCCTGTGTGCCCAGGAGAGCCGAGCCGCGGTGCCCACCGCCGGCCGTGACGCAGACAGTGTCGCTCATCGGCCCGTGCTCTGAGGCGCGCGCCGTTCCCGTCGGGCGGGTGCCGGCGCCGGTGTGACGGAGGACTCGTGCGTCCGGATCGGGCCATGCGAGCGGTCGATGAGGCCAACCTGATTCTCGATCACGCGGGACAGGTCAACGTCTTCCTCGTCGCGGGGCTGCTTACGCCCGGCGGCTTCGTGGGGACGGACGGGCGGCTCGATCTCGGCGCCGTCCGGACGGCGGTGGCCCGACGCCTCGCCGACATCCCGACGCTGCGCCAGGTGCCCGCGCGCGTCGGCCGACGGCAGGAATGGCGGGACGTCGAGCCCGACCTGACGCTGCATGTGCGAGCTCTTCCGGCCGTCGAGCATCTCGAGGATCTCGAGCGGCGCTGCGGGGATCTGATGGCCGAACCGCTGTCGCGCGCTCGACCGCTCTGGGAGCTGCTCGTCGCCGCGGGCCCGGACGGCGGTGGTGCCCTGATCCTGAGGATCCACCACGCGATCGCGGACGGCGTGGCCGCCGCCGACCTGATCCGGCGACTGCTCGAGGACAGTTCGCACCTCGCGAGCGCGTCCGATGCCCCGCTCGGCGCGGTCGGGTCAGACCTCGCGCCTGCTCCCTCCGCGCGTACTCGGCCGCGCCGCCTCATCCTCAGCGCGCGGCGCATCGCCGCGACGCTCGTTGCCCGCGGTCTGCCCGACTCCGTTCTGCTGGGCGAGCGAAGCGACCGCCACGGCGTGATCTTCCTCGACGCCGACCTCGGCGCCGTCGCAGAGCGAGCCCATCGGGCATCGGCCACCGTGAACGATGTCGTCCTCGCCGTCGGCGCTGCGGGATACCGGGCGGCGCTCGCGGCATCCGGCTGCTCCGTTCCGTCCCACCTGCCCGTGTCGGTCCCGGTCGCGCTGCCGCGGAGGGCCGGCTTCCGCAACGAAGTCGGTGTCATGCTCGTGCGGCTGCCGCTCACGGCATCCTCACCGGACGTCGCGCTCCGGGGGATCGCCGGTCAGACCCGGGAGCAGAAGGATCAGGCACGCCGACAGGGGACACTCGAACTGATGCGGGGCCCCGCGGGCGCGCGCCTGATGGATCGCCTCGCTCAGCGCCAGCACCTCGTGGCCGGCTTCGTCACCAACGTGCCGGGACCCGAACACCGCATCGAGCTGGCGGGCGCATCGCTGACGCGGATCTGGCCCGTGGCCGTTCTCGCGGCGAACGTCCGCTTGGGTATGGCGGCCACCTCGTACGCGGGCAGGCTGTGCTGCGGCATCCATTTCGATGCGGAGCACATCGACGGGTCCGCCGTGGCCGACGCGGTGCGGGATCGGTTGAAGACGTTCTCCGCGTGAGCCGTTCACAGTGGGCCGGGCGCCGCTCCGTCATCTCTACGGCGAGCCGGCGGCAGGGCTGAGGCTCCGGTCGAGGAACGCGACCACCCGCTCCCGCCACGCATCCGGGTCCTCTCGGAGCCCACCCGTATGGCCCGCCCCGGATATCACCCACACCTCGACCCGTCCCGCGCCGGCGGCGGCCAGGCGCGCGGCGACCGACTGCTCGTCGGGAACCTCGCCCGCGGCGATGAGCAGGTAGGGCGTGGTTCCGGATGCGCGGATGGAGTCGGCCAGCGTCGACGGCGGCGCCGCGTCCGTCAGGCCGTCGACGAGGGCGTAGGTCATCCCGTCGAGTTGTGCCTGGACCGCGCCTCGGAACCCGTACTCCTCACTCAGCCACGCCTTGTCGGCGGCCGTCCTGCCCGTGGCGCCCTCCGCGACGACAGCGCGAATGCGGTCGTCGGCGCCCGACGCCCCGATCGCCTCCTCCCCTCCCATCGAGAACCCGGCGGCTCCGATCCGGCCTGGATCGACGTCGGCCCGGCGGACGAGGAAGTCCACCCCTGCGCGGGTGTCGAGGTCGCCGTACCAGCCCAGCTCCATTCCCCGCCCGCCGCTGCCGCCATGTCCTCGGGCATCCGTCGCCAGCACGCCGTAGCCGGCGTGATTCAGCATGCGAGCGTGCCCCGCCAGGTCCGCTGCGACGCCGCCCGCTCCGTGCCGGAGGACGAGGGCCGCTCCATTACGCGACGGCAGGTACCAGCCGGAGAGCATCACGCCGTCGGCCGTCTCGATCGTGACGGCCTGCCCACCGGACGGGACGGCCCCGGCGGGGGGATGCGGCGGAAGAACGGCCGCGAAAGCGATCGAGAGGGCATAGACGCCCACGAGGAGAGCGCCAGCGCACACCCCCGCCATGGCGCCGCCCCATGAGCGGAAGACCCTGATCGCGATGATGCACGCTGCGACGAAGGCCGAGACGCCGAGGAGGGCGACGCCGCCGAGGACCAGTGCGAGCCCGCCGCGGTCGAGTCGAGGCAGGCCCAGTCCGATGCCGAAGGAGACGAGGACCCAGGCGAGGATCGTCAGACCGCAGACGGAGAGCAGCGCGGTCGTCGATGACTGCCCCGGATGTCGGGCCGTTCGCGTGGCCGCTGCGCCCTCCCTCGAGCGCCTGTCCATAGCGCGAGCCTCTCGCGCACCGCTCGGATACGCCGGGCCCAAGGTCCCGCGGAGGTCCGCGGGACGCGCGCGGCTCCGCTCGATCGTGCGCCGATCGGGCGGATCCGTATGACTTTGGTCCCGGGTCCCGGCCGGTCTGCCCGGGGATACTCTCGCCATGAACCCCGATCCCGACCCCACCCGCGTCCTCGTCGGCGTCGACGGATCCGCTTCCTCGGTCGAGGCGCTCCGGTACGCCGACGGCGTCTCGAAGGCCCTGGGACGCCCGCTCGAAGTGATCACCACGTGGGTGTCTCCCATGTCCGGCGGCTACTACTCCCGCGGCGAGTGGCCCCCGGAGGACGACGCGCAGGCCGCGCAGCGCGACGCGATCGCCACGGTCTTCGGTGACACGCCTCCGCCCCGACTCAGTGCGCGAGTCGTCCCGGGGCCGGCGGCATCCACCCTCATCGAGGAGAGCAAGACGGCCGGCATGCTCGTCCTCGGGAGCCGAGGGCACGGCGGCTTCGCCGGCATGATGCTCGGCTCGGTCAGTTCCGCCTGCGCGCATCACGCGCATTGCCCCGTGCTGATCGTGCGCGGACCGGCGCCGGACGGAGCCGCCGCATCGATCAGTGCGCAGCAAGACGCGGGATGATCACCGGCCGGGGCCGTCCGACCGCCACCGCGCCCGGGGCGCCGCGACCGCCACGCGCCCCGGGCGCCGCGGCCGCCACCGCGCCCGGTTCGAGCCGCCTCCCGCTCATCCCGCCGCAATCGCGGCCCGCTCGCCCAGGCGCAGCCACGTCGAGATGACGGCATCCGGATTCAAAGACATCGAACGGATGCCGCGCTCCATGAGCCACGCGGCGAAATCCGGGTGATCCGACGGGCCCTGGCCGCAGATCCCGACGTACTTGCCGTGTCTGTTGCAGGCGGCGATCGCGAGGTCGAGGAGGTCGAGGACGGCCGGGTCGCGCTCGTCGAAAGCGGGCGCCACGAGCTCCGAATCGCGGTCGACGCCGAGAGTCAGCTGGGTCAGGTCGTTCGATCCGATCGAGAAGCCGTCGAACAGCTCGAGGAACTCGTCGGCGCGAAGGGCGTTGGAGGGGATCTCGCACATCATCATGACCTCGAGCCCGTTGACGCCCCGGCTCAAGCCGTTGCGCGCCATCGCCGCCAGCGCCTCCTCGGCTTCCTGCGGCGTGCGCACGAACGGGACCATGACCTGGAGATTCGTCAGCCCCATCACGTCGCGCACGTACCTGAGCGCCTCGCACTCCATCGCGAAGCAGTCGGCGAAGCGCTCGGTCGCGTAGCGGGAGGCGCCCCGCCATCCGAGCATCGGGTTCTCCTCTGTGGGCTCGAACAGCTCACCGCCGAGCAGGCCGGCGTACTCGTTGGTCTTGAAGTCGCTCAGTCGCACGATGACGGGCTTCGGCGCGAAGGCGGCGGCGATGCTCGACATCCCTTCGGCGACCCGCTGCACGAAGAACTGCCGCGGCGACGCATAGGCCGCCGTGCGGGCCAGCACTTCGCCGCGAAGCGGCTCCGGCACCTCATCGACGCGCGCGAGGGCCTGCGGATGGATGCCGATCATGGTGCTGACGATGAACTCCAGGCGCGCAAGGCCGACGCCGGAGTTGGGCAGGGCCGCGAGCGAGAACGCCTGGTCGGGCACGGCGACGTTGAGCATGACCTCGACGGGAAGCGCCGGCAGGTCGTCGACCGCCGTCTCCTCCACGGAATAGTCGAGCCGCCCGCGGTAGACCAGGCCGTCGTCGCCCGCGGCGCACGAGACGGTGACGCCGTCGCCGTCATCGAGCGTCCGGGTCGCATCGAGCGTTCCGACCACCGCCGGGATGCCGAGCTCGCGCGCGACGATCGCGGCGTGACACGTGCGGCCTCCGCGGTTGGTCACGATGGCCGCGGCTCGGCGCATGATGGGCTCCCAGTCGGGGTCGGTCCGATCGGCGACCAGCACGTCCCCCTCGTGGAAGAGGTGCATCTCGCCGAGATCGTGCATGACCCGGGCACGGCCCGCGCCGATCTTCGTCCCGACGGCGCGGCCGCGGGCGAGCACTTCGCCCGGCGCCGTCAGCGTGTACCGCTGGAGCCGCTTCCGGTCGTGATTCGCGACAGTGGTCTCGGGCCTGGCCTGCACGATGTAGAGCTTCCCGTCGAGACCGTCGCGGGCCCACTCGATGTCCATGGGGCGCCCGTAGTGCTCCTCGATGGTGAGCGCGGCCCGCGCCAGCTCCTCGACGTCGGTGTCCGAGATGCTGAAGACAACCCGATCCGCGGCGGGGACGTCGACCGTCTCCGTGCTCGTTCCCACGCCCGTGCCGGCCGCGAATCGCATCGCGATCGCCTTCGTGCCGACCTCGCGCTTCAGGATCGCAGGGCGACCCGCGCGCAGGGCGGGCTTGTACACGCAGTACTCGTCCGGGTTCACCGCGCCCTGCACCACGGTCTCGCCGAGGCCGTACGCGCTCGTGACCAGCACGACATCGTCGAACCCGGACTCGGTGTCGACGGTGAACATCACGCCGGACGACCCGACATCCGACCGGACCATCCGCTGGACTCCTGCAGAGATCGCGACCGACTCGCCCGCGAAGCCGTGCTGCGCGCGATAGACGATGGCGCGATCGGTGTACAGCGAGGCGAAGACGCTGCGCACGGCATCCAGCACGTTCTCGGCTCCCGCGATGTGGAGGTACGTCTCCTGCTGGCCGGCGAAGGAGGCGTCGGGGAGGTCTTCGGCGGTCGCGGAGGAGCGCACCGCCCACGTCACGTCGGCTGGGTGGTCCTGAACGGCGACCAGCGTGTCATGCGCCGAGCGGATGTCCCGCTCGAGGTCGCTGGGGAAGGGCTGGCTCAGCACCCACTGGCGGATCGAAGCGGCGGTCTCGGCGAGGGCGTCGACGTCTTCGGGATCCAGCCTCGAGATGGCCTCCTCGATGCGCCGGTCGAGGTCGTCGTGGCGCAGGAACGCGCGGAACGCGGCGGCGGTCGTCGCGTAGCCTTCGGGCACGCGCACGCCGGCGCGCGAGAGCGAGCCGATCATCTCTCCGAGCGACGCGTTCTTGCCGCCGACCCGGGGAAGATCCGCCATCGAGATGTCTCGAAACCACAGGATGCTGTCCATCGGCCCATCACCGTGCGAGCCCCGGCCGGAATACGCGTTCATGGCTCCAGGCTCGCCCCGCCGGCGGCGCGGGCAGGGGCCGAAGGTCCCGCAGAGGCTGCGGAGGGCGTCCTGCCAGCGCCGAGGTCCTCGCGCACGAGTTCGACGGCCGGCCCGCGGAGAGCCCGCAGAGCGAAGAGGATCGTCGCGAGATCGACGAGCTCCTGGATGAGCGCACCGGCGACGGCGGGGATGACGCCCGTCGTGGCCACGAGCATCAGTCCGATGCTCGCGCCGATACCGACCCAGATCGCCAGCAGGGCCACCTGCATCGTTCGGCGCCCGATCGAGATCGCCTCCGCGACCTTGGCGAGGGAATCGACGAGGATCACGACAGCGGCGGCCTCGCCCGCCGCGGTCGCACCCTTGGCACTCATCGCGATCCCCACGTCAGTGGCGGCGAGCACGGGCGCATCGTTGACGCCGTCCCCGACCATCAGGACGGGTCGTGGTGCCAGACCTGCGGCGAGGTCGATCTTCTGCCGGGGCAGCAGTTCGGCGTGCACCTCGTGGATGCCGACGGCGTCGCCGATCGAGCGGGCCGTGTCGTGCGCGTCTCCGGTCAGCATCGCGATGCGGGGGATGCCGTGTTCCCGCAGCCACCCCACGACCCCTCGTGCCTCGGTCCTCGGACCGTCGGAGAGGATGAGGCTCCCCGCGTAGCGCCCGTCCACGGCGACATACGCCGCCGCTTCCCCCGGCTCGGTCCGTGCGGGGTCGATCTCGCCGGTGAGCGAGGACACGAAGCGCCGCTTGCCCACGGCGACCGACCGCCCCGCGATGAGCGCGCTCACGCCGTCGGTCGCCACCTCTTCGGCCCTGGTTGCGCTCACGAGCTCGAGGCCTCGATCGAGGGCGGCGCTGCGGACCCCGTCGGCGAGCGCGTGCGTCGAATACTGCTCGGCCGATGCGGCGAGGCGCAGCAGATCCTCGGCGGGGAAACCGGGCTCGGGCCGCACGTCGACGAGGATCGCCTTGCCTCGAGTGAGAGTGCCGGTCTTGTCGAAGGCAACGGTCCGGATCCGCGAGAGGCTCTCTATGGCGGCGCCATCCTTCACCACGATCCCCGAACGCGCCGCGCGCGACATGCCGCTGACGAAGGCGACCGGTGCTGCGATGAGGAGCGGGCAGGGAGTCGCCAGGACCAGCACCTCGGCGAAGCGCGCCGGATCTCCGGAGAACAGCCACGCGAGTCCGGCGATGGCGAGCGAGACGGCGGTGAAGGGTATGGCGAAGCGGTCGGCCAGGCTGACGACGGGGGCGCGGGAGGACTCGGCATCCCGCACGAGCGCCACGATCTGCTGGTACTGGCTCTCCTCGCTCCTGCGGATCGCGCGCATGCGGACGAGCCGGGTCCCGTTGACGGCGCCGGACAGGATCTCGTCGCCCGACGACCGGGTCACCGGCATGCTCTCCCCGGTGAGCGATGACTCGTCGAAGCTCGCTTCGGCGGTGAGCAGGATGCCGTCCACGGGAACGACCTCCGCAGGGCGGACCACGAGCAGGTCGCCGACTTCGACATCGTCGACCGGGACGTCGTCGACTCGATCAAGCGTCTCATCGCTCGTCCGGTGCGCGATACGGGGGGATCTGTCGAGGAGGGCCGAGAGGTCTCGACGAGCTCGCCGCGCCGCGAAATCCTCCAGCGCCTCGCCCCCGGCGAGCATGAGGACGATGATGAGCGCAGCGACGTATTCGCCGACCGCGAGAGTGGCGATCATCGCGATGATGGCCAGGACGTCGAGCCCGACGTGACCTCGGAGGACGTCCCGTACCATGCGGGCGATGGTCCAGGCGACGAAGATCGTCACCCACACGGTCGCCGTCCATCGCGCCGCCCGGGGGGCTTCCGACAGCGACAGCCCGATGACGATCGCGAGGATCAGCGCGGTCAGGACGATGACGGCGTAGCGGTGGAACAAGCGCGTCACTCCGATCGACTCCCCTGACTCAGCCGAGCGCCATCGCGAGGAAGGTGAAGATCGCCACGTCGCTCAGGGTGTGGATGAACCACGCCCAGAAGAGACCGCGCGTCTCGATCATCGCCTTGCCCAGGATCCAGCCCATGAAGACCGACGCGACGGCGCCGAGAGGTCCGCCGGGCACGCCGAAGTAGTGAGCGATGCCGAAGAAGGCGGCCGACATCCACAGCGCCTGCACGCTTCCGAGCGGCTGCTCGAGGGTCGCGATCACCGGGGCGCGGTAGGTCATCTCCTCGTTGAAGGCGTTGATCGACGCGAACAGCAGGATGGCGGGCAGGAGTGGCAGCACGGCGATCAGCTCCGCCGCGCTGGGCCGGGCGATCAGCCACTGGACGGTGAAGAGCGCCGCGGCGATGCCGAATCCCCACACGAGACCGAACTTCCACCAGGGGTCGCGCCGCGGAAACCCGAGAAGGCGTGCAGGGCGCAGCGGAGCATCCAGCTCGCCGGTCGTGAGGAAGAACCGGCGTCTGTCGAAGCCGAGAAGCAGGAGCACTCCGATCATCGCGGCGGCGATGATGAGCTTCGCGCTCTGCTCGACCATCATCCGCTCGGCGAAGCCGCCTGACGGTGCGAGGTCCGCGAGCGGGCGCAGAGCCTGGGTGAGCACGGGGAGGGCCTGGAGGAGCAGGGACAGCGCCGCCAGCGTGACCGCGAACCGCCACAGCGGCCGCGCCGGCCGCCACCAGATCCCGCTCAGCGCCACGCCGACGGCGACGCCCGCCTGCAGCCAGGGAAGCCACCGCGGCGTCGACTGACCGACCAGCGCCCATCCGATCGCCGGCAGGGCGCTGACGATGACGATCAGCCCCCAGGCCACAGCGACGGCCTGGCGCGTGGCGGAGCGGGGGAGGAGGGCAGCCTGACCGGGGTCGTCCGCGGGCTCGCTCGCAGGAGGGGCCGCGGGCGCAGCGCGGTCCGGCACATTCGCTCCGGAGTCGGTCATGGCAAATGCTCCTTCCGCTCCCCAGGCCACCGCGGACTGCGGCGGACAGGAGGGTCGAAGGTCCCGCCGATGCTGGCGGGCGGGCAACCGCGGGAATAGCCTGAGATCTGGCAGCGACTGCGGGAGGTGGACGCTGTGCCCGAGACCGACTCGCTCACCTTTCCGGACGGCCCCCGGGCGGCCCTCGACGAGGCGATCACCCGATTGCTGGCTCAGGGGCAGCGCGTCATGCGCACGGAGGGCCGGCTGCGCGCACTGCTGCGCGCCAGCCAGTCCGTGGTCGAGCAGATCGAGCTCCGCGAGGTGCTCCAGCGTGCCGTCGAGGCTGCGGTCGAGCTGGTCGACGCCGAATACGGCGCGATGGGCGTGCTGACCCCCGAGAAGGACGCTCTCGAAGAGTTCATCCATGTCGGGATCACCGAGGAGCAGGCCCGGAAGATCGGTCCCCTGCCCACGGGACATGGTCTGCTGGGAGCGCTGATCGAGGACCCGCGCCCGATCCGTCTCAGCCGGATGGTGGACGATCATCGCGCCATCGGCTTCCCACCTGACCATCCGGCGATGGACGGCTTTCTCGGAGTGCCGATCACCGTCCGCGGGGAGGTGTTCGGAAACTTCTACCTCACCAATCGACGCGACGGCGATTTCACCGAGGAAGATGAGCAGCTGCTGGGGGCCCTGGCGACAACGGTCGGCTTCGCCATCGCCAACGCGCGCCTCTACGCCGACGCCGAGGCCCGCGAGCGGTGGGCGTCGGCGGCCGCCGAGCTCGGGTCGGCCATCGTGTCCACCCCCACCGACACCGTGCTCGACCTCCTGGCGGGGCGTCTTCGGAGCGTCGCGGAGGCGGACCGCGTCGCCGTCCTCGAGCTCGACGAGGATGACCGCCTGCATGTCGCCGCCTTCCGAGGCGTGACCGAGGCCCCCGACCCGGGCGCAGCCGTGGAGCCCATGCCCGCGGCGGTCCGAGCAGTGCTCGAGGACGGCCGACCGCATGCGCAGGGGCGGACGGGCGGTGAAGCTCGTGCGCTGCTGGTCACGCGGAACGGCCAGCACGGGCCGGCTCTGGCGATCCCGCTCCGATCGCGAAGCGGCATGTGGGGCGTCGTGGTGCTCGCCCGTTCACCGGAAGAACGTCCGTTCTCGGCGGCGGAGATCTCCAGCGCGGGCGATCTGGCCTCGCGCGCGAGCATCGCGCTGGAACTCGCGCGGGCCCGTGAGGATGCCCAGCGCGCACTCATCGCGGATGATCGCCGCCGCATCGCCCGGGACTTGCACGATCACGTCATACAGCAGCTGTTCGGAACAGGCCTCGCGCTGCAGGGGGTTGCGGCGCGGCTCGGTCCGGGCACCGAGAGCGATGAGCTGATCGACGCGATCGAGCGTCTCGACGATGCGATGCGTCAGATCCGCACGGTCGTCTTCGCGCTGTCGCACCGGGACGAGGCATCCGTCCGCCATCGCCTCCTCGACGTCGTCGGGGAGCTCTCCTCGCATGGGCACCGACCGCCGGCGATCCGGTTCACGGGGCCGGTCGACCACCTCGTGCGGGATGGGCTCGCGACCGACGTGGTGGCGGTCGCGCGCGAGCTGCTCAGCAACGCTCTGCGTCACTCGAACGCCGATCGCATCTCGATCGACGTGTCCGCCTCGGAAGGGGCGGTGACGATCCTCGTCACCGACGACGGCGCCGGCATTCCGCCTGACGTCGAGAGGCGCGGACTGGTGAACCTGGAGGGGCGAGCTCGTGGGCGCGGGGGAAGCTTCGCTGTCGAGACCGGGCCCGGGGGCACCACCGCCACCTGGACGGCGCCCTTGCAGACGACTCCGCCGGGGGGCGGATCGAAGGAGGCCGGGTGATCGGGGTCTTCCTGGTCGACGATCACGAGATCGTCCGCCGCGGGCTGGCGAATCTGGTCGACGTCCAGCCCGACATGCAGGTGGTCGGCGAGGCAGCCACGGCACGCCAGGCGCTCGGCCGGATCATCGCCACGGAGCCCGATGTCGCCGTCCTCGACGTCCGCCTTCCCGACGGAAGCGGTATCGACGTGTGCCGTGATGTGCGTTCCCGGCTGCCGGGAGTCGCGTGCCTGATCCTGACGGCGTACGACGACGACACGGCGGTCTCGGCGGCTGTGCTCGCCGGCGCGGCCGGGTACGTCCTGAAGGACATCGGCGCGTCGCGGCTCACCGAGTCGATCCGCGCCGTCGCGGCGGGCCGCACGCTGCTCGATCCCGTCGCGGTGAAGTCGGCGCGGTCACGCATGCAGGACCCGCCCGACGACGATGCGCGTCTGGGGTCGCTGGGACTGCGGGAGCGCCAGATCCTGCGCCTGATCGCGGACGGCCTGACGAACCGTCAGATCGGGGATCGGCTCGGAATCGCCGAGAAGACGGTCAAGAACTACGTGTCGTCGCTCCTGAGCAAGCTCGGTCTCGAGCGGCGGACGCAGGCGGCCGTGTTCCAGCTCGGCCATGACGGCTCCGGGGGCCCTGGCCGCAGAGCCTAGGCGGCCGGCGATCGGGGCGTCTGGGGATCGCTCGCATCAGGACGCGTGCGCGGCAATCCCTCCTTCACAACGACTCCACCTCTGCGGGGATGTCGGGGACGATGCACACCGGGCAGTCCGCCCGCCAGAGGATGTCCTGCGAGACCGAGCCGCGCAGCCGGCCGGAGAGCGGGCCCCGGCGGTGGGTGCCGATCACGATCAGCGACGACTCGCGCGTGAACTGCAGCAGTGCGGCGGAGCGGCTGTCGCGCACCAGCTCGCTCTGGACGGGCAGGGTGGGATGGTCCTCGAGGAGTCGCTCGACCGCATCGTCGACGACGGCGCGATGGCGAGCGATCTCGGAGTCAGGCGAAAGCGACAGCGCGCCCGATCCGTATGCCGAGGGGGCCGGCATGAGCCAGCCGTGCACCAGGCGGAGGCTCGTGCCGGTGAGCCTCGCTTCACGCGCGGCGAACTCCAGGGCCGCGTCCGAAGACTCGTCGTCCGCGATCCCCACCGTGATCGGGTCCCCGGTCTCGACCCACCCCGGAGGGACGAGGCAGACGGGCGCCGAAGAGTCCACGGCCAGGCGGAGCGGCATCCACCCCGCCAGAGCCGCCCGAATCGGACGGCCGGCGTTGATGCCCACCACGACCAGGTCGGCGCCCTGCGAGAAGTCGCCGAGCGTGTCGGGCATCGGGCCCTCGAGCCTGTGAAGCTCCACCTGCAGTCCGGGGATCCGATCTCGAAGGAAGGTCTCGGCATCGGCAAGAAGCTGCAACCCCTCCGCCCGGTCGTCGCTGAGCGGAGTGACGACGTTCACGACGTCCACCTTGGCGCTCAGCCGGGCGCATCGGGCGGCCGTCCACGCGAGGGCCGACACTGCGGGCGGGCTGCCGTCATAGCCGAGCACGAGCCGTTCCATCAGAACCTCCGAGGGTGTCGCTTCCTGCACATCTGATCGAACGGTAGGTCGGGGGCGGGGACGGGTGTGGGTCCAAGGTCCCGCTCTCGGAATCGACGGGACCTTCGGCCCGGTTCCTCACGGCGGCACCGAGTCGACTGGGGTCGACAGAGGAGATCCCGGATGTCGCGAACCCGATCATCGATGCGCTGACCAAAAGGATCGACCCATGCCCACTCTTCGATTCCTCGGTGCGACCGACACCGTCACCGGATCCCGGTATCTCCTCGACAGCGGTGGTCAGCGGATACTGGTGGACTGCGGACTCTTCCAGGGCTTCAAGCGCCTGCGCGAATGCAACTGGGCGCCCTTCCCCGTGCCTCCGTCGAGCATCGACGCCGTCGTCATCACGCACGCACATCTCGACCACACCGGCTACCTGCCGGCGCTTGTGCGCGACGGATTCCGGGGGCGCATCCATTCGACCGCCGGAACCGTCGAACTGGCCCGGCTCATCCTCACAGACAGCGGGCGCCTGCAGGAAGAGCAGGCGGGCTACGCCGAGCGTCACCGCACCTCCCGGCATCGCCCACCCAAGCCCCTCTATACGGAGGAGGACGCGCGGTCGGCCATCGAGCGGTTCACCGCCCATCGCTTCGACGAGCAGATCGACCTCGGTGGGGCCGTGCTGACGTTCGTGCCCGCGGGCCACATCCTCGGCGCCGCGCAGTTGGAGCTCATCGTCGACGGGGTTGCTCTCCGCTTCACGGGCGACCTCGGGCGCGTCGACGATCCGCTCATGCGCCCTCCCCGATCGTTCGGCGGCGCGGACGTGCTCATCTCCGAGTCGACCTACGGCGACCGCATCCACCCCCGGGAGGACCCCGAGGCAGCGCTCGGTGAGATCATCACGCGCATCTGCCGCCGCGGGGGAGTCGTCATCGTGCCGTCGTTCGCGATCGGGCGCTCCGAGAGCCTGCTCCTGCACCTCAGCCGACTGCGGGCGTCCGGCGCGATCCCGGACGTTCCGATCTACCTGAACAGTCCCATGGCCGTCGACGCGTCGGAGATCTACGCGCGCTTTCCCGAAGAGCATCGCCTGACGCCCCCGGAGTTCGATGCCATGTACCGCACGGCGACGCTCGTGCGCACCGTCGATGAGTCCAAGATGATCAATCTCCGAGGCGGGCCCGCGGTCATCGTCTCCGCGAGCGGGATGCTGGAGGGCGGACGAGTCCTGCACCACGTCGCCGCCTACGGGGACGATCCTGGCAACGCGATCGTGCTGACAGGGTTCCAGGCGGGCGGCACCCGAGGAGCGGCCCTCCAGCGGGGCGAGCGAAGCCTTCGGATCTACGGCCGCGACATCCCGATCCGTGCCGAGGTCCATTCCCTCGACATGATGTCGGCGCACGCCGATGCGCGGCAGCTCGTCGAGTGGATGAGCGGCGCCGAGCGGCCCCCGCTTCGGACCTTCCTCACCCATGGGGAGCCGATCGCGTCGGACGCGCTCCGGGTGCGGATCAAGCGGACACTCGGCTGGACCGCTCGCGTGCCGGAGTTCGGAGAGACCGTCGATCTCGGTCGGATCGCCGGCGTCGGCGCGTCGGCGACTCCGGCCACCGTCGGGGCCGGCGGGGCGCCTCGTCCACATCCGTCCTGAGCGGCGGATCAACCCATCACATCGGACAAAGGAGCATCATGACGCGAACGTACGTCGTCACGGGAGCGGCGAGTGGAATCGGGCAGGCGACGAGGGAGCTGTTGATCGAGCGCGGTCACCGAGTCATCGGCGTCGACGTCTCGCCATCGGACGTGACCGTCGACCTCGGCACGCCCGAGGGTCGCGCGGACCTGGTGGACCGCGTGTGGGATCTGTCGGGAGGCACGGTCGACGCGGTGCTGGCGGTCGCGGGACTGGCCTCCCCGACGCCGGCGACGGTCGCCGTGAACTACTTCGGCACGATCGCGACACTCCAGGGCCTGCGCCCCCTGCTGGCGTCGTCCCCGGCTCCCCGCGCGGTCGCCGTGTCGTCGATGGCGGCCCTCTTCCCTCCGGACGAGGCACTCCTCGAGGCCCTCACCAGGGAAGACGAGCCGGCATCGACTCAGCGTGCTTCCGCTCTCGCGTCGGACCCGCAGACCGGCGGACTCATTTACGGCACCGCCAAGCGAGCCCTTTCGCGGTGGATCCGGCGCGCGGCGCCGACCGCTGAGTGGGCCGGTGCCTCCATCCCCCTGAACGCGATCGCGCCGGGGGTGGTCCGGACCCCGATGACGGCGGACTTCACCTCGACGGAGGAGGGTCGCTGGCAGCTCGCCGAGATGGTGCCGATGCCGCTCAACGGCTTCTTCGAGCCGCGGGACGCCGCTGAGCTGCTCGTGTGGCTGGCCTCGGTGGAGAACGCGCACCTCTGCGGGCAGATCATCTACATCGACGGGGGATCGGATGCTGTCATCCGAGGGGATTCCGTCTGGTGACACGCTGAGCCGTGGCGCACGCTCGCGCGGGACCTTCGACCCGCAAGGTCGCGCGCGGGCGGCCGACGATGATGCAATGTCGGACAAGGATCAACCGGACCCGGGCGAGGCGCCCGAGGTGAAGCTTCCCTGGGCGCGCCCGGGCATTCTCGTCGGAGTCGACGGCTCGACCGATTCGCTCGACGCACTGCGACTCGCCATCGAGATCGCACCCGAGCTGGGTCTTCCCGTGCATGCGCTGGTCGTATGGGATCTGGCGACGACGCTGTACGACGACTACCGCGCGGCCGACGAGCTCGCGCATCCGCAGGACGACGCGAAACGCGTTGTCGCCGCGACCCGTCAGGCCGCCTTCCCCGATGGCCCGCCTCCGGAATGGTTCACGATCGGGACCGAGCGCGGCCGCCCGGCTTTCGTGCTGCTCTCACACTCCTCGCACGCCGCGATGCTCGCGCTGGGGCGGCGGGGCCACGGCGGCTTCCTCGGCCTCCTCCTCGGATCGGTGAGCGCGGCTTGCGTCTCTCACGCGCTGTGCCCCGTGCTGCTGGTCCCGGCGCGCAGCGCCGAGAGCGCCGACGAGGACGGTGCGACCGCGCGTCGATGAGGTCCGCGCGTCAGGGCTCCCGGCGACCTACGCCGGAAGTGCCGTCGACGAGCGCGGAATCAGCGAGGGGAGGAACCGCCGCAGCTGCCCTGCGGGTGCGTGCGTCAGCAGCTGGTCGACGGCGGATGCCGCGATCTGGTCGAACGGAACCCGCACGGAACTCAGCGGCACGGGCAGCTGCGCGGCGAGAGGAATGTCGTTGTACCCGACGACGGACAGGTCCCGGCCGACCACCAGGCCCCGCTTCGTCGCCGCAGTGATGACTCCGAGAGCGAGATTGTCGTTGGCGGCGAAGATCGCCGTCGGGCGTTCCTTCGCCTCGAGCAGCGCCTGACCTGCCGTCACGCCTGACTCAACGCCGTAGCCGGTCGACAGGACGCGGCTGTCGTCGAGCGGTGATCCGGTTTCCGCGAGCGCCCGGCGGGCGCCGGCGAGCCTGTCCTGAGCGCTGGAGGTGAAGGAAGGGCCGGTGACGACTGCGATGTCCCTGTGTCCGAGATCGACGAGGTGGCGCACGGCGAAGTAGCCGCCCGCCGCATCGTCCCCGAGCGACGACGGACTCACTCCGTCGGTTCGGAGCACCAGCGCGTGCCGGATGTCGCGGGCACGCAGCGAGGCCGGCAGGGCGTCATCGATCCGCGCGGTGGCGAGGATGAGCCCATCCACGCCCCGGTCGAGGAGCCGTTCGGTCGCTTCTCGCTCCTCGTCGGCGTCGTCCCCGCAGGTGGCGACGACCGCGAAGTATCCGCGCGACCGGGCGGTTCGTTCGATCGCTTCGAACATGAGCGCCATCACGGTGTCCGCCAGCCGTGGGACGAGCGCGCCGATGGTGCCGGTCTCGCCGCGACGGAGGCTGGAAGCGAAGACGTTGCGCCGGTACCCCAGCTCGTCGGCGATTCTGCGGACCTTCTCCGCGGTCTCGGACCGAGACGGTCGGACGCGCTCGTCCAGCACCCGGCTCACGGTCGAGACACTCACGCCTGCCGCAACGGCGACGTCCCGCAAGGTCACCACCTGAGCTTCGCTCACTCCGCACCTTCCGACCTGGTCTCAGATCTGTCTGTCACTCGTCTGCTTGACATTCTCTCGCGGTGCAAGCATACTTGCAATCGTTCTTGCAAACGTTCCCAGTAACGTTCTCAAGAGCACCCCATCGACGTTCACCGAAGGAGCCACTGATGTCCCTTGATCTGCGCGGCCTGAACCCCGCCCCTGTCACCCCGTTCACCACCGACGGCGACGTCGACTACGACGCCATCGAGCGACTCGGCTCGTGGCTCGGCTCGATCGACGGCGTGAAGAGCCTCGTCGTCCTCGGTCACGCCGGCGAGGGCACCTTCCTCACGGAGGAGGAGCAACTCGACGTCATCCGCGCATTCGTCGCGTCGACCGACGGAAGGGTGCCGGTCATCGCCGGCATCACCAAGGAGGGAAACAAGACCGCCGCTCTCGAGGCCAAGAAGGCAGTCGAGGCGGGCGCCGCTGCCGGCCTGGTGTACCCCTCCCACGGGTGGCTCCGCTTCGGCTATCAGGACGGCGCGCCGCAGTCGCGATACCGGGAGATCTACCAGGAGTCGGGTCTGCCGCTCATCCTGTTCCAGTACCCCGACAACACCAAGGCGTCGTACAACCTCGACACCCAGCTCGAGATCGCCGGTCAGGAAGGCGTCTTCGCCACCAAGAACGGCGTCCGCAACATGCGGCGCTGGTACACCGAGATCCCCGCGCTGCGCGCCGCGTTCCCCGAGCTTCAGATCCTCTCTTGCCATGACGAGTACCTGCTCCCCACGATGTTCGACGTCGACGGCCTCCTCGTCGGCTACGGCAACATCGCGCCCGAGGCGCTCGTGGAGCTCATCGAAGCCGGCAAAGCGCAGGACTACCCCCGCGCTCACGCGATCCACGAGCGGCTGCTGCCGGTCACCAAGAACGTGTACCACCGCGGGTCGCACATGGAAGGCACCGTCGCGCTGAAGTGGGGCCTTGTCAACCGAGGCATCCTCGACCACGCCACGGTTCGCACCCCGCTGCTGCCGCTGCCCGATGGGGCCGACGCCGAGATCGCTGCGGCGTTCGCCTCCGCCGGCCTCGGCAAGGTCGCCGTCCCCGCCTGAACGCATCCGGGGGTGGGGCGCCGTCGCCCCACCCCCGGATCGCCGGTTTCCACACCCACCGCCCCTCGCGGGGCACCCTGGTCAACGAAGACTTCTCGGCTCTCTCGCCGACGCCTCCAATGAAGGAGAACGAACCATGGCTGACCGCACCACCGCCCGTCACACCTCCACGACGCCCGCGACCGGCTATGGCCGCGTCTCCACCGAGACGATGAAGAGCATCGTCGACGCACACGGTAAGCGCCGCTCGTTCTGGCAGCAGCTCGCCCTCATCGGCCCCGCGTTCGTCGCCGGGGCCTGGCAGTTCGGTCCGGGAAACCTGACCACAGCGGTTCAGGCGGGAAGCGGCTACCAGTACGCCCTCATCTGGGTGATCGTCGTCTCCACGATCCTGATGATCTTCCTCACCGACATGAGCGTCCGACTCGGCATCAAGTCGCCGGTGTCGCTCATCGCCTCCATCAAGGAACATCTCGGGAGGTGGGTCGGCGTCCTCGCCGGCATCGGCATCTTCCTGATCACCCTGTGCTTCTCAGTCGGAAACGCCGTCGGATCGGGCCTCGGACTGTCGATGCTGTTCGGCGGGAACCCCGTCATGTGGACCGTCATCTGCACGGTCGCTGTCGCCGCGCTGCTTCTCCTGCGCAACGTCTACCGCGTCATCGAGAAGGTCCTCGTCGCCATCGTGGCGCTCATGGCCATCGCCTTCATCGTCTCGGCCTTCGTATCGAACCCCGACTGGGCCGCCGCAGCCGGCGGACTCGTCCCGACTTTCCCCGAGGGCTCTTGGCTTCTCATCGTCGCGCTGGTGGGGACGAACTTCTCGATCAACGCCGCGTTCTACACCTCCTACGGGACCAAGGAGCGCGGACGCACCGAGAGCGACTACCGCGACGTGACTGTCGTCGACACCATTCCCGGCATCGTCGCGCCGGGCGTCATGACGGCGCTCGTCATCGTCGTCGCAGCCGCCGTCCTCGGCAAGACGGGGGAAGCCGCTCCCACCATCGTCGCCCTCGCAGGCATCTTCGAACCGCTCGCCGGGCCGATCGGCTCCACGGTCTTCGCCCTCGGCTTCTTCGGAGCCGCCTTCTCCTCGATGATCGCCAACGCCACCGCAGGTGGAACCATGCTCTCCGATGGTCTTGGACGCGGCGCCTCGTCGAGCTCGCCCACCGCCAAGGTCATCAGCGGCGGCATCCTCGCGTTCGGCGTGATCGTGACGCTGATCTTCCAGACCTCGCCGGTCCAGCTCATCGTCATCGCGCAGGCGTTCACGATCTTCGTCGCACCGGTCCTCGCCGCGCTGATCATCATCATGGCCAACCGCCGGCGCCTCATGGGAGAGATGCGCAACCGGTGGTGGCAGAACGTGCTCGGCGTCATCGGGCTCGCGGCCGTCCTGGCGCTGTCGGTACGGCTCCTGCTCACGCTGATCGGCGCGTAGCCGCTCGAGGCCGGCGCGGGACGCCGGGATTCGCACATGATGGTGGTTCCAGCGCAGGAGGTCCATGCGCCGGAACCACCATCGGCGCGGTCAGCCGCGGGGTGGGGCCGCGACCGTCCGCTCCCACGCCTCGTCGACCGCCATCAGGACCGAGCTCGGGTCTCGGGAAGCAGGTCGGTCAGCAGATCCTCCACGCGGCGGCGGATCTCGTCGCGGATCGGCCGCACGGTCTCGATGCCCTGGCCGGCCGGGTCGTCGAGCACCCAGTCCTCGTACCGCTTGCCGGGGAAGATCGGGCACGCATCGCCGCAACCCATCGTGATGACGACGTCGGACTCCTTGACCGCGTCGACGGTCAGGATCTTCGGCGTCTGGTCGGCGATGTCGATGCCCTCTTCGGCCATGGCCGCGATCGCGACCGGGTTGATCTGGTCCTTGGGCGCGGACCCCGCCGAGAGCACCTCGACGCGGTCGCGGCCCAGTTCGCGGAGGAACCCCGCGGCCATCTGGGAACGCCCCGCATTGTGCACGCACACGAAGAGGACGGTGGGCTTCTCGATCATCGCGATCTCGCTTTCTCTCACCAAAAAGCATAGACCGACATCTATGGATTATGGAAGTCGGACGAAGGATGCCGTCGAGATCAGCTCGCCGAGCAGGGCACGAACCCGGCGGTCGATGTCGTCGCGGATCGCACGGACCTGGTCGGGGGTCCTTCCCACCGGATCGTCGAGCTCCCAGTCGAGATATCGCCGGCCCGGGTAGATCGGGCACGCGTCTCCGCAGCCCATCGTGACGACGACATCTGCCGCTTTGACGGCCTCGTCGGTGAGAGGCTTGGGGAACTCACCCCCGATCGGCACGCCGATCTCGTCGAGCGCGTTGACGATCGCGGCCCGCACCTCGCCCGCCGGCGCGGAGCCGGCCGTCCGCACGACGACGCGGTCGCCGGCAAGCTGCCGCAGGATCGCGGCTGCCAGCTGCGATCGGCCCGCGTTCTGCACGCACACGAACAGGACCTCGGGGCGCTCGGCGCCGTCCCGCTCGTTCGACCGAGCCAGATCCTCCAGGCGCGTGGCGCTGAACGCGGCCGTCCGCGATGCCAGGTGCGGCGACCTCGACCCCTCCGCCAGCAGCCGATGACTGTCCGCCACGTAGTGCGCCACCGTCTCCCGGCTTAAGATTCCGCGGAACCGGGCAGAAAGGTCGTCGCTGATCCGCGCGATGTCGGGCTCGACCGGCTGCGCTGGGTCGCCGAGGAGCGCCAGCACGCGGTCGCTGCTGTTCGGCGAGAGCGAGTACCACACGCGGCGTCCGTCCCTCTCGCGCTCGACCACGCCTTCATCGAGCAGAGCGCGCATGTGATGGCTGACGGTCGGCTGAGCCAATCCGAGGGTCTCTGCGAGGTTCCCCACGAGGACCCGGCCGGTCTCGGCATCCCGGATCATCCGCAGGATCCGCGCGCGAGTCGGGTCCGCGAGGACCGCGAGTCCTCGGTCGACGCCGGTCGGATGCATAGACGAGAGTCTATCCGCTGACGTCAGTCGAGTCCGTTCCGAGTGCTGCGGCGCTCGATGAGGATCGTGTCGCGCCACTCGCCGGCGTGCGGGCCGACCCGTGACCTGGCGATCCGCTCCCGCCGGCCCACCACCCGGAACCCTGCCGACTCGTGCAGGCGCAGGCTCGCGGAGTTCTCCGGGAAGACGCTGGCTTGGATCATCCAGAACCCCGCCTCGTCGGCCGCCTGGACGAACGCGTCGAGCAGCGCGCGGCCCACGCCCGATCCGCGCGCGTCCCGGCGGATGTAGACCGAGTGCTCGATGACACCGCGGTAGACGGGCCGAGGAGAGATCGGGGATGCCGCTGCCCACCCGACGATCGAACCGTCACGCTCTGCGACCAGGCGCGGGGAGCCGATTCTGCCGGCGTCGAACGTCTCCCAGGTCGGGGTCTGCGACTCGAAGGTCGCGTCGCCGTCCTCGATCCCGTGCCGGTAGATCTCTTCGACGGCCGGCCAGTCCTCGGGCGTCAGGTCGCGGATGCGCATCAGGAGCAGCATCCGCCCCCGCCCGCGAGGTCGGTGGAGCACACGCCCGTCGCGGGAAGGGTGAGCTGCACCGCGGAGGCGGCGGCCAGGTCTCCCTCGAGGTAGGCCGTCACCGAGCGCACCTGCTCGTACCCGGTGGCGAGGAGGAACGTCGGGGCGCGGCCGTAGGACTTCATCCCGACGATGAAGAATCCCTGCTCGGGGTGGGTGAGCTCGCGGAACCCGTGCGGCTCGACGGTGCCGCAGGAGTGCACGTTCGGGTCGATCAGCGGCGCGAGGCGCTTGGGGGCCTCGACGATCTCGTCCAGCTCAAGCCGGATCTCACGCAGGATGCCGAGGTCCGGCCGGAACCCGGTGGCGTTCACCACGAGGTCGGTGGCGTGGGTGACCACCTCGTCCGCGCGGTGACCGACGAGTTCGACGCGCGCGCCGGCGCGGCGGGCGCGGATGATCTCGAATCCGTCGACGACGTGGATGCGACCCTCCGCGACGGCGCGATCGAGCCGGCTTCCCAAGCGCGCGCGGTCGGCGAGCTCGTCGTCGGCCGACGAGGACACGCGCACGGCCTGGGCGTTGCGGATCAGCCAGGTCACGGAGGTGCCGGGCTCCTGCTCGGCGAGGTCGGCCAGGGCCAGCAGCGTGTTCGCGGCGGAGTGCCCGGCTCCCACGACGGTCGTGTGCATCCCGGCGAAGCGGGCCCGATCGCGGCCGAGCACGTCCGGAAGAGCCGGCGTCACCCGATCGGCGATGTCGGCCAGTCCGAGCAGCTCGAGTCCGCTCGAGGACAGCGAGTTGGGGGAGAGGTAGGTGCCCGATGCGTCCAGGACGGCCCGCGCGGCGATCTCTTCGGCGCCGTCCGCGGTGCGCACACGCAGCACGAACGGGGTGCCGGCGCGTCCGCGCGTGCGGGTGCGGTCCATGCCTTCACGGGAGACACCGGTCACTTCGACGCCGAGCCGGACGTGTGCGGCGATCTCCTCGAGCGCGGCCAGCGGTGCGAGGTACGCCTCCACCAGCTCGGCGCCGGTCGGCGCGCGGTCCGGTGAGGGAATCGTCCAGCCGTGCGCTTCGAGCAGGCGGCTCGAGGCGGGGTCGACCAGATGCTTCCACGGCGAGAACAACCGCGTTTGTCCCCACTCCCGCACGCTCGCTGCAACCTCGTCACCCGCTTCCAGAACCACGAAGTCGATGCCTCTCTCACGGAGGTTCGCGGCGGCCGCCAGGCCGATCGGGCCGGCGCCGATGATCGCGACAGGCAGAGTCGCGAGGCGGTCGTCTCCGGCCACGCGGGGGGTGAGGTTGAGCAGAGTCACGAGGGGCCTCCTTCGGAAGGATATCGATGAACGTCGATTCAGTGTGGCTCGGTGTATCGAAGTTTGTCAATATCGACTAGTCTCGATATATGGCCACGATGCTCGAGGTGACCGACGTCACCGCCGCGACCTGCTGCGCGCCGCTCGTCCGCGAACCCCTCACCGCCGCCGAGGCGGAAGACCTCGCCCATGTGATGAAGGCCCTCGCCGACCAGGCGCGCCTGCGACTGCTGTCCATCGTCGCGGCATCCGACAACGCCGAGGCATGCGTGTGCGACCTCATCGAGCCCGTGGGGCTCAGCCAGCCCACGGTCTCTCACCACCTCAAGATCCTGACGCAGGCCGGATTCCTGACCCGCTCGAAGCGCGGGACGTGGGCGTACTTCGCCCTCGTACCCGGTGCGCTGGACCGGATCTCCCGGGTCCTCGCACCGTGACGGCCGCCGCGCGCGCGGCGGCGGGGGAGTTCCTCGGCAGTGCCGGGCTCGCCACCGTCGTCATCGGCTCCGGGATCGCCGCGCAGACGCTCTCGCCGGGAGACGTCGGTCTGCAGCTCTTCGAGAACGCGTTCGCGACCGCCCTCGGCCTCGCGGTCCTCATCCTGGTCTTCGCCACGGTCTCCGGCGCGCACTTCAACCCGGTGGTCACGCTGGCCGACATCCTTCTGCAGAGACGGAGATGGTCCGTCGCGGCTGTCTACCTGCCGGCCCAGGTGCTCGGGTGCATCGGCGGAGCCGTCCTCGCCAATCTGATGTTCGCCGAGCCGGCGGTGTCGTGGAGCACGACCGAGCGGGCGGGGCTTCCTCTTCTGCTGAGCGAGACCGTTGCCACGGCGGGTCTGATCGTCGTCATCTTCGCCCTCGTGCGCACGGGACGCTCGCACCTGGCAGCACCCGCCGTCGGCGCCTACATCGGCGCGGCATACTTCTTCACCTCGTCGACGAGCTTCGCGAACCCGGCCATCACGATCGGTCGCATGTTCTCCGACACCTTCGCGGGAATCGCCCCCGCATCCGTCGGACCCTTTATCGCGGCACAGCTCGCCGGCGCGGCGCTCGGATGGGCGGCCGTGCGTGTGCTGTTCCCGGTCGCGCTCGAGCCGACGACCGTCTGACGCGCTGACGACTGCAGCCAGTGCGGTCGGGCCCGCAACGCTTAGCAGATACCGCTTGTATCGGATATTGCATCTATCCGATAGCGGTACTATCCGGTATGCTGATCACGTCGTCAGCCGATCACCAGCACGAGGTAGCCCCACCGTGAAGATCTCACAGCTCTCCGAGCACACCGGTGTTCCCGTGGCGACGCTGAAGATGTACCTGCGCGAAGGACTGCTGCATCCGGGCGCGAAGAGCGGTCCCAATCAAGCGTCCTACGACGAAACCCACGTAGCGCGCGTGCACCTGGCGCAGAGCCTCGTGCGCGTCGGCGGGCTGAGCATCGCGAGTGCACGGGAGGTCATCGCGGCCGCGGCATCCGATCTCCCTCTCGTCGAGACCTTCGGCATCGCCCAGCGGGCGGCATCGGGGGACGCGCGCGCGCTCGACGACGGCGAGACCGCCGCGCTCGCCCGGGTCCGCGAGGTCACCGCCGACTGGGACCTGCACGGCAGCCCCGAGGGGGAGCAGGTCGGCACGCGTATGGCCGCCCGCGCGCTCGCCGCTCTCGAGCGGTCCGGGCAGCCGCCCGCTCCATCGTGGCTGGAGCGGTACGCCGCGGCAGCCCTTCTCGTCGCCGAGGCCGACCTCGACCTCGTCGACGCACGCGACGGACGTGACGCCAAGGCGCAGACGGTCGTCGTCGGCACGGTGCTGGGCGATCACGTGTTCGCCGGGCTCCGTCGCGCCGCCCAGGAGCACATCTCCAACACCCGCTACTCCGGCAGCACCTCTTCGAGAGGAACGGCATCATGACCAGCACCCTCGAGCGTCCGCACGGGACGCTCCTCACCTCCTCGCCCCGGCCGATCCGCTGGCACCGGCCGCTGCTCGGCCTCGCCGCCGTCATGGCGGCCCTCACCGCGTTCGCCCTCGTCGCCCGCTTCGTCAGCCCCGTCGAGATCACGGGGCTCAACCAGTGGGACAAGCCGCTGAAGTTCTCGATCTCGATCCTGATCTACGCCGTCACGTGGTCGTGGCTCATCGGTCAGCTGCAGCGGGCTCGCAGACTTGCGTGGATCGGCGGAACCGTCATCGCGATCACGCTCGCCGTCGAGATGGCGGTCATCGTCTGGGCGGCGGCGACCGGGCAGACGAGCCACTTCAACGTCTCGACGCCGCTGAACACGGCGATGTGGACGGTCATGGCCGTGTCGATCACCGTCCTGTGGCTCGCGACGTTCGTGGTCGCGATCCTGCTGTTCTTCAGCAGGCTGGGTGACCGGGCCCGCACGGTGGCCATCCGCACGGGGGCGGTCATCTCGCTCGCGGGGCTCGGCCTGGGCTACCTCATGACCGGACCCACCGCCCAGCAGCTCGACGACTTCCAGGGCATCGCGGGGGCCCACACCGTGGGGCTCGCCGACGGCGGTCCCGGGCTGCCGATCCTCGGTTGGAGCACCGTCGCCGGCGATCTGCGCATCCCGCACTTCGTCGGCATGCACGCCCTTCAAGTCATCCCGCTCGTCCTCATCGGCCTCGAGCTGCTGTCGCGGCGGGTTCCGGTCCTGCGCGACGTGCGCGTTCGCACACGCCTGGTCTGGACGACGGCAGCCGGGTACTCCGGGCTGATCGGTATCGTCACGTGGCAGGCGCTGCGGGGTCAGTCGATCGTCGCCCCCGACGCGACAACCCTCGCGGCTTTCGGCGCGCTCCTCTTCGGGGTCGCCGCGGTCGCCACCCAGATCGTCCTGAGCGCGCTGCAGGATGCCTCGGACGCGGCGTCAGACGGCGCAGCGGAGCAGCCACGGGGTCGCGCCCGTCGGTGCGGTCGGGTCGCGGCCGGCGACAGCGCCCAGGGCTGAGCACGAGTCACACCTCGATGTCGGGGTCCTCGCCGATGGTCTGCTGCCGCTCGAGGTCGTCGAGGCGCGCCTCGAGAGCGGCGATCCGGTCGAGCAGCTCCAGGACGACCTCACCGATCGCGCGGTTCGTTCCCGAGCCTTCTCGAAGGGTGCTGCGGATCTCTTCGTCAGTCATCGCCATGCCGCGGAGTCTAGATGCTGAGCACTCGCCGCGCGCTGCGCGCCGTCGTGAGCAGCGCCGTCAGCTGCTCGAGTTCCGCGTCGCTGAGGCCGTCGAATCCGGGCGCGAGACGCTCGGCGACCTCGCGCTCGAAGGCATCGACGTGGGCGCGCGCCGAGGGTGTGAGCCGGATCACCCGCACCCGCGCGTCCTCCGGCGGAGTGCACACCTCCACCAGGCCCCCGTCGCGCAGGCTCGTGGTCAGCTGGCTCACCGCGCCCGGGGTGACCGACAGGGCCGCGGCGAGGTCGCCGACCGTCACCGGCGTCACCGCGTGTGCCAGGACGAACAGCGTCTCGAGCTGATTGCGGGAGAGCCGGTGCTCGGCGAACGGCCGGGACCGGGCGGCAGTGACCTCGCGCGTGATCGCGGCGATGTGGCCCAGGGCCACGCCGACGAGCTCCGCGCGCGCGGTCACCTCAGTCGCTCACGAAAGGCAGCCGGCCGACGTAGGTCCGGTCGTCCACCTGGGTCAGGATGAAGTCCGCCAGGTCATCGCGGCTGATCTGGGTGCTCGCGTTCACACCCACCCAGCCGACCCGGTAGGTGCCCTTGCCGGTCTTCTCGGTGAGGCGCGGACCCCGCACGACGGTCCAGTCGAGTCCGGAAGCCTTGAGGACCTCGAGGTGGTTCTCGGCGTCGGCCAGCACGTGACCGGAGAGCGTCTTGAGCAGGAAGCGGATGACGCGATCGGCCGCCTTCGGGCGGTCGTGGTCGTCGGCGCGGAGCCCGCCGCCGGACAGCGTGACGATCCGGCGCACCCCGTGCTTCTGCATCGCCTCCACGATGAGCCGTGTCCCGTCCGCCTGCAGCGTGGGCGGCGAGCCTTTCACCTGCCCGAAGAGGGCCAGCACGGCATCCGACCCCGCCACGGTGCGCTCGACGCTCGCGGCGTCGAGGACGTCGCCGCGGATGATCGTCAGCCGATCCGATGCGGTGGCGAGCTTGCGAGGGTCCCGCACGAGGGCGCGCACGTCGTACCCGGCGGCAAGCGCTCTGTCCAGCACGCGGCGACCGGTCTTTCCCGTGGCGCCGAAGAGCGCGATCGTGGTCATGCAGATAGTTTAGTAGCTAAAGTGTATTCCGGCGGGGCGCGGCTCGTCCTTCCCTTTCCCGCTTCCCTGGGTGTTCAGTGAGTGAATGATCTCGCTGCGCAGTTCCGGGTGGTACTCGGGGGACGATCGGAACGCCTACATCCACCGCGCGTGGATGCGCCGCGGCATCCCGTCCAGTTCCTTCGAGAACCGCCCGCACATCGCCATCGCGAACACCGCCTCGGATCTGACGCCGTGCAACGCGCATCTGACGGAGGTCGCGCAGTCGGTGAAGAACGGCGTCTACGAGGCGGGCGGGATCCCACTGGAGCTGCCCGTCGTCTCGCTGGGCGAGACGAATGTGCGGCCGACCGCGATGCTCTGGCGCAACATGGCCGCGATGGCGACGGAGGAGATGCTGCGAGCGAATCCGGTCGACGGCGTCGTGCTGCTGGGCGGCTGCGACAAGACCATCCCGTCGCTGCTCATGGCCGCGGCATCCGTCGATCTTCCCGCCGTCGTCGTGCCCGGTGGACCCATGCTGACCGGCCACTTCCGGGGTGAAGCGCTCGGGTGCGGGACGGATGTGTGGCGCCTCAGCGAGGAGGTGCGAGCGGGCACGCTCAGCGAGGCGATGTTCCTCACCTCCGAATCGTCGATGATCCGGTCGAAGGGGCACTGCAACACGATGGGCACCGCGTCGACGATGGCGCTCGTGGCCGAGGCCCTGGGCACGGTCCTCCCCGGCCTGGCGGGCACGCCTGCTCCCGACGCGCGACTGCTCGAGGCCGCCCACGAGACCGGGATGCTGGCGGTGCGGCTCGTCTGGGACGATCGGCGACCTTCGACCTTCCTGACGAAGGGGAGCTTCCACAATGCGATCGTCGCGCTCGCGGCGATCGGCGGCTCGACGAACGCCGTCGTGCACCTCCTCGCGGTCGCAGGCCGCCTGGGCATCGACCTGACGATCGACGACTTCGACCGCATCGGATCCGACGTGCCGATGCTGGTCAACCTGCAGCCCGCGGGTCGGTACCTCATGGACGACCTCCACCGGGCCGGCGGGTTCCTCGCCGTCATGCGCGAGGTGCGCGATCTCCTCGACTCGGACGCGCTCACGATCACAGGCGAGCGCTTCGTCGACTGCCTCGACGACGCACGGATCTGGGACCCGGACGTCATCACCCCCCGTGAGAGCGCGCTGCTGCCGGCGGCGGGCATCAGGGTGCTTCGCGGCTCGCTCGCGCCGGGCGGGGCGATCGTCAAGCCCGCCGCGGCATCCGCCCATCTCCTGAGGCACCGAGGGCGGGCCGTCGTTTTCGACTCGATCGAGGACTTCCACGCGCGCATCGACGACCCGGAGCTCGACATCGACGCCGATTCCGTCATGGTGCTGCGCGGGTGCGGGCCGAAGGGCTATCCCGGCATGCCGGAGGTCGCGAACATGCCGCTGCCGGCGAAGCTGCTCGCTCAGGGCATCCGCGACATGGTGCGCATCTGCGACGGCCGCATGTCGGGCACCGCCTACGGCACCGTGATCCTGCACGTGACACCGGAGGCGGCCGCGGGCGGTCCGCTCGCGCTCGTGCAGACGGGTGACTGGATCGACCTCGATGTGCGGGCCGGCCGGATCGACCTCGATGTTCACGCCGACGAGCTCGCGGCGCGGACGCCCGGCCAGGCGACGCTCGACGGGTTCGCCCGGCCGCGCCGCGGCTGGGAGCGGCTCTACATCGACCACGTCCTGCAGGCCGATCTGGGTGCGGACCTCGACTTCCTGGTCGGCGCCACGGGATCGCGGGTGTCGCGTGAATCCCATTGAGACCGTCCCGCAGACTGGACGCACGATGTACGACGACACCCCCTCCCTCGGCACCGCGCTCGCCGCCACCACGACATCGCACTTCCTCGCGGAAGGACCCCTCTGGGATCCGGTCGGCGAGCGGGTCCTGTGGGTCGACATCATGGCCGGAGCCGTGCACACCGGCCGCCTCGAGGCTGACGACTCCATCACCGCCCTCGAGCGCATCGACTTCCCCGACACGGCAGGCACGGTGGCGCTCTCCGCCCGAGGAGACCTCGTCGTCGCCGGCAGGCACGGCCTGCACTACCGCGACGCGGCCGGTGCGATCACATCCGGTCGGACGCTGATCGAGGGTGACGGCCGGCGTTTCAACGACGGCAAGGCCGACCCCGCCGGAAGGCTCGTCGTCGGCACGAAGGGGCCGGGCGGAGAGGTGCTGCTGCGCGTCGACGCAGGAGAGTCGGTCACCGTCCTCGACGACGACCTGACACTGTCCAACGGCCTGGCGTGGACCGCCGACGGACGACGGCTCTACAGCGTCGACACGATGACGCGGCGCATCTTCGTGCGCGACTACGACGCGGCCACGGGCGCCGTCGGCGAGCGCCGGCTCTTCATCGAGCTGGAGCAGGGCCACCCCGACGGGATGACGATCGATGCGCACGACCATCTCTGGGTCGCCGTGTGGGGCGGCGGCTGCGTCCTGCGGATCGCCCCCTCGGGGAGAATCGTGTCGCGCGTCGAGGTCCCCGCGCCCCACACCTCGTGTCCGGCCTTCGCCGGGCCCGGGCTCGACGTGCTCGTCATCACGACCGCGACCGAGAACCTTCCCGCCGAGGAGCGCGCCGCGTTCCCCGCGTCGGGGAGCCTCTTCACGA
This sequence comes from Microbacterium sp. BK668, assembly GCF_004362195.1. NCBI lineage: Bacteria > Bacillati > Actinomycetota > Actinomycetes > Micrococcales > Microbacteriaceae > Microbacterium > Microbacterium sp. BK668. The sequence goes on from NZ_SNWG01000001.1 coordinate 1,270,078, forward strand.
TCCGGCCCGGGGTCGCGGGGCTTCCGACGAACTTCTGGTCCGGCATCCGCTGATCACGTCACCCATCCCGGGAGGGACACCATGAGACTTCTGCGTATCGGCGCACCCGGCGAGGAGAAGCCCGCCGCGCACGTCGGCCCCGAGCACTGCATCGACCTGTCCGACGTCGTCGACGATTTCGACGAGTCGTTCTTCCGCGCGGATGGTCTCGAGCGCATCGCCCCGATCGTCGCCGAGAGGACCGCGAAGGGTGCCGTGTCCGCCCTCGCCGGTCGTCGGATCGGCGCGCCCATCGCGCGCCCGCACCAGATCATCTGCGTCGGTCTGAACTACGCCGACCACGCGGCCGAGTCGGGACAGGCCGTCCCCGACGAGCCGATCCTCTTCACCAAGTCGCCGAACACCCTCGTGGGTCCGCACGACGACGTCCGCATCCCGCGCGGATCGACGAAGCCCGACTGGGAGGTGGAGCTCGGCATCGTCATCGGCCGCCGGGCGAGCTATCTCGATTCGGCCGACGAGGCGCGAGACCACATCGCGGGGTGGGTGCTGGTCAACGACGTGAGCGAGCGGGCGTTCCAGATGGAGCGCGGCGGGCAATGGCTGAAGGGCAAGTCCGCGGAGACCTTCAATCCAGCGGGGCCGTGGCTCGTGACCCGCGACGAGATCCCCGACGTGCTCGATCTCAATATGTGGCTGGACGTCAACGGCGTCCGCCGGCAGACGGGATCGACGTCGACGATGGTCTTCGACCCCTTCGTCATCGTCCACTACATCAGCCAGTTCATGGTTCTCGAGCCGGGCGATCTCATCAACACCGGCACACCGCCCGGGGTCGGGCTGGGCTTCACGCCGCCGATCTGGCTCCAGGCCGGCGATGTCATGACGCTGGGCATCGACGGGCTCGGGGAGCAGCGCCAGCGCGTGATCGGGCCGCGATGAAGGCGCTGGTCATCACCGGCCCAGGCGGCGCCGAGATCCAGGACGTGGTCGACCCCGAGCCCGCGCCCGGCGAGGTGCTCGTCGAGGTGCGCCGCGCCGGCATCTGCGGAACGGACGTCGAGTTCTTCACGGGCGAGATGGCCTACCTGCACTCGGGGCAGGCACGGTACCCGATGCGGATCGGCCACGAGTGGATGGGCGTCGTGTCGGGCGTGGGCGAGGACGTCGATCCCTCGTGGCCGGGTGCCCGCGTCACCGGCGACACGATGCTCGGCTGCGGGGTCTGCCGGCGCTGCACGTCGGGGCGGCAGCACGTGTGCGAGAACCGCCTCGAGGTCGGCATCCGCGGCGGCAGGGCCGGCGCTCTGGCCGAGCGTCTCGTCGTGCCGCTCAGCTCGGTCCACCGGCTCCCCGAGGGGGTCGACGACGCGATGGGGGCCATGGTCGAGCCGGGCGGCAACGCGTTCCGGGCCGTCGAGGCGGCGGCCGTCGCCGAGGGGAGCCTGTGCCTCGTCCTCGGCGCCGGCACCATCGGCCTGCTGTGCGGGATGTTCGCGCATGCGGCGGGCGCCTCCGTGCACGTCGTGGGGCGCAGCGCACGCTCGCTCGCGTTCGCACGGACCCTCGGGTTCGATGGGGTCTGGACCGAGGAGACCCTGCCGCCGAGGGCATGGGATGCCGTCATCGAGGCCTCCAATGCGGAGCAGCTGCCCGCGAGGGCTGTGCAGCTCGTAGAGCCGGGCAAGCGCGTCGTCTTCATCGGACTCGCGGGCACGCCGAGCCTGATCGACACCCGCGAGCTCGCGCTCAAGGACGTGACGGCTGTCGGTGTCCTGAGTGCCTCGCCGGGGCTGCGCGGCACGATCGAGGCGTATGCGACCGGAGCCGTCGACCCTCGTCCGCTCGTGGCGGACGTCGTCTCGCTCGACGCCCTCCCCGAGATCCTCGCCGGCCGACGCCCCGCGGGTGCGGGACCCGGACCCAAGTTCCACGTGTCCCTGTGACCCGTGCGCGGAAGGAGACTCCATGAACGACTTCGACGGGCTGGTGGCGGTCGTCACCGGCGGATCCAGCGGCATCGGCGCCGCTGCGGCCCGCGAGCTCGATGCGCGCGGCGCCCGCGTGGCGATCGTCGATCGTCAGGAGGGGACCGCCGACCGCGGTCCGTACTTCGCGCGCACCGATCTGGCGGTCGACGAGCAGGTCCGCTCGGCGATCCGCCGGGTCGCCGACGACCTCGGGGGCATCGACATCCTGATCAACAACGCCGGAATCGGCGCGGCAGGCGACGTGTCTGCCAACGAGGACGACGAATGGCAGCGCGTCTACGACGTCAACGTCGTGGGCCTGGCGCGCGTCTCGCGCGCCGCGCTGCCGTTCCTGCGCCGATCGACGGCGGCCGCGATCGTGAACACGGCTTCCGTGGCGGGGACCAACGGACTGCCGGATCGTGCGCTGTACAGCGCGACGAAGGGGGCCGTCATCGCCCTCACGTATGCGATGGCCGCCGACCACCTCGCCGAGGGGATCCGCGTGAACGCCGTCGCACCGGGGACGGCCGACACGCCGTGGGTGCAACGGCTGCTCGCCGCCTCCGACGACCCCGCGGCGACCGCCGAGAACCTGCGCCGCCGGCAGCCGCTCGGGCGGCTCGTCACGGCGGACGAGGTTGCCTTCGCGATCGCCTATCTCGCCTCACCGCGCGCGGGGAGCACGACCGGCACGGTCCTGACCGTCGACGGAGGCCTCACCACCCTGCGAGTCCGAGGCCAGGGCTGACGCGTCACAACGCGAGTGCGCGGTGAACGGAGGCGACGGCGCTGGAGCCTTCACCCACCGCGGCGGCCACCCGCTTCATCGATCCGCGGCGCACGTCGCCCGCGGCGAAGACACGCGGGACGGATGTCTCGAACGGCAGCGGCTCCCGGCCGAGGCGCTGCCACAGCGAGATCGAGTAGGCCGCGACATCCGCTCCCGTCCGCACGAAGCCGTCCCCGTCCAGATCGATGCCTCGCAGCCACGTCGTCGCTGGTTCGGCGCCGATGAAGCAGAAGAGCCCGCGTGCGTCGACCGCGCCGGCCGTGTCGATGCGCACGCGCTGCAGATCGCCCTCGCCGTCGAGGCCCACGACGCGGGACGACGTGTGCACCTGGATGCGGGGATCCTCGACCAGCCTGTCCACGAGGTAGGTGGACATCCGGCTGCCCAGGTCGCCGCCGCGGACGACGAGATGCACGGGGCACCCGTTGGCGGCCAGGTAGAGGGAGGCCTGTCCAGCGGAGTTCGCCCCGCCGACGACCACGACAGGCGACCCGAGCACCTGGCGGACCTCGAGCGGCGTGGCGGCGTAGTAGATGCCCGATCGCTCGAAGCGGTCCCACTCGGCGAGCGCGAGAGTGCGATACGCCGCGCCCGAGGTCACGATGACCGACCGCGTGTGGACGATCCGGCCGTCGGCGAGCGTGACCTCGAGCACGTCGTCGACCCGTTCCAGCTTCACGGCCTCGCACGGAGCGTAGACCCGCACGCCGAACTTGAGCGCCTGAAGCGACGCCTGGCCGATCAGGTCGTCGCCGCTCACGCCGAACGGGAATCCCAGGAAGTTCTCGATCCGCGACGTCGCGGCAGCCTGACCGCCCGGAGCGACGGCGTCCAGCAGCACGGTGCTGAGGCCTTCGGAGGCCCCGTAGATCGCGGCGGCGAGTCCGGCCGGTCCGCCGCCGACGACGACGAGGTCGACGATCTCGTCGGCATGCCCCTGGTAGCTGAGGCCCAGACGCTCGGCGACCATCCCCGGCGTCGCGCGCACGAGCGGCTCGCCCTGGATGAAGGCGATCGGGAGATCCTCGGGATCGAGGGCGTGATGTGCCGCGGCAGCCGGGTCGAGCGCATCCGCCTCGACGACGGTGTGGGCGAGGCCGAACCGCTCGGCGAAGCGTCGCAGAGCCAGGAAGTCCCGGGACGAGCGGGCGCCCACGAGCTTGAGGGTGAGGGCGGCCGGGCCGTCGCGCAGCGACTCGCGGCGAGCCCAGAGGGAATGCAGGAGCAGGTCGCAGAGCTCGTCGTCCTCGGCCATGAGACGGCGCAACTCGGCCTGCGGCACCCGCAGCACACGGCCCCCGCGCGTCACGCGCGCGGACAGGAACGCGCTCTGTCCGTTGAGCAGGCCCAGCTCGCCGGCGAAGGACCGAGGACCCATGCGCGTGATGACCGCCTCACCGACCCACCACAGCGAGTCGCGTACGATCTCGATCTCCGCGGTGTCGATCAGCGCCATCTCGTAGGCGGCGTCGCCGGAGCGGAAGAGATAGTCGCCCGCCTCCACGTCCATGGGCGTGCCGAAGGAGCACAGTCGCTCCCACTGCGCGTCGGTCAGGGTCGGAGCCATGACCGGATCGAGATTTCCCCCCATCGCCGACAGGCTACCCCCGTGTCGGCGTCCGCGGGGCGACGGAGCGAGAGGTCTCCGGAAGGAGCGGTCAGGCTCGCGCCTCGCGGAGGTTGCGCTCCTCCAGCTGCTTCCTCCAGTCCTCGGGCACGGCTCCTCGAGGGCCAGGGCTCGGTTGATCGACCGGGTGGGACGCAGGCGGTGCGAGGGTCAGGCCTCCGCGGACCAGCGCACTCGCCTGGTAGTCCCACACCCAGTCCTCGCCGGGTTCGAAGGACTGGATGAAGCGGTGCCCCGTGGCCTGGGCGTGTGCCGTTGCGTGACGGCGCAGCGAATCGTCGCAGCATCCGACATGCCCGCACGCCGCGCAGCGCCGCAGGTGGACCCACCACCCGTCGTCCGCCAGGCACTCGACGCAGCCCGGGCCGCTCGGCGGTGCCTCCCGGTCGACCTGACCGGCGAGTGCGTCCTGATCCACGCAGATCCCCTTCGTCCGGAGGCGGCCGCTGACGACGCCGTGCGACGTCGGCGCACGGCGGGACCAGCGTACTTCAGCGACGCGCGCCCGCCGGATCGGGGGCGGCTCCCGTGACGTGCGAGCGGTAGACGCCGACGACGCGCGAGAGGTACTCGGTGATGGTCTGCTGCTCGCCGGGCGTGAAGTCGTCGAGCACGGCGTCGACATCGGCGATCATCGGCGCGAGCATCGCCATCGCCCGCTCTCGCGACGAGGCGGTCGGGACTACCAGGACGCCGCGGCGATCGGTCGGATGCGGCTCGCGCGTGACGTGTCCCAGCCCGACCAGACGGTCGACGAGGGTGGTGGCCGAGGCGGTCGAGATGTGCAGGCGGCGGGCGAGATCGCTCGGACCGAGGGGTCCTGACGCGAGGAGATGCCCCATCGCGTCGAGGTCGGTCTGGTTGACCGTCAAGTGTCCTCGGAGGCGCTCCTCGAAGAGATCGCTCACCTCGAGCAGCTGCCGCAGCAGCTGGGTGGCATCGCGGACGGGAGGTGCACCCGCAGGGGCGCCGTCCGGGGGGGCGGCGGCCGCGGGAAGCGATCCGACGGTGTCCATGAGCTCATTCTACCTCGAACTTGTGCAGTTTTCCTGATTTCTAGATAATCTAGAAACAAGTCACCTTAGAAAGGCCCCCATGAACGGCTTCCTCCGCTTCCTGACGTCGGCGAAGACGTCCTGGATCGTCCTCGTCCTGGCCGCGATGTTCGCGGGCGGCTTCTTCGCTCTGGGGAGCGGGGCGGACTCCGAGACGGCCCCGACCGTCGGGCTTCCCGACTCTGCCGAGTCGGTGCAGGTCGAGAAGCTCCTCGAGGACTTCCCCAGTGCCGACGCGACATCGGCGATCCTCGTGTTCCAGGCCGATGACGGCGCGCTGTCGGACGAGACGCTGGGCACGATCAACGACAAGGCGATGGGCGAGCTCGCGGACTTCGCACCGGACGGATTCGTGCCGCCGGCGCAGGTGTCCGACGACGGAGAGGTGGCGATCGTCGTCGTCCCGCTCGATCCGGAGCCCGACGTCGAGCTCCAGGCCGAACGCGCGCAGGAGCTCCGCGAGGCCGCGTCCGCCGATCTCGACGGCGTGACCGTCTACCTCACCGGGGCTGAGGGCTTCGAAGTGGATGTCGCGGCGGTGTTCGCCGGCGCGGACTTCACCCTCCTCCTCACCACCGTCATCGTGGTCGCGGTGCTGCTCATCATCACCTACCGCAGCCCCTGGCTCTGGATCGTCCCCCTCGCCGCCATCGGCCTGGCCGACTCTCTCGCGGGGATCATCGCGACGCGGGTGGCCGCGGCGGCGGGCGTGGAACTGGATGCCTCGATCACCGGCATCCTCTCGGTGCTCGTCTTCGGCGCGGGCACGAACTACGCCCTCCTCCTCATCGCCCGGTACCGCGACGAGCTCCGGCGCACCCCCGACCGCCGGGAGGCGATGCGCCGCGCACTGCGAGGGGCGGGTCCGGCGATCATCGCCAGCGGCTCGACCGTCGCACTGGCCCTCGCGACACTGCTCTTCGCGGAGCTCGCCGGCAACCGTGCGCTCGGGCTCGCGTGCTCCATCGGCATCCTCGTGGCGATGGCGTTCGCCCTCATCGTCCTGCCGGCCGCGCTCGTGCTCTTCGGACGCGGGCTGTTCTGGCCGTACGTGCCCAGGTTCGGATCGCCCGACGCGATCGCCCGCAGCCCGTGGGGCAAGCTGGGACGCGCCGTGTCGCGCCGTCCCGTGATCGTCGTCGTCAGCGGCTTCGTCGTGCTCGGCGCCCTCGCGAGCGGTGTGCTCTTCGTGCAGACGGGACTCTCGCAGAACGACCGGTTCCTGCAGAAGCCCGAGGCCGTCCAGGGCCAGGAGGTGCTCGCGGACGCGTTCTCCGCGGGCACCGGATCTCCCGCCGCCGTCGTCGTGCCCGTCGGTGAGGCCGACGAGACGGTCACCGCGCTCGAGGACGTCGACGGCGTCGACAGCGCGACGATCGCCGAGCAGAACGACGACTTCGCCCGCATCGACGTCGTGCTCTCCGCCGGGGCCGAGACCGAGGCATCCTTCGCGACCATCGAGCGCCTCCGCGCGGCGCTGGACGACGTCGGCTCGGGAGAGGGCCTGGTCGGTGGTCTGGATGCGCGATCGCTCGACGTCGCGGCGGCGCAGGCGCGCGACCAGGCGCTCATCATCCCGCTCATCCTGGTGCTGGTGCTGATCGTGCTCGTGATCCTGCTGCGCTCGCTCCTCGCGCCGGTGCTGCTGCTCATCGCGGTGGTCGCCAGCTTCTTCTCGGCCGTCGGCGCGAGCTGGTGGCTGTTCCAGACGCCGCTGTTCGACTTCCCCGCGATCGACACGAACGTGCTGCTGTTCAGCTTCCTGTTCCTCGTCGCCCTCGGCGTCGACTACAGCATCTTCCTGGTGACGCGAGCGCAGGAGGAGACCCGCACGCTCGGCACGACGCAGGGGATGATCCGAGCCCTCGCCGCCACCGGCGCGGTCATCACGAGCGCGGGCATCCTGCTCGCCGCCGTCTTCGCGGTGCTCGGGGTGCTCCCGCTCATCACCCTGACGCAGATCGGCGTCATCGTCTGCATCGGGGTGCTGATCGACACCCTGATCGTGCGCACCGTCATCGTGCCGGCGATGGCCTTCATCGCCCGCGATCGGTTCTGGTGGCCGCGCCGGCCCGCGATGACGGACGCCGAGGCGAAGGCGGCCGGACGGGACGCCCTCACCGCCCGCTCGGCCGATGAACCGGAGCCGTCGACGGAGCGCCCGCTCGCCGAGGTGCGCTGATCGGTGACGGCGGGGGCCCGGCGGCCGGCGCGGGCCGCCCGCCGGGCCGCCGTCAGTCGTCGTAGGTGTCGGTCCAGGACGCGATGTCGACCCCGTGGTTGTCGGGGGACGCCAGCGACCACCAGGCCGGGGCATGCGAGTCGTCGGCGAGCCGGCCCCCGGCGGCGAGCGCGGCGTCGACGCGGGCCTGCGCCTGATCGGCCGGGACGAAGACGTCGAGGTGAGTGCGGCCGCGCGCGGGGGCGTCGCCCGAGAGCGGGTTGAACGCGAGCTGCGGGCCGCACCGCAGCGGGTCGACGGCGTCGGTGTCGCCGAACGGGTCGTACCCCAGCGCCGCCGTGAAGAAGGGGCGCACGTCGGCCTCGGAGTGCTGCGCGACGTAGATCCCGATCGACTGCGCGAGCGACGGATCCGAGGTCAGGCCCAGGTCCGCCGCGGCCCGCGACACGGCCGCGGCGAACTCCGCGGCGGCCGGCGGGATGCCGGCGTCGCTGCGGTGCGGGACGCGCACGACGACCGCCTCGGGACGTACATCGAGGTCGGGGAGGATGCCGAGACGCTCGGCGGCGGCCACGACCGGCGCGACGAGGTCGGCCGCGCGGGCGAGGGACGCCGCCCGGAACACCGCTTGCGGGCCGGTGCCGGTGACTCGCCAGTCCGAGACGCCTTGCGCGCGGTGGAAGGCGGCGGGGGAGAGACCGCCCGGCTCGGTCGGGGACTCGGTCATGCGACCTCCTCGGTCTGCCGCGTCGGCGCCGGTCGGTGGCGACGCGGGGCTCACTGTACTCCCCGGGTCGGACGTCGCAGCAGGGCGAGCCCCACGCGCCATCCGATCCGGGCAGACGGCCCCGCCTCACCCGCGGAGGGTGTCTCGTCCGTCCGTGGGACTGTCGGTCGGGCGGATGCCTGGCGATAATCGCAACCGTCGCCCCGGCGGAGGAACACGTCCACCGGCGTCGCGACACGCGGAATGCGTCCATCCGTGACGGCCCTCGGCCCATCACGGCCGATTACAGGAGGTGACCAATGGCCGGAGACAACCTCATGCTCGTCGTCGGTTCGTACGACGATGAGGCCTCGGCATCCGAGGATTACGCGGGTCTCAAGTCCGCAGAGAAGGACGGGGACTACGAGGTCGTCGGCGCCGTCGTGCTGTCGCGCGACGCCGACGGCAAGGTCGAGGTGAAGGAGCACGGCGACAAGTCCGTGGGGCACGGTGCCGCGTGGGGCGCCGGGGCGGGCGTGATCGTCGGCCTGTTCGCACCGCCTCTCCTGGCCGCGACGGCGGTGGGTGCGGGCATCGGCGCCATCATCGGCGCCATCAAGAAGGGTCACGACGAGAAGGAGCTCGGCGTCGACGTCGAGCAGTACCTTCCGCCGGGATCGTCCGCCATCGTCGCGGTCGTCGACGACACCTGGGCGGACCGTGTCGAGAAGGCGCTCCTCAAGGCCGACAAGCGGATCAGCAAGGCGATCGACGCCGACGACTACGACAAGCTGCGGAAGGCCCTGGAGAAGTCCGAGGACGAGGTCTCGAAGGCCGTCGAGTCCTGACGTCTCCCAGGCGCTCCGGGTGGTCGGCGGGCCGAGGCAATAGCCTGGTGCTGTGAACGCCGATCGACCCGGGGCGCCACCGCGCGCGGGTCGCGCGCGCATCGGCGACGTCGCGGCGGCTGCCGGCGTATCCGTCACCACGGTCTCCCACGCGATGAGCGGCGCGCGCGCCGTCAATCCGGAGACGCGCCAGCGCATCCTCGACGCCGCCGCCGCCCTCGGCTACGCGCCCGATCGAGTCGCCAGCGGTCTGAGGCGGCGACGGACGGGCGTCATCGGCTTCGTCGGTGACCACGTCGCGTCGACCCCGTTCGCCGGTCAGATGATCGCCGGAGCGCGCGTGGCGGGTCTCCGGCAGGATGTCCTCCTCCTCGTCGCGGAGTCCGAGGGCGACGCGGAGCAGGAGCAGGCGCTCGTCAGCCGCTTCGTCGCTCAGCGGGTGGACGGAATCCTCATCGCCCGCATGTACCACCAGCGGGTCCGTCGTCCGGAGGTGCCCGCCGACGTCCCGATCGTGCTCCTCGACGCCGCGCCCGAGACCGGCTGGGCGGTCGACGCCGTCGTTCCCGACGAAGCCCAGATCACCGGGCTCGCCAGTGACTGCCTGCTCGGGGCGGGCCACCGCGAGATCGCCTACGCCGACACCGTCGACGACTCCCGCGCAGCGCGTGGGCGCCGGCTCGGCGTGCGTGCGGCCCTGGGCGATGCCGGCGTCCCGCTGACCCCGGACCGCATCGCCGCCGCGACCTCCGACGCACACGGCGGGCGAACGGCTGGAGCCGCTCTTCTCGATCGGGCCGACCGGCCGACGGCCGTCATCTGCTTCAACGACCAGATCGCGATGGGGGTGATGCAGGCGGCGGCGCGGCTGCGGCTCTCCGTGCCGGAGGACCTCTCGATCGTCGGGATCGACGATCTCCGTCCCGTCGCGGACGCCCTGGACCCCGGGCTCACGACCGTCGCCCTCCCGCACGCCGAGATGGGCTCGTGGGCGATGTCGCGTCTGATCGCCCGGATCGACAAGAGCGAGACGGGTCGCGCGAGGCTCGAGCTGATGCGCGGATGGCTCGTCGAGCGGGGGTCGGTCGCCCCGCCGGCCCGCTGACGCCCGTCACCGCGTGCCGGAGGACCTCTGGATCGCCGCGACCTTCAGGGGGGTGACGGATGCCTCGATGACGCGCACGCTCCGATCCACGGCCTCGACCCGCACGCCCTCGCGTGCCTCGCCGCCGGCGGCGATCATGCTGAGGGAGGCCCGACCGCCGTTGACGAAGACCTCGACCGAGCCAACGTCCACGACGATGTCGAGATCCACCGTCCCTTCCGCGGAGGGCGCCGGCGCGCTCCGCACCGCCCGGTAGGTGTCAGGCATGTCCTCGGCGATGGCATCGGCATCCCGTGCCACGAAGGCGCTCTGCGCACCGAAGTCGTAGCCGACCGTCGTGAAGGCCGTGCCGCCCCGGGGGATGTGCAGACGCACCTCGCCCCCGTCGGAGTCCGCCGCGTCGAGCGTCACCCGCACGCGGTAGGCGTCCGAACCCGATGCCGGCAGAGCGAGGGGCCGGTCGGCGGCGAGGGTCTGCGGCGCCAGCTCCCGGCGCGCGCCCTCGAGCCTGCTCAGGGCGTCCACGGGCGAGGAGGCGAGGGAGGCGCGCCCGTCGGCACCGGACACGAGACGGATGCTGCGCACGATGCTGTCGGCGCCCCCCTGCCACTGGGTGCCGGGAGTGTCGCCCGCGTAGGCCCAGTTGTTGAGCCACCCGATCCCGTAGCGCTGGCTGAGGCGCTGGTCGGCCGGGAGCCGCGGGTCGTCCCACGTGACCGCGGCGTAGTAGTCGGCGCCGTGGTCGAGCCATTGGTGCGATCCGTCCGCGCGGAACGTCTCACCGTCCCAGTCGCCGACCCAGTAGGCGGTGCCGGTCGTCATGCCTTCCGACGAGCCGTTCGCGCCGGCTGCGAGCACCCACCGCACGCGCGCCGGGTCGCCGTCGACGGTCATGGGGAAGAGGTCGGGGCACTCCAGAACACCCAGGTCCGCGGTCTCGAAGCCCGAGCGATAGGTCCACGCCTTCAGGTCCGGCGAGGTGTAGAACCCGATCTTGCCGCCCTCGGCGAGGGCCATGACCCACTGACCGTGCTCCTCGTCCCACAGGACGCGGGGATCGCGGAAGTCGCGCACCCCGGGGTTGTCCATCACGGGGTTGCCGTCGTACGGCTCGAAGGAGTATCCGCCGTCGAGCGAGACGAAGAGGGACTGCCGCTGCACGCCGTCGGTCTGCTGCGTCACGACGGCGACGACGGCGTCCTCGCCGAAGCCGGCGGTGTTCTCGCGGTCGACGACGGCGGTTCCCGTCCAGATGTCGCCGAGGCCGTTCGTGTACTTCTCGATCGCCACGCCGTGATCGGTCCAGTGCACGAGGTCCGTGGAGGTCGCGTGGTACCACGCGGTGCCGTTCCCGTCCGGGTGGTCGGCGTTGTAGAGGTAGTAGTAGTGCCAGAGCCCGTCGAGGAGGAACGGCCGCTGGGGGTCGTTCATCCAGTTCCGCTCGGGGGTCAGGTGCACCGCCGGGCGGTCCGGATCCCAGCCGGCCGGTCGCTCGAAGGCGGACGACTCGGCCGTCGCGGCGGGAGACGGTGATGCCTCCGGCGTTTCGCCTCGCGGCCAGGCGAGGAGCGCGAGAATCGCGAGCACGGCCGCTGCGGCGAGGGTGAGGGCGATCGTGCTGCGCCGGTGGCGCTGGAAGAAGGTCGTCTGGATCCGGTCGGTCATGCGTGTCCCTTCGCGCTTGCGGGCGGGTGGGTGCGAGCGGATGCCCCGGGGCAGCGTGTCCCCAGGGCATCCGCCGATCGTCAACCGCCGTACTGGGCGAGCAGCTTCTCGATCTGGGCGCGCACGGCCGCGGAGACCGGCTTGCCCTGCAGGTAGTCGTCGAAGGCGGAGCCCGCCGCCGCGCGCACGCGCTGGGCGGCGGCGTCCGACACCGAGACGGTCTTCTTGCCGTTCGTGAACAGATGGCGGTTCGCGGGGATGTCCGCCCAGCCGCCGAGTCCTCCGTTTCCGTAGGAGTAGTCGACCGCCGTGCGGGTGGGGTCGCCGCCCACCCCGATGTCCATCTTCACCGTGGGCGCGAGAGTGCCGCCGCGGACGAAGTCGTCGTGCGTGCCGATCGTGTCGATGAAGGACTGCACCAGGCCGCCGGGCATGACGTAGTGCGAGTACGCCTGGAAGTGTCCGGGGTGCTGGTTGAAGTCGGGAGCGAACGGCTGGCCACCCCAGAAGTTCAGGTTCGTGGGGTTGCCGAGGGCGAGACCGGAACCGTCGTTGAGGGGCTGGAAGTCGCTGCGGATGCCGTCTCCGACGAAGCCGTACACACCTTCGGGTCCGTCCAGCCCGGCCGCGAACGTGCTGCGGTGGCTGATCGTGAAGAGGTAGTACTTGCCGTCCTTGAAGACGAACTGCGGACGCTCGGTCTGGTCGGTGACGCAGTTCGCGGACAGGATCGGCGGAAGGAACTCCCACTCGGTCAGATCCTCGTTCTTGGCCTTCGCGAGCCCGATGTTGCCGATCTGGTACGTCGCACCGGACGCGTTGACCTCTTCGACCGTCTCCGCGTGGGGGTCTCCGGGCTGGTAGCCGAGGTCTTCCTCCGTGCACTTCGCCGACTCTCGGGGCATCGCCGAGTTGCCCTCGAACACCATGTAGGTCTCACCGGGGTGCGCCGGGTCCTCGAAGGTGAACGGGTCGCGGAAGTTGAAGAACTCGTTCTGCGCGCCCGTCTGGTAGTAGGTCCCGTCGGCCTGCAGGAGGTCGATGACCTTGTTGAACCCCGAGAACTTCACGCCCTTCGAGTTCGCGTGCACCTTGCCGACGCTCAGCGCGATGCGCGGGTCGTACGGCTTGATGTTCTTGCCGGTCTCGTCACGGTAGAACGCCACGTCGGTGAAGAACAGCTTGATCTCGCCGTCCTTGTAGACGCGTGCCGAGCCGGACCACTGGGTCTGGTGGCTGAAGGACTGGTCCTCGAAGATCTGGCCGGTGACGCCCTCCTTGAAGACGAGGCCGCCGTAGGTCCAGCCGCCGTTCTCCGGGCGGTCCTCCGCGGGAACGCCGGCCGGGCGGTAGAAGTAGCCGATCTTGGCGAAGACGTGACGGTCGTCGAAGCCGAGGCTGCGGTCGGCGACGAGCGAGAAGATGATCTCCTGCCCGTTGACCGAGTACTGGTTGCCGTCCTCGTCCGTCAGTGGCCAGGTGTCCCAGACCCAGACCTCCCCATTCGACATGTCGGGGAGGTCCTGCGGGACCGTGGGCATGGTGACCGCCGCCGGCATCGAGTTCGCACGCGATGCGGCTGTGGGATCGGAGAGGCGCTTCAGCTGGCGCGCGTCGGCTCGCGTCCACTTGGCGGTGAAGTCGGCCTCCGGGGCGTAGGCCTCCTGTGTGTGGGTGGTGGGCTCGGGTCCGTCCTGAAGACCGGGGTCGGCGATCGCGGCCGAGGTGCCGGCGACGAGGGTCGTCGCGACGAGCGCGCTGGCTGCCAGCCCGCTCGCGACCAGGCGTGAGACGCGCCGGTTCGTGGTGTGCATCTGCAGTGGCTCCTTCTGATGGATTCGCTATGCAAATCGATTTGCATGGCGTGCTCATGCTTGCACAGATCTCGCGCGATCGCACATCGGTGGACGGTGATCGCCCCTCATCCGACGAAAGGCGCTTGACGCGCGAAAGGGGAGCGCGCATAATCGACGAGTCTGATAAATCGATTTATCAAGGGGAAGGACGAAGACGTGGCCCGCGCTCGGATCTCGGATGTCGCCAGTGCAGCTGGGGTGTCCGTCACGACCGTGTCGCTCGTCCTGAACAACGCCGAAGCCCGCATCTCCGACGACACCCGCCAGCGGGTGCGCGAAGCGGCGAAGGCGGTCGGATACGAGCCGAGCTCGCTCGCCCGTGGACTCCGCACGCAGCGGACCCGGACGGTCGGGCTGATCTCGGACGAGATCGCGACCACGCCGTTCGCCGGCCGCATGCTCGCCGGCGCACAGGACGTGGCGCGCGAGCAGGGTCACCTCGTCTTCCTGGTCGACACGGGAGCCGACGCCGCCATCGAGCGCGACGCCATCGCCGCCCTCGCGGCGCAGCAGGTCGACGCGATGATCTACGCCTGCATGTGGCATCAGGTGGTGGATGCGCCGCAGGGCCTCCGGTCCGACGCGGTCTTCCTCGACTGCCGGCCCGCCGGCGGCGGATATCGCAGCGTCGTGCCGGATGACCGGGCCGGGGGAGCGGCGGCGGTTCGCGAACTGGTGGCAGCCGGGCATCGGCGCATCGCCTATCTCGACGCCGGGGGAGCGAAGCCGATCGCCTCGCACCTGCGTCTCGAGGGCTACCTCGAGGTGCTCGGCGAGGCCGGCATCGAGCCCGACCCGGCGCTGCACGTCGAGGCGGACGTGTCGGCGCTCGGCGGACGCATCGCGGTGGAGGGCCTCCTCGACCTTCCCGAGGAGCGGCGACCGACCGCGATCTTCGCCTTCAACGACCGCCTCGCCGTTGGCGCCTACACCGCGGCGCACCATCGCGGACTCGACATCCCGCGCGACCTGTCGATCGTCGGCTACGACGACCAGCAGTTCGTGGCGGCGGAGCAGGACCCCCCACTCACCACCATCGCACTGCCCCACTACGAGATGGGTCGCTGGGCGATGGAGGTCGCGCTCGGCGTTCGCGCGGGGGACGAGGACGCCACGCACCTCATGGAGTGTCCCGTCATCCGACGAGACTCCGTTGGCCCGCCGCCGGCGCAAGTCGCCAAACCCAGCCGGCGACGGGCTTCTGTCAACACCGAGCGGCCGCCGTGGGCGGCCCCCGATCGGTGACCGACGCGGGCGTCGGTCACAAGAAAAGGAAACCACAATGAAGCGCAGGACGCCGCCGATCATCGGATCGGCAGCCCTCGTCGGGGTTCTGGCACTCACCGGCTGCGGACAAGCGGGCCAGGGGAGTGGAACCACCGAGGACGGACGCACCCAGCTCACGATGTGGACGCACTCGGCCGGCAACCCGGCCGAGCTCGAGGTCTACGAGCGGATCATCTCCGACTTCAACGATTCGCAGGACGAGTACGAGGTCGTCCACGAGTCGTTCCCCCAGGGGGCATACAACGATGCGATCGTGGCCGCCGCGGCATCCGGCGATCTCCCGTGCCTGCTCGATCTCGACGGGCCGATCATGCCGAACTGGGCGTGGGCGGGCTACCTGCAGCCGCTCGACCTCCCCGAGGAGCTGACCGACAGCCTCCTGCCGACGGCCGTCGGGGTCTGGGACGACCAGATCTACTCGGCGGGGTACTGGGATGCGGCGCTCTCGATCTTCGCCCGCAAGTCCGTGCTCGACCAGAACGGCATCCGCATCCCGACCGTCGACCAGCCGTGGACGACGGACGAGTTCGGCCGAGCCCTCGCGACGCTGAAGGCGGCCGGTTACGACACGCCGATCGACATCGGGGCGGAGGACGCCGGTGAGTGGTGGCCGTACGCCTACTCGCCGCTCCTGCAGAGCTTCGGCGGAGATCTGATCGACCGCTCCACGATGCTCACCTCGGACGGCGCCCTCAACGGCGCAGAGGCGGTCGAGTGGGGCCAGTGGTTCCAGAGCCTCTTCGCCGACGGCTACGCGTCCAACAGCGCGACCATCGGCAACCAGGAGTTCGTCGACGACGAGGTGGCGCTGAGCTACACGGGCGTCTGGAACGCCCTGGCCGCACTCGACGCGGTGGGCGACGACCTGCTCATCCTGCCCCCGCCGGACCTCGGCACCGGTCCGAAGATCGGCGGCGGATCGTGGCAGTGGGCGATCTCGTCTTCCTGCCCGGATCCCGAGGGCGCTCGCGAGTACCTCGAGTTCAGCTTCGCCGACGAGTACATCACCGCGTTCGCGGACAACCAGATCGTGATCCCCGCCACCGAGTCGGCCGCCGCGGACTCCAAGTACTTCGGCGAGGACGGAGTGCTGCGCCCGTTCGTCGAGCTGTCGCAGAAGTTCGCGGTGCTCCGCCCCGAGACCCCGGCCTACGCGGTCATCTCGTCGACGTTCGAGACCGCAGCGAAGGACATCATGAACGGCGCGGACGTCCAGGCGACGCTCGACCGGGCGGTCTCCGAGATCGACGCGAACATCGCCTCGAACGACGGCTACGGCTTCCAGTGATCCCTGCGGTGGTGGGGGCTCCGGCCCCCACCACCCCTGGAAAGGCACTTCCATGACTGTCACTCCTCCCACCGTCGCGGCCGAGACTCCGCGTCGCTCGCTCCGCCGCTTCCGCTCGATCAAGGGCCGCCAGACCTGGGCCGGACTCGCGATGATGGCGCCGGCCGGCATCCTCCTCGTGCTGTTCCTGGGCATCCCGGTCATCCTCGCGTTCGGTCTCTCGTTCACGAACGCGCGGCTCATCTCGCCCAACCCGCCCCGGTTCGTCGGCCTCGACAACTTCATGCGCGCGTTCACGGCCGATCCCGTGTTCATCGACTCGGTGTGGAACACGATCGTGTTCGCCCTCGTGGTCGTCCCGGTCCAGGCAGGTCTGGGCCTTCTCCTCGCACTGCTGGTCAACCGGCGCCTCCGCGGGGTGACGGCCTTCCGGGTGATCTTCTTCATCCCTGTCGTGACCTCCATCGTGGTCGTGTCGATCCTCTGGAAGTTCATGTATCAGGAGGACGGGCTGATCAACTCGATGATCGACATGCTCACCTTCGGGGCGTGGAGCGGCGTCGACTGGCTCAACAACCCGAACACGGCTCTCGGGGCCATCATCGTCCTGTCGATCTGGCAGGCCGTGGGCTTCCACATGATCATCTGGCTCGCAGGACTCCAGACGATCCCCGAGGAGCTCTACGAAGCGGCCAAGATGGACGGCGCCGGGCCCTGGCGCCAGTTCACCGCGGTCACGTGGCCGGGCCTGCGCCCGACGATGGTGTTCGTCCTCGTCACCATCACGATCGCGGCCCTCGGACTCTTCGTGCAGGTCGACGTCATGACCCAGGGCGGCCCGGTGAATTCGACGACGACGATCGTGTTCCACGCGGTACGGAAGGGCTACGAGCAGCAGGAGATCGGGTACGCCGCGGCGATCTCGCTGATCTTCTTCGTGGCCGTCCTCATCATCGCGCTCATCCAGCGGCGCCTCACGCGAGAGAAGGCTTGACCATGGCGACGACCACGCCCGCGCCCCCGAAGCCGACGCC
Source organism: Microbacterium sp. BK668 (assembly GCF_004362195.1). Taxonomy (NCBI): domain Bacteria; kingdom Bacillati; phylum Actinomycetota; class Actinomycetes; order Micrococcales; family Microbacteriaceae; genus Microbacterium; species Microbacterium sp. BK668. The sequence goes on from NZ_SNWG01000001.1 coordinate 1,287,494, forward strand.
GGCCGGCAGCCCCGCGCCTGCGCCCTCGGCGGCCACGCCGAAGTCGAAGAACGGCGGACGCGTCTTCACGTACATCGCCCTCACCCTCTTCGGGGTGATATTCCTCTTCCCCCTCGTCTTCATGTTCGTCTCGAGCCTGAAGCCCGACAGCCAGATCCTGCAGGACATCGACTCGCCGGCGGCGTTCCTCCCCGTCGGCGACATCAGCCTCGACAACTACTTCGGCGTCTTCGACCGAGTGCCCGTCGCGCAGTTCCTCTTCAACTCGATCCTCGTGACGGTGCTGACGGTGGGGCTCGGCCTCATCGTCAACTCGATGGCGGGGTTCGCGCTGTCGCGGCTCGAGTGGAAGGGCCGGATCGTCGTGCTCGCCCTCGTCATCGCGACGCTCATCGTCCCGTTCGAGACGATCGCCGTCCCGATGGTCTACTGGGTCGCCCAGCTTCCGACGCTCGTCATCGAGGGCGGTGTGCTCAAGTACGACTTCGGCTGGCTGAACACGTACGAAGTGCAGATCGTGCCGTTCATCGCCAACGCGTTCTCGATCTTCCTCTTCACGCAGTACTTCTCGACCATTCCGAAGTCGCTGGACGAGGCGGCGCGCATCGACGGCGCGAGCTGGTTCACGATCTACCGCCGCATCCTGGTGCCGCTGTCGGGACCCGCTTTCGCGACGGTCGCGATCCTCACCTTCCTGCCGGCCTGGAACCAGTACCTGTGGCCTCTCATGGTCGTGCAGAAGGAGGAGCTGCGACCGGTCATGGTCGGCATGCAGTACTTCTTCCAGCTCAACACGGCGTGGGGTGAGGTGATGGCGTACACGTCGCTCATCACGCTGCCCGTGCTGATCGTCTTCCTCGTGTTCCAGCGCGCGTTCGTCAGCAGTATCGCCGCCAGCGGGGTGAAGGGGTGAGGGCGCGGCATCCAACCCCGCTCCCCGCGGTCGCGCGATGCAGCGCCGACCACGAGCCGCCTGGCAGGCTCCCGGCCCCCCACTTCCCCGCGCGCGCCGAGCGCGCGACATCGACGAAAGGCTGACGCGTGTTCGACCTCCCCGGTTCCTGGGTCTGGGACTTCTGGTTCGCCGACGACGGCGACCGCTACCACCTGTTCTTCCTGTACGCCTCGCGCGCGCTCGGCGACCCCGAGGCCCGGCACTACCGCGCGTCCATCGGTCACGCGGTCTCGACCGACCTGGTGTCCTGGACGCAGGTGCCCGATGCGCTGGTCCGCAGCGATGCGCCGGCGTTCGACGACCTCGCGACGTGGACGGGCTCGGTGGTGCGGCATCCCGACGGCACGTGGTTCCTCTTCTACACTGGTTCCACGCTGGATCGTTCGGGCAAGAACATCCAGCGGATCGGATACGCGACGTCGCCCGACCTCGAGGTGTGGACCAAGGCCGCCGCACCGGTTCTCGAGGCGGCGGGGCCCTGGTACGAGACGCTCGACAGCGGGGCGTGGCACGACGAGGCCTTCCGCGACCCGTGGGTCTTCCCCGATCCGGAGGGCGACGGATGGCACATGCTCGTCACGGCCCGCGCTGCCGAGGGGCCTTTCGACGGGCGCGGCGTCATCGGCCACGCCTGGTCGCCCGATCTGCGCACGTGGGAGCTGCGACCGCCGCTCAGCGCGCCGTCTGCCGACGGCTTCGGCCAGCTCGAGGTCATGCAGGTCGAGGTGGTCGATGGGCGACCCGTGCTCCTCTTCTCCTGTCTCGCCGATCACTCGACGCCGTCCCGCCAGGGCGCACGCGCGGGGACGTGGGCCGTTCCGGCTGACAGCGTCCTCGGGCCGTTCCCGATGGATGCCGCGTACCCCGTCACGGACGAGCGGCTGTATGTCGGGCGGCTCCTGCAGCGCCGCGACGACGGACGCTGGCTCCTCTTCGCCTTCCGCAACGCCGGCGAGGACGGGCGCTTCGTCGGGGGCGTCAGTGACCCCATGCCCGTCGCCTGGCGCGGCGATCGGCTGGTGATCGCCGGCGAGGTCGCGGGCGCGGCATCCGTCGACGACATCGCCGGCACGACCTACGAGGCGGACGCGATACCCGCCCGCTGACCCACTGAACAAGGGACGCCGATGATGCCAGTTCCTCACGATTCCGCCAAGACCGCGCTGCGCCGCGTCGCTCTCCTCACGGGGGCCGCGGCCCTCGTGGCGACCGCCGCGCTCGTCGCGCCGCCGGGGATGACCAGCGCCGCCGACCCGCCGCCCAGTCATCGCGCGCAGTATCACTTCACCGTGCCCGACCACTGGAAGAACGATCCGCAGCGGCCGGTGTTCGTGGACGGGAAGTTCCACTACTACTACCTGTACAACGCCGACTACGACGCCGATCCCACAGCGAACTTCGGCACGGCCTGGCGGCTGGCCACGACGTACGACGGCGTCGTATTCGCCGATCAGGGGATCGCGGCGCCCAAGAAGACGAACGCCAACTACGACCTCTGGTCGGGCTCCGCCGTGGTGGACCACGCCGGCACCGCGGGATTCGGCGCGGGCGCGGTCGTGATGCTCGTGACGCAGATGGATCATCCGACGCCGCTCCAGCAGGCGAACGCGAGCGGTCCTCAAGCGCAATTCCTCTGGTACTCCATCGACGGGGGCCGCACCTTCCGCCCTTCGGGCGAGCAGCCCGTGATCCCCAACGGCGGGCGCGCGGACTTCCGTGATCCGAAGGTGATCTGGGACGCCGAGCGCGGGCGCTGGGTCGCACTCATCGCCGAGCGGGACCGAGTGAGCTTCTACACGTCGCCTGATCTTCGGAACTGGACGCGGCGCTGGGAGTACGTCAACGCGGGCATCGGCACGATCGAGTGCCCCGACCTGTTCCCCATCCGAGCCGACGACGGGACCGTGAAGTGGGTGTTCGGCGTGAGCGCCAACGGGTACGCGACGAACGAGCCGGCGACCTATGCGTACTGGACCGGATCGTTCGACGGCACCTCGTTCCGGTTCGATGCAGCGGCTCCCCAGTGGCTCGACCACGGCTTCGACTGGTACGGCGCGGTCACCTGGGAAGACCCGGCGGCCCCGCTCGACCGACGCTACGCGGTGGGCTGGATGAACAACTGGGACTACGCGCACACCACCCCGACGTGGTCCGCTGACGGGTTCAACGGAACCGACTCGATCACCCGCCACATCCGCCTGAAGCGCTTCGGTTCCGGCTTCAGCCTCGTATCGGAGCCCGTCGCCGCCCTGCGCGCCATCGCGACGTCGACCAGGCGTATCGGCGATGTGCGGGTCGACGGCTTCCTGCCGCTGGCCTATCGGGGCGACGCCTTCCAGATCGAGGCCGACGTCACGCGCGCGACCGCTGCCAACGTCGGCCTGCAGCTGCGGCGATCGGCGGACGGGTCGCGTCACGCCGACGTGGGGGTCACCGAGACGTACGCGTACCTCAACCGCGGACAGACCGGACATCCCGGCAACCCCTGGAAGCTCGAGAGCCGCACCCCCGTCGGATCGACGCACGACACCGTCCACCTGAGGATCCTCGTCGACCGGACGACCATCGAGGTCTTCGTCGACGACGGTCGCTACGTCCACTCCAGTCAGGTCTTCGCGCCGCACGCCGACCAGGGTGTCGCCCTGTACACGAGTGGTGGTGCCGCGACGTTCCGAAATCTCACGATCACGGAGTTCGGCAGCGTGCAGCAGCGTCCCGCCCGCCTCCTCGCCGACTTCGAGGGCACAGGGTGGGGTGGCGGGTGGTCGGCGACAGGCGCATTCTCCGCGCTCTCGCCGGTCCCCGCAGACCTCCCGGGACAGGTCGGCCGGCAGGTCGCCGACACCTTCGCCGGGTCCGACGCCGCGACGGGCACGATCACCTCGCCGCCCTTCGTCGTCGACCGCAACTTCGTCCACTTCCTGATCGCCGGCGGCGACCATCCCCTCGGCGCGGAGCCGGCGACCTCTGTTCAGCTCCTCGTCGACGGGCAGCCCGTGCGCACGGCGACGGGCGACGACTCGGCTCGGCTCCGCCACGTCACGTGGGACGTGCGCGACCTCGCCGGACGGACCGCCGCTTTCCAGATACTCGACGACGCGACGGGGGAGTGGGGGCACCTCATGGTCGATCAGGTGATCCTGAGCGACTGAGGTCGACGAGGCGAGGGCTCGGTGCGGATGAGTGCCGGACTCTCGTCGCGCACGCCCTCGAGCGCAGTCGTTGCCGGCAGGAGGTCGATCGCGCCCTGCACGGTGCCGGCAGGAAGCCCGAGCGCCCAGTCGGTGATGTCGGCGACGGCGTGCGCCTGCCCCGGATGGGGGACCTCCGCGTCGCTGTTGACGTAGGCGCCTCCGCCGTCCACCGCGATGAGGATCCGCGTGCAGGCCGTCTCGGCGTCGCCGGCCGGGAAGTCGCCGGACGACCTGCCGTCCTCGATGATCGCGATGAGCCGCTCCCGGTCCAGACGATCCTGCTCCTGGAGCTCGGCCTCGAGCGCGGGGCTGAAGCGGGAGAGATGCCGCGCGTTGAGCCACAGCCGCGCGAGGCCCGTCGACGCGCCCCCCTGGACCCGTCCGATGAAGTGGGCGAGGCGCTCGATCGGCGACCCGGCAGTCGGGAAGAACTGCTCCCGCTCGAGCACCGCGGCCCGGGCGAATGCCTCGATCACGAGATCCTCGGCGGCGGGGAAGTAGTGCGTGATGAGCCCGGGACGCACGCCCAGTCGCTCGGCGACCGCGCGCAGGGTGATGCGCTCGAGGCCCTCGTCGAGGGCGATCGCAGCGGCGTGGGAGAGGATTTCCTCCCGCCGTTCCTCGGGGCGCTTGCGGACCCGGATCGAACTAGGGCTTGACGTCACGACGACCATACTATTGAATGACTGACCAATAGTCCATTGGGCATGTGACCAATAGCAACGACGCTCCCGGAAGGAACACCGTGACCCAGACAGAGCCGCAGCTCGACGAGTTCATCGACACCGCAGCGCGTCCCGAGACGCGCGGGATCGAGCTCGTCGGCGATGCCGAGCGTCACGGGCGGGCCCGCGACCTCTTCTTCATCTGGGCGGCGCCGAATGTCAGCATCCTGAACCTGACGATCGGTGCGACGCTCATCCTGCTCGGCCTCGAGATCTGGCAGTCGATCGCCGTGATCGTCGCGGCCTCGCTGCTGTGGGTGTTCCCCGGGATCATCGCCGGAAGCGGCCCGGCATCGGGGACGTCGGGGTCGGTCGTCACGCGCGCCATGTACGGGATCATCGGCAACAAGCTCTTCGTCGCGTTCGTCGGATGGTTCATCGGGGCCGTGTTCCTGTCGCTGACGTGGCTCGCGTCATCCTTCATGGGAGCCGACCTGCTGCGGCGACTGGGACTCGACGACCCGGTATGGGTGCCGATCGGCGTGACGGTGGTCGTCGCGACGATCACGATCCTCGTCGCGATCTTCGGCCACGGTCTCATCGTGCGCGCGTATTCGTACATGGCTGCGGCCCTCTTCGTCATCTTCCTGCTCGTGACCGCCTTCATCCTTCCGACGGTCGACTGGCAGTACTCGGCGCCCGAGCCCCTCGGCGGCGTCGCACTGTGGTCGTCGATGGCGATCGGGTTCACGATCCTCGCCTCGACCCCGCTGTCGTTCATCAACAGCCCCGACATCGCGCGGTACCTTCCCCGCTCGACGAAGCACTCCCGCATCGCGCTCGCGACCGGGCTCGGCGGCGCCGTCCCCTTCATCGTCTTCACCACCGTCGGCGTGCTGCTGGCGACCGGGCTGAGCGGCGCGGCGTTCGAGGCGGGCATCGACGTCGCGCTGCTCGACCTGCTGCCGGCCTGGCTCGCCCCCGTGCTGGTCGTCGGCGTCGTCATCAACACGATCGCCTTGAACGCCATGACGACGTACACCTCGAGCATGGCGCTTCAGGCCATCGGCTTCCGGCTGCGGCGCATCCCCGCGGCGATCATCGTGGGGGTCGTCGGCACCGCGCTGACTGTCTACCTCGTGCTGTCGTCCAGCCTCCTGGAGGCGGCGAACCTCATGCTGCAGTTCCTCGTGGTCGTGTCCGGCCCCGCCATGGCGATCTTCGTCGTCGACGTGCTGCTGCGCCGGTACCGGTACGACGGGCCGGAGCTCTTCGACGACCACCCCGGCGGCCGGTTCTGGTACACCGGAGGCTGGAGCGTCCCCGGCATCACCGCGCTGATCGCGGGCGGCCTCGCCACCGCCCTCTGCCTCTCCACGAGCGTCTGGAGCGGACCGATCGCGGAAGCCGCGGGCTACGTCGACCTCTCGGTGCCGGTGGGCATGCTCGTCGCCGCGGCCCTGTACGCGGGCCTCCTGCGCACGCCGCTCGGCAAGGGCGGCCGGCCGTGATCACGCGCTACCTCAACGGGCGCGTCTTCACCGCCGATCCCGATCCGGCAGCGTCCTGGGCGGAGGCGTTCGCGATGGAGGACGACCGGATCGTGTTCGTCGGCGCCGCAGACGAGGCTCCGGATGCCGCGACCACGGTCGATCTCGAGGGCCGGCTGGTGCTGCCGGGCGTCATCGACGCGCACACCCACCTGCTCATGATGGGGGCCGCACTCGGGCAGGTGCCCCTCACCGACGCGCGATCGCTCGCAGAGATCCAGGACCGGCTGCGCCGGGCGCGGGCGGCGGATCCCGGTGCGGCCGTCCTCCGCGGCCGCGGCTGGCTGTTCGACTCGCTCCCCGGCGCCCCGACGGCCGCGATGATCGACGCGGCGGTCTCGGACGTCCCCGTCTACCTGGATGCGAACGACTACCACTCGTGCTGGGTCAACAGCGCGGCGCTCGTTGAGCTCGGCATCACACGCGACACGCCCGATCCGCTGGGGGGAGAGATCGTCCGGGATGCCGCGGGCGAGCCCGCCGGATTGCTTCTCGAGACGGCCGCCACCCAGTACGCGTGGGCCCAGCGGGATGCGTCGACGACGGATGCCGACCGCGACCAGGACGTGCAGCGCGCGCTCGACGCGTACCTCGCGGGCGGCGTGACGGGTGTCGTGGACATGGCCTTCGACGAGTTCGGGCTCGCCGCGTTCGAACGCGCCCGCGCGCGGCACGGCGGCGAGCTGCCGATCCGCGTCGCGGCGCACTGGATCGTCACCAACACCGGCGACGACGAGGCGAACCTCGCGCAGGTGGCCCGGGCGGCGGAGCTCGCGGCGGATCGGTCTTCGCCGTGGCTGCGCGTGGTGGGCATCAAGCTCATCCTCGACGGGACGATCGACGCCTGCACGGCGGCGCTGCGCCACCCGTATGCGGATGGCTCGAACGCCGCGCCGATCTGGCCGCCGGCGCAGCTGAACCCGGTCGTCGCGGCGGCCGATGCCGCCGGGCTCCAGGTCGCGCAGCACGCGATCGGCGACTACGCCAGCGAGATCGCACTCGACGCCCTCGAGCATGCGGCCGCCGCCAACGGGCAGCGGGCCCGGCTGCACCGGATCGAGCACCTGGAGTACGCCGCCCCGGGCACCGCCGAACGGATGGCGCGACTCGGGGTGACAGCATCCATGCAGCCCGTCCACTCCGACCCCGCGATCTTCGCGAACTGGGCCGAGATGCTCGGCGACGAGCGGGTGGAGCGGGCATTCCCATGGCCGGAGTACGAGGACGCCGGGGCGCTCCTGGCCTTCTCGACCGACGCGCCGACCGCGCCGTACAGCGCCCTCGCCAACATGTACGTCGCCTCGACCCGGGCCTCAGCCCTCGATCCAGCCGTGACGGCGACGCATCCGCAGTACGCGCTGCCGCTGGACCGGGCCATCGCCCACGCGACGCGGGATGCCGCGGCATCCGTCGGCGACGGCGCGTGGCGCGGACGGATCGCTCCCGGATTCGCTGCGGATGTCGTCGTGCTCGACACCGACCCGTTCGTGTCGGGGATGCCGTCGCTGCTGGAGGCGCAGGTGATCGAGACGATCGTCGCGGGGCGGACGCGATACCGGCGCTGAGCCGGTCCGGGATGCCGTGCGCATGCGATGACATCCGCTCCGCTCCTTCGGTGTAGCAGCGGGTCAGCCGGGCGGCGCCGCCGTCGTCCCGCGGACGATGAGCTGGGAGCCGAGCGTCGCCGCCTCGGTGAGCGCCGCTCCGGCCATGACCTGCAGCAGCAGCTCGACTGCGAGCGCTCCGCACCGCTCGATCGGCATCTTGACGGTGGTCAGGCCGGGCTTGACGGCACTGGCCATGTCGATGTCGTCGATGCCGATGATGCTGATGTCGGCAGGGCAGGCCTTGCCCATGTCGGAGAGGCCCGCTTCCAGGCCGAGTGCGACGAGATCGTTGTAGGCGATGACCGCGGTCGCGCCGCTCGCGAAGGCGGGTGCCGCGGCGGCGCGGCCGCCCTGGATGGACGCGGCCTGATGGCTCAACGGAGTGAGCCGGATGCCGAACGCCTCGCACGCTTTCGTGATGGTGTGCGCGCGTCGGCCGTCGGCCCAAGACCCGAGCGGGCCGGCCGCGTAGGCGATGTGGGTGTGGCCGAGGGCCGCGAGATGCTCGACCGCCTGACGCGGCCCGTGCTCCATGTCCATGAGCACACAGGGGACGCCTTCGATGTAGCGGTTCACCACGACGAAGGGAGTGTCGCCCACCAGCTCCAGCACCTCGTCGTCCGGCAGGCGCGGCGAGCACAGGAGTATGCCGTCGAGCTTGCGGGCGCGCTCGATCTGCTCGCGCTCGCGCCGGCGGTCCTCGTCGGCGTCGTACAGCACGGTGCGGTGGCGTCCGTGCCAGGCCTGCGTGTGGATCGACTTGAGGAGAGTCGCATAGACCGGATTGGCGACATCGGGGACGATCACGCCGAACGAGCGCGTCGCCGTCGCGGCCTGGGGGCTGTCGTAGCCGAGCTCGCTGGCGGCCCGGAGGACGCGGTCGAGCGTTCCGCTCGCGAGCCGATCGGGCTCGCCGAAGGCCCGGGACGCCGTTGCGATCGACACGCCGGCGCGCCGTGCCACATCGGTCAACGTCGCAGCCATGGGCGCCTTTCCGGTTCCGAGGAACAGCTGTTCCATCATGTCCCATCATCGCTCTGTGAAAAGAGCTTGACAATCTTGTACAAACACTTCACACTCTTTTCCATGCCGATCATCGCAGATCCCTCAGCCCGACGGCGGGCCGTGGCCACGGGGGTGCGCTCGTGAGCGCCGACGCCCAGGGCCTGACCCGGTCGTACCGCGGCGGCGTCGCCATCCCCCGGATGCCGGCACGCCCGGGTATCCTGCATCTCGGGCTCGGCAACTTCCACCGCGCTCACCAGGCGGTCTACACATCGGCCGCGCTCGCCGCAGACGGCGGCGACTGGGGCATCGTGGGCGTCGCCTCCCGTTCGCGGTCGATCGTCGACGCGATGCGCGCGCAGGACATGACCTACTCGGTCGCGACGATCTCACCCGCGGGTACGGCACTGAGCGTTCCCGGCGTTCACACCGACGCCTTCGTCGCGGGGGAGGAGCCGCAGCGCGTCGTCGACGGCATCGCCGACCCCGGCATTCGGATCGTCACCCTCACCGTCACGGAGAACGGCTACAGCTACTCGCCCGCGACGGGCCACCTCGACACGTCGGGCGACACCATCTTGGCCGACCTGCGCGGCGGCGCGCCACGCTCGACCATCGGCCAGCTGGCCCGTGGCATCCAGCGGCGGGCCGCGACATCCGGCTCACCTCTCACGGTGCTCAGCTGCGACAACCTCGCTGCCAACGGTCCCCACACGAGGCGTCTGGTCGAGGAGTTCCTCCAGGAGCTGCCCGCCGGCGAGAGCGCCGACGCGCTGGCGTTCCTGCGGTCGTCGGTGTCGTTCCCCTCGAGCATGGTCGACCGCATCGTCCCCTCGACGACCCCCGCGCTGCGCGACGAGGTGTCGTCGCTCCTCGGCGTGCGCGACGAGATCCCGGTGCCCGCCGAGCCGTTCACGATGTGGGCGATCGAAGACGACTTCGCCGCCGGGCGCCCCGCGTGGGAAGCCGGGGGAGCGGTCTTCAGCGACGAGGTCGGACGCTACGAGCAGATGAAGGTGCGGCTCCTCAACGGCACGCACTCGCTCATCGCGTACCTCGGGGCCCTGAGCGGGGCCGGGACGATCCCCGACGCGATCCACCGGTCCGACATCGAGCGCGCTGCACGGCTCGTCCTCGCCCGCGAGTACCTGCCCTCGATCCAGGTGCCGTCCGGCGTCGACATCGAGCACTACGAGCGCGAGCTGTTCCTGCGCTGGGGCAACACGGCCCTCGGCCACCGCACGACCCAGGTGGGCACCGACGGCTCCGTGAAGCTCCGCCAGCGCATCCCCGAGCCAGCCCTGCGCGCCCTCGACAGCGGCGAGATGCCGCACCTGATCGCCCTGACGGTGGCGGGATATCTGTCGTGCCTGGCGCCCCGTCGGGGCTTCGACCCCGGTCCCTACGCCGCCGCGATGACGGATGCCGCCCGCGAGCGGCTGGCCGGCATCGCCCGATCGGCGCGCACCGGCGCCGAGATCGCCGAGCGGTCGATCAGCGGGCTCCAGCTCTTCGGCGAGGAGCTCGCCGACCGCCATCCCTTCGTCGACCGCGTCGGCGAGCTCGTCGACACCATCGCCCGCGACGGCGTCTCGGCCGCCATCGCCGACAGCACGACCGCCGCCGAAGCCGCCGTCAAGGGCCGCCCTTCGGAGGTGCCGGCGTGACGACCCTGGACGAGACCCCTGAGATCGGCGCGGCTGCGGCCGCCCGGGAAGGAGGAGCGACGATGAAGGCGCTCGCCATCCACGGCAAGGAAGACATCCGCTGGGAGGACCGCGAGGTCCCCACGCCCGGCGAGGGCGAGGTGCGCCTCCGCGTGCGCTACGTCGGCATCTGCGGCTCCGACCTGCACTACTACTTCCACGGCGCCAACGGCGAGTACGAGATCCGCGAGCCTCTCACGCCCGGTCACGAACTCTCGGCCGTCGTCGACCTCGACCCCTCGGGCCGCCTCGCGGCGGGCACGCCGGTGACCGTGCACCCCGCCCGCTACGGTGCCGAGATCCCCGGCCTGGAGGACAAGCCCCACCTCCGCCCCGGCGGCGACTACTTCGGCAGCGCGGCCACGACGCCGCACCGTCAGGGCGGAGCCGCTGAGTACCTCCTCGTCGAGGAGCACATGATCCGCGTGCTCCCCGAGGGCCTGCCGCTCGAGCGCGCCGCGCTCGCCGAGCCTCTCGCGGTCGCGCTGCACGCCGTCGGCCTCGCGGGCGATCTCACCGGCAAGCGCGTGCTCGTGATCGGCGCCGGTCCGATCGGCCTGCTGGTGGTCGCCGCGGCCGATCACGGGGGCGCCGCCGCGATCGGTGCGAGCGACGTGCGGACCGAGCCGCTCGAGCGCGCAGCGGCCCTCGGTGCGACCGAGCTCGCGATGGTCGGCCGGGACACGATCGCGGACGAGTCCTACGACGTGGTCTTCGAGTGCTCCGGGGTCGCGGCATCCGTCACCCAGGCCGTCCGCGCCGCGCGACGGGCGGGCGTCATCGTGCAGGTCGGGATGCTCGCGAACGCTGAGATCGGCGTCAACCTCGCACCCATGCTCGCCAAGGAGCTGACGATCCGCGGTGCCTTCCGCTTCTCGGGCGAGATCGATGACGCGGTCGCGATGCTCGCCGCGTCCGACGTGTTCGACGCCGTGATCTCGCACACCATCGACGCCTCCGCCGCGGTGGAGGCCTTCGCTACGGCCCGGGACTCCTCGGCTTCCGCCAAGGTCCTCCTCGCCCTCTGATCCACCACCTGTCACCCCTCTCCCCAACTCATCTACGAAGGAGTAACCATGAGCACTTCGAACGTCCCCGGTGTGGATGCCGCGGCACCGCCGCCGACCGTCCAGCGGTCGACCGGCGACCTGGTCCGGGCCGCCGTCTCGGGCTGGCTCGGCACCGCGCTGGAGTTCATGGACTTCCAGCTCTATTCGCTGGCCGCAGCACTCGTCTTCAGCCAGCTCTTCTTCGCCGGTGAGGAGGCCGGCATGGCCGTCGTCCTCGCAATGGCGACGTACGGCGTCGGCTACGTCGCGCGACCCCTCGGAGCGTGGTACTTCGGCCGCATGGGCGACAAGGTGGGCCGCCGCAAGGTGCTCTTCTACACGATCCTCCTGATGGGTCTCGCGACGACCCTCATCGGCTTCCTCCCCACATATGAGCAGGCCGGCATCATCGCCCCGATCATGCTCGTCGTGCTGCGTCTGGCCCAGGGCTTCGGCGCGGGCGCCGAGATCTCGGGCGCCGGCGTCATGCTCGCCGAGTACGCCCCGACGCGTCGCCGCGGCATCATCGCCTCGCTCGTCGCGCTCGGCACGAACTGCGGAACGCTCTTCGCCTCGGCGATCTGGGCGATCCTGCTCGCCGTCATGATGGAGGACGACGTCATCGCGTGGGGCTGGCGCATTCCGTTCATCGCGAGCTCCGTCGTCATGCTCTTCGCCGTGTGGGTGCGCTTCCGCCTCAAGGAGAGCCCCGTCTTCGAGGAGCGCACCGACGTCGTCGACGGCAAGGCGCTCTCGCGCGACGAGATGGTCGAGCTCGCCACGCAGACCAACGACGTGCGCACGCTGCAGGCGCTCGAGCGCAAGCCCATCAAGGCGACGCTCGTCTCGTTCTTCCTGCGCTTCGGCCAGGCGGGCAACTCGGGCCTCATCCAGACCTACATGATATCGTTCATCACGATCACGCTCGCCGTGCAGAAGGGCGTCGGCCCCGAGATCGTCATCGTCTCGTCGCTCATCGGCTTCGGCACGATCCCGCTCGTCGGCTGGCTCGGCGACGTGTTCGGCCGCCGGCGGATGTACATCGTCATGACGTCGCTCTCGCTCCTGCTGATCGTCCCGACCATGCTCGCGATCAACACGAAGGAGATCGGCTGGATCTTCGTCGGCTACGCCGTGATCCACAACGTCTCGGTCCTGGGCCTGGCATCGATGGAGAACATCTCGCTCCCCGAGATCTTCGGCGCGCGCAACCGATACACCCTCACCGCGATCGTCCGTGAGATCGCCGCGATCATCGCGACCGGCATCGGTCCGATCATCGCCGCAGCCTGGGTCGCGGCGACGACCGGCAGCATCCTCCCGGTGATCGTGCTGCTCGGCTTCTACACGGCCTGCGCCCTCGTCGCGGCGATCGTCGCACCCGAGTGGACCGGCCGCGACCTGACCGACCCGCGCTCGGCGATGTGACGCCGGACGCGATCGACACCCGCAAGTGGATCGAGGGTGCGGCCGCGCAGGTCGTGGCCGCACCCCGGTCCGGGCGGCCGCGCGCGGCCGCACCCTGACAGCAAGGACGAGACATGACCATCGACCGCGTCGACGTCAACATCACCAGCCCCGGGCGCAACTTCGTGACGCTCAAGATCACGACCTCGGACGGCATCGTCGGATGGGGCGACGCGACCCTCAACGGGCGCGAGCTCTCGGTCGCGTCCTACCTCGGCGACCACGTCGCCTCGACGCTCATCGGCCGTGACGAGGACCGCATCGAGGACACGTGGCAGTACCTCTACCGCGGGCCGTACTGGCGCCGCGGCCCCGTCACGATGGCCGCGATCGCCGCTGTCGACATGGCGCTGTGGGACATCAAGGCCAAGAAGGCCGGGATGCCGCTCTACCAGCTGCTCGGCGGTGCGAGCCGGTCGGGCGTGCGGGTCTACGCCCACGCCTCCGGCACCGACTACGACGCCCTCGCGAACGCGATCACGGGCTATCGCGAGCTCGGCTTCACCGCGGTGCGCGTGCAGACCGGCGTGCCGGGTCTCGGCCAGATCTACGGCGTCTCGGCTGCGGGACCGGGCGTCCGCTACGACTACGAGCCGGCCAAGCGCGCCCAGGACGGCCGCCCCAGCGAGGAGACGTGGGACACCCGCACCTACCTCAATCACATGCCCGGCGTCTTCGCGCGCATCCGCGAGGACTTCGGCAGCGGACTGCGCATCCTGCACGACGGGCACCACCGCATGACGCCGATCGAAGCAGCCCGCTTCGCGAAGGACATCGAGCCGTACGACCTCTTCTGGCTCGAGGACTGCACCCCCGGCGAGGACCAGACGGCCCTGCGACTCGTGCGCCAGCACTCCACGACGCCGCTCGCGATCGGCGAGGTCTTCAACACCGTCTTCGACTATCAGACGCTCATCACCGAGCGCCTCATCGACTACGTCCGCTCCGCCGTCACCCACACGGGCGGCATCACCGCCATGAAGAAGCTCCTCGACTTCGCCGCGATCTACGGCATCAAGTCCGGCATCCACGGCCCGACCGACATCTCGCCGGTCGGCATGGCCGCCGCCCTGCATCTCGACCTCGCGATCCACAACTTCGGCATCCAGGAGTACATGCCGCACAACGAGCAGACGCTGGAGGTGTTCCAGACCTCCTTCACGTTCGACCAGGGCTTCCTCCACCCCGGCGAGCAGCCCGGCCTGGGCGTCGAGCTCGACGAGGACGCGGCGTCCGCCTTCGAGTACACGAAGGCCTACCTGCCCGTGAACCGCCTCACCGACGGGACCGTCCATGACTGGTGATGTCGTGCGTCTCCCGCTGCCGGAGAAGACCGTCGGCTCGCGGCTCATCGTCGTCGCACGCGCGCAGCACGCCGAGGACTACGACGCCGCGCTTGAGTCCCTCCTCGACGCGGGCATCCGCAGCGTCGAGCTGACGCTCACGACTCCCGGGACGATCGAGCGGCTCCCGCAGCTGCTCGAGCGCTTCGGCGACCGCGCCGATCTCGGAGTCGGGACCGTCACGAACACCGACCAGGTCGCGAGGGCGGCGGATGCCGGTGCCCGCTACCTCGTGACGCCCATCACGGCGCCCGAGCTTCTCGCGGCGGCGCTGCAGGCCGGCGTGCCGCTCGTGCCCGGCGGCTTCACCCCGACCGAGCTCTTCGCCTCGTGGTCGGCCGGTGCCTCGGCGGTCAAGGTCTTCCCCGCGGGACGCCTCGGCGCCGGCTACGTCAAAGACCTCCGCGGACCGTTCCCCGACATCCAGGTCGTGCCGTCCGGGGGCGTCGATCTCGACAGCGCGCGGCAGTGGCTCGATGCCGGGGCGGCAGCCGTGAGCGTCGGCGGACCTCTGCTGGGCGATGCCTTCGCCGGGGGCGACCTCCTCGCCCTTCGTCAGCGCGCCGAGTCGTTCGTCGCGGTGGCTTCGGACGGCGCATGATGTCCGGCTCGTCGGCGCCGCGTGCCGTTACCCTCGGCGAGACGATGGCGCTCGTGCGGACGCGCGAGCTCGGCTCGCTCCGCCACGCCACGGACCTCGCCCTCGGGATCGGCGGGGCCGAGAGCAACGTCGCGATCGGGCTCTCGCGGCTCGGCGTCGACGTCGGGTGGCTGGGCCGCATCGGCGACGACCCGCTCGGCGAGCGCGTGCGGCGTGAGATCCGCGCCGAGGGGGTGGAGGTCCTCGCCGTCGTGGACGGCGAGGCGCCGACGGGCCTCATGCTGAAGGAGCGTCCCCGGGCGACGTCGACGAGAGTCCTCTACTACCGCGCCGGCTCGGCCGGGTCGCGGCTGTCGCCGGCGGACGTTCCCCACGGATGGATCGAGGGCGCCGACCTGCTGCACCTCACGGGCATCACGGCGCTCCTCTCCGCCTCGGCCCGGGAGTGCCTGTCGGCCGCGATCGACCGCGCCCGGCAGGCCGGCGTGCGCGTGACCTTCGACATCAACTACCGCTCCGCCCTCGCCGACGCCGGCACGGCGGGGCCGTGGCTGCGCGAGCTCGCCGAGCGCGCCGACATCGTCTTCGGCGGCCCGGAGGAGCTCGAGCTGCTCCATCCGGGAACGGATGCCGCGGCCGCCTGCCGTCGCCTGCTCGAGCGGGGCGTCGGGGAGGTCGTGCTCAAACGCGGCGCGGACGGCGCCACCGCCTATCTCCCGTCGGGCGGCGTCGACTCGCCCGGATTCCAGATCGACGTCGTCGACACGGTCGGCGCCGGCGACGCCTTCGTCGCGGGCTATCTGAGCGGCGTGCTCGACGGCTCTGACGTGGCGGCGCGACTGCACCGCGCCAACGTCTGCGGAGCGATGCTGTGCATGACGCCGGGGGACTGGGAGTCGAGCCCCACGCTGCGAGAAGTCGAGGCCTTCACCGCGACCGGCGGCGATCCGGTCAGCCGCTGACCCTGATCCCCGCGGCGCCCTGAGCGGCCGTTCGCGTCCGGGTCCCTGACGTGCCACCCTCGAAGCACACAGATCGAGGAGTGCCCATGGCCGGCTGGCGAATCCGCGACTACCACCCCGACGATGTCGACGGCATCCTGCGCCTCTGGGAGCAGGTGCTGGCGGCCGGCGGCGAGCCGGTGTACGGGCTGTCCGACGTCCTCGCCTCGTGCGCCAAGGACCACGCCGTCGTCGCGGTCGTCGGAGACGAGATCATCGGCGCCGCCGTGGGCCGGGCGGCACACGCGCAGGGGTGGGTCGTGTTCCTCGCGACCGCGTCCCATATGCGCGGTCAGGGCGTGGGATCGTCGCTGCTGGCGGCGCTCGAATCGCGCATGGCCGCGCACGGCGTGTCGAAGCTGTCGGCCCTCATGCCGGCGGCGGAGACGCGCGTCGGCGCCTTCCTGCACCAGGGCTTCGAGCTCAAGCGCGATCTGCACTACTTCGAGCGCCACATCCCCGTCCAGCGCGAGGAGCTCACCAAGCTCGCAGCGCTCGGCGGGCGCGTCATGCCCCGCGGACTGTGGGACTCGGTGGGCGGGATGGCCGCCGAGAAGGATCTCCTCGAACGCCGCGTCGTCATGCCGCTCGCCAACGCCGAGCTCGCCGATCGCTTCGGGGTCGTGCCGCCGCGATCGATCATCCTCTTCGGCCCGCCCGGAACGGGCAAGACGACCTTCGCGAAGGCCATCGCGTCGCGGCTCGAATGGTCGTTCATCGAGGTCTTCCCGTCGCGGCTCGCCGCTCAGGCGGGAGGGCTCGCCGGTGCCCTGCGCGAGACCTTCACGACCATCGCGGAGCTGGAGCACGCCGTCGTCTTCATCGACGAGGTCGAAGAGATCGCGTCGCACCGGCAGGGCGAGCCCCCGTCGCCCACCCAGGGCGTCACCAACGAGCTGCTGAAGATCATCCCCGCCTTCCGCGAGCAGCCGGGACGGCTCCTGGTCTGCGCCACGAACTTCATCCGGGCGCTGGATGCCGCATTCCTCCGCCACGGCCGCTTCGACTACGTCATTCCGATCGGCCTGCCCGACGCCGAGGCGCGTACGGCGATCTGGGAGCGCTACGTGCCGTCCGCCTCGGTCGGCGTCGACATCCCCGCCCTCGTCACCATGACCGAGAGCTTCTCCCCGGCCGACATCGAATTCGCGGCGAGGAAGGCGTCGCAGGCGGCGCTCGAGAAGGCGGTGCTCTCGGAGACCGGCGAGGCCCGGGGTCCCTTCATGGTCGATTACATCGCGGCGATCTCGACGACGCGGGCGACGGTATCGCCCGAGGTCGCCGCCGCGTTCCTCGAGGACATCGAGACAGTCGGCCGCACCTGATCGAGCCCCGGCCGGTCACCCTGCCAGAGTCATGAGGGTGATGAGCTCCCAGGCCGTGTGCGCCGCGGCGAGTCCCGTGATGCCCGCGTGGTCGTAGGCCGGGGCGACCTCGACGACGTCGCATCCCACGACGGGAAGACCCCGCAGGCTGCGCAGCACCGCGAAGAGCTGAGCCGTGCTGATGCCCGCGACCTCGGGCGTACCCGTACCAGGAGCGAAGGCGGGGTCGAGCACGTCGATGTCGACCGAGACGTACACGGGCTTCGTGCCGACGCGGGCGCGGATCTGCGCCGCGATGTCGTCGAGCGACCGCTCGAGGAAGGCCTCGCTGCGGATGATCGCGAAACCCGAGCGCGCGTCGTCGTCGAGCTCCGACGGGTCGTAGATCCCGCCTCGGACCCCGACGTGCTGGCAGCGTACGAGGTCGAGGAGCCCCTCTTCCGCCGCGCGCCGGAACGGCGACCCGTGCCAGACGGAGGCCCCGTGGAGCGTGTCCCACGTGTCGAGGTGGGCGTCGAAGTGCACGACCGCGAGCGGCCCATGCCGGAGCGCGGCGGCCCGCAGGAGCGGAAGGGCGATCGTGTGGTCGCCGCCGAGCGCGACCAGGCGAGTACCGCGCTGGCTCAGCTGGGAGGCGGCCGTCGTGATCGCCTCGACCGCCCGCGGGATGTCGTAAGGCCCCACCCCGATGTCGCCCGCGTCGACGACCTGCGAGGTGCGGAACGGGTGGGTGTCATGAACGGCGTGATACGGATGCAGCTGGCGCGAGTTCTCGCGGATGTGCGCCGGGCCGAACCGCGCGCCGGGGCGGAAGCTCGTTCCGGAGTCGAACGGTATGCCGACCACGGCGATGTCGGCGTGCTCGACTGCGGACAGCATCGGCAGCAGTGCGAACGTCGCGAGACCGGCGTATCGCGGCATCCCGGGTTCGTCACGCGGACCGACGGCCGATTCCACCACGGTGCCAGCCTGCCAGGCCGGCGGCCTCGCAGACGAGAGGCGGCCGACGTCGGCGCCGCGATCGGCGTGCGCGAGGAAGGCGGCAGCGAGCGCTGCTTGCGAGGTCGGCGCGCGCAATGCGAACCTCGGTTTCGGGAAGAGGTCTCGCGCACGGCGGCGCCGGACGGCTCGGGATAGGCTTTCCGGGACCGGCTCGTGCGACGGAAGCGATAGGTGCACATGAGCGGAGCGAATGCGCTTCCGGTGGGCGTCGTCCACGTCGACCAGACAGGTCGCATCTCCGACGTCAATCCGTGGTTCGCGGAGTGGGCCTCGTCCACACCGGATGCGATCATCGGGCGTCCGATCGAGGAGTTCCTCGTCCACGCCGACGACGACCTCTTTCCCAGCCCGGACGGACCCGGGCCGTGGGTCATGGTGCCGCCTGGGCACCCCGGACGTGCCGTCATGGTGGCCCGCCACAGCGAGGGCTCCGATGAGGTCCTGGTCGTCTCCGAGGCATCCGAGCGATTCCGTGCGCTGCGCGATCTCCGCCGGCGCTATGCCCTCGCGGATCGCACCCGGACCCGCCTCGAGCTGATCATGGACTCGTCGGTCGCGTTCGCGACCGCGACGACAGAGGAACGCCTGGCCCAGGTGCTCGCCGACGCGACCCAGCGGGCCTACCGCGCGGAGGAGTCCACGGTCTACCTTCACGAGCCGGACGGGACGAGCGTCGTCGCCGCCGGCCCGGACCCCCTCCAGGGCCGGATCGGCGCCGAGACGCTGATCGATCTCGTGAGCGCCCCGCGCCGGATCATCAAGGTGGTCGACCCCGAGGAGGGGGAGCGCCTCCTGCCCGGACTCGGTGACGCGATGCGGGCCTCCGGCGTGCACGCGCTGATCGGCGCTCCGCTGCATCACGAGGAGAGCGACTTCGGCGCCTTCATCAGCTGGTTCCACCACACCCGCACGTTCGATGCGGAGGCCGCTCCGCTCGCCGGTGCGCTCGCGGGTCAGGCCGCGCAGGCGCTCGCCACCCTGCGGCTTCAGGCGCGTCTCGCGCACGCGGCGATGCACGACGAGGTGACGGGTCTTCCCAATCGACGCCTGCTCGAGGCGCAGATGGAGGAGATCGTCGGATCGGCCGGCTTCGCCGTGCTGTTCATCGACCTCGATGGCTTCAAGGGGGTGAACGATCTTCTGGGCCACCATGCCGGCGATCGGATGCTGCATGAAGCCGCCGACCGGCTCCTCGCGGGTGTGCGATCGGAGGACCTCGTCGCGCGGTACGGGGGCGACGAGTTCGTGATCGTCGCGCGGGACGTCGACAATCCGGCTGTCGCGTGGGAGATCGCGGAGCGCGTTCTGGAGGGGCTCCGCAGCGACCCGGGGGCGTCGCCGGCGGGTCAGCTCCTCAGCGCGAGCATCGGTGTCGCCGTCGCGCCTCCGGGCGCCGCCGTGCTGCCGGAGCAGCTCATGCGTCAGGCTGACGTCGCGATGTATCGCGCCAAGGCCGCGGGCGGGAACCGCATCGTCCTCGCGGACGACGACCGCGCCATGACACCTTTCTCCCGCTGAGTCCCGCGCCCGCGGCACGCCCCGCACGCGCGACGCGACCACTCCGCTCGTGATGCCCGCTCTTGCGTGTCGTCATCTGTGACCGCTAACATCAGGCCGACGGCTCGTGGATCGATAAACGTACGACGACTCTCATCGCCCTCGGCCCGCATCACCGATCAGACCGGCGCCCGCCGGTCACCGAGGTACGAAGGAGTACTTGCCGATGGTCCGTCCATCCCTCACGCGCACCCGACGATCGCGCACCGTCGCCGTGGCGGTGGCCGCGTCGCTGTGCGTCGGTCTTGCGGCCGCCGCCCCCGCGGCCGCCGACTCCGTCTACGACGACGTGCTCGACGGTCTCGTTCACCGCTTCGCCCTCGACGAGGCATCCGGGACCGTCGTCGCCAACACCGGGTCGGCCGGCGCGGCGGCGAACGCGACGCTCGTGCACCCCGAGAAGGCGACGCGCGGTGCGGATGGCATCCGGTTCAACCCCGATGCCTATGCCGACGCGCTGACCGGCGCCTACGTCCAGCTGCCGGACAACCTGACCGCGGGCATGCAGGCTCTGACCGTCGATTACGACATCTGGATCGATCCGGCGAACGTCGGCGAGCACCAGATCTGGAGCCTCGGCAACAAGGCGTCCTGCGATGCTGCGACCGGGCAGCAGGGACAGCTCTTCTCCTCCAACACCCAGCGGCTCCGCGTCGCCGCGGGCACGGTCAACGTCCAGCAGAACCGGGTCCGTCTTCCCGAGGGCGTCTGGAAGCACGTCACCTATACGCAGACCCCGAACGCCAACGGCACCTCATGGACGGGAACGCTCTACGTCGACGGCGTGCAGCACGCTCAGTCGACGGCCATCACGACAGCTCCGTCGGTCAACGCGGCAGGCACGAACTGCAACTACCTCGCCCGTTCGCAGGCCCCCGGCAACTATTCGTTCCGCGGCACGCTGTCCGACTTCCGCGTCTATGACCGGGGGCTGTCGGCGGCCGAGGTCTCGACCCGTGCGGCTCAGGGGAACGATGAAGGAGCGGTAGCGGATGCCGCGGCCATCGATCTCGGCCTGACGAGCGCGATCGTGGAAGACCTCGAGCTGCCCAAGACCGGCTCGATCGCCGGCTCGTCCATCACGTGGGCATCGTCCGACCCGTCGGTCATCGAGGTCGTGGTGCCGCCCACCGCGACGAGCGCGCGGAAGGTGCCGATCCGCGGGCTGGTCACGCGTCCGGCGCTCGGGCAGCCGGATGCGATCGTCGTGCTGACCGCCACCCTCAAGAAGGGGTCGCAGTCCATCGCGACTCGCGAGATCCCCATCACCGTGCCGGCCGAGTTCGACGTCGACCACTCGGTCGCCCGCGACGCGCTCGACCTGGAGCTCCACGCGACCGACGACGTGCGGGGCAACATCTCCCTGCCGACGACCGGCCGCTGGGGATCGGAGATCACCTGGGTGTCCGACTCGGATCTCGTCTCGTCGACAGGCGAGGTGAAGCGTCCGTCGTACGGCCACCCGGAGGTCGCCGTGACCCTGACCGCGACCATCGCGAAAGGCGCGGCCAGCGACGAGAAGGAGTTCGACCTCGTCGTCAAGCCGCTGCCTCGCGAGGAGGAGAAGGAGCGGTACTTCCTCGGCTACTTCAAGGGCGAGGGTATGGCCGACGGCGAGCAGATCATGTTCGCCACGTCCAACGGCAACACCGCGCTCGACTGGACGGGACTCACCGGCGGGTGGCCGTCGCTCGTGTCCCAGCTCGGTGACCAGGGGCTGCGCGATCCGCACATCGTGCGCTCGCCCGACGGCGACACGTTCTACATGATCGCGACGGACCTCAACTGGTACGACCAAGGCGGGTACGCGATCAACGACACGCAGTACATCGAGGTCTTCGAGTCGAACGACCTCGTGAACTGGACGCCGCAGCGTCACGTCAAGGTCGCGCCCGACAACGCCGGCAATGCCTTCGCGCCGGAGTCGCTCTGGGTCGACGAGATCGGCGCATACGCCGTGTTCTGGGCTCAGTCGCTGTGGAACGATCCCATCAACCGCACCGGACAGGGCAACGCGCAGATGTGGTACAACATCACGCGCGACTTCCAGACGTTCTCCGAGCCGAAGGTCTGGCAGAACCCCGCTCCGCAGTCGCGCATCGACACGACCGCCATCAAGGTCGGCGACGAGTACTACCGCGTCACGAAGAACGAGGCCGGCAACGCCGGTTCCGACATCTTCTCGGAGAAGAACACCGACTTCCTGGACAGCGACATCAACGCCTGGCAGCTCATCGCCCCGGCGCTGGGTCGCACCACGTGGCAGGCCACGGCCGGCTACGAGGGTCCGGTCATCTTCAAGGCCAACCCCGGTGACACCGCCTGCCCCGGACAGTTCTACCTCTGGGGCGACCGCTACACCAACGGCGGCGGCTACCAGGCGGCGTGCGAGGCGAACATCGAGGCGCCCACCTGGCAGCCGAAGACCATCACGATGACGAACGCGGGAGTGCCGCGCCCTCGCCACGGCACGGTGCTGCCCATCACCCTCCGCGAGTGGAACCACATCCGCGGCATCGCGAACCCCGATGTCGCGACGACCGTCGAGGTCTCCGTCGACGATGTCCGCGAGGGCGCGACGGCCGAGGCGACGGCCACGGTCGCTGCCGCCGACGGCTTCCAGACGGGCGGTCAGGTGCGCTTCACGGCCGGCGACTGGTCCGAGACGGTGTACCTCGAGGACGGAACGGCCAAGGCGGAGATCCCGGCCGGGCTGGGAGTCGGCGCGCACGAGGTGAAGGCCGAGTACCTCGGATTCGAGTACCTCCTCGCCTCGCAGGCGACCGCCTCCTTCGAGGTTCAGCCGCTCGTGACGGCGTCCGTCGCCGTGACGGGTCGCTGCGTCGCCGGCAAGGAGACGCTCGTCGTCACCGTCACGAACGCCGACGACCGCGCTATCCAGGTCGGCATCGCCACGGCGTATGGCCCGAAGCAGATCGCGACGCTCGCCGCCGGCAAGAGTGTCTCGGCCGCCTTCGCCACGCGCCTGGTGTCCGTGCCGTCGGGCACGGTGACGGCGACGGTCTCGGCGGGCGAAGGCGCTGAGCGCGAGCAGTCGGTCTACACGACTGCTCATCCCGCGCTCGGCTGCACGCCGTAGCGAGAGGCGCAGGAAGGACCCGCCGCGTTCCGGGGATCGCGGCGGGTCCTTCCGCTCAGGCGTTCGGGCACGCGGCTACCGCGAGCCGGCCGACGCGGTGCCGTCCGCCCGCAGCACGAGGACGGTCGTCACGGCGAGCACGACGACGCCGACGGACTCGACGATCACCGTCTCGGGGACGAGTGTGAAGTCCCATGTCTGCGTGATCCCGAAGAGGCCCACGGTCAGCGCGAGGAGGATCGCTCCGAGGCTGGCGACGAGGAAGAGCAGCCCCAGCACCGTCGCCGCCTGCAGCAGCCGGCCGCGGCTCACGAGCATCGCGATCGCCAGGACGAGGCCGGCTATCCCGTTCAGGATGAACAGGACGCCGAGGATGCCGCCGACCCCGTTCAACGCGAGGTAGAGGTGGATGCCGCCCGCGGCGAGCAGGAGGACGGCGCTGAGGATCCGCAGGATCCAGAGAACGCGGGAACTGGTTTCGCTCATGCCGTCACCGACCTCCGGTCGGGCCCCCCGTGGGCCTCCTCGGTTGAAACGAGCCCGGAGCCCGGAAGGTTCACGAACGCCGGCTCGCGCGGAGACAGGAGAGGGGCCGGTCCGCGTGGACCGGCCCCTTCATCGGTGTCTCAGGTTGCAGCGGGCTCAGGCCGCCGTCGGCACGGCTGTCGGCGCGGGCTCCTGAACCCAGTCGTTCAGGTCGATCGTGAGACCGCCCGTCGAGTTGGCGAGACGGCTGAACTCCTGCAGCACGGCGGGCAAGAGGGTCTCCGGGACCTCGGAGCTGAAGACGAAGCGCAGCGGAATGGATTCCTGAAGCCAGAGCGCGGACCGGCCGTGCGGATCGGCGACATCGTGCCGCCACGAGAGGGTGAAGCTCTCCCGGCGGCGTAGCTTGGTCGTGATGACGACCTTCAGATGAGCAAGGAGAGCGTCCGGAATCTCGATACCCCGGTCGCTGTCTCCGTAATACAGGCAGCCCATGAGGGCCTCCCTTCTCGGAACGGGGGTTCAGTGACGCCGGCGGAGTCACTGGTTCCGATTCCGCCCAGCGTAGCAAGAAACTTCACCGGTTTAAATAGCTCAGTGAAATATTCAGGCGTCTAAAGAAAGGAGTAGACTGCGGCGAGTCCGCGGTCTCGGGGAGTCCTCATGTCTGAAGAAGCAGTGGTGCCGGGCCTGAGGCGAGCCCTCACGGACTACATCCGTGCACGGTCCACCGCCTTCTCGGCCGCGCGCCGCGAGCTCGGCATCGGTGAGGGCGACGCGAACGCCCTCCTTCACATCGCGGCGCATCCCGGCATCCGTCCGACGCAGCTTCGCGAGTACCTGGGCATCACAGCCGCCGGCGTGACCGCCCTCATCGACCGGCTGGTCGATCGCGGTGCGGTGCGCCGTGACATCGATCCCGGTGATCGCCGCGTGAACCGCATCAGCCTGACCATCGATCTGGCCCAGGAGCCGTGGGTGCTGCTCACGCGATTCGACGACGACTTCGACACGGCCCTGCTCGATGCCGACGAGGTCGAGACCGCGCGGTTCGCGGAACTCCTCGACTCGCTGATCGCGATCACCGTGAGCCGCCGCGCCTGACACGCGCGGGACTGCCTCGGACGGGCGAAGCGCAGGGTCTTGCCGGCGCTCAGGGCGTGTCGAGTCCCGAGTAGCCCGCCGACTTCGTCTCGAGGAACTCGCACAGCGCCGAGACGGTCGCGAGCTCGTCGGACAGCGCCCGCACTCCGTCCGAGTCGAGTGTGATCGCCTCGTCGCGCGCCTCCATCGTCACGACCCACCTGGTGGCGAACGCCGCCTCCGGCTGGATGTACATGACCGTCGAGGCATTGGCCAGTTGCACGCCGACGAGCCCCGTGTTGGCGCCGTCCTCGCCGTCCTGGTGCATCACCTTGAACGTGCCGTCGATGCGATGCCCCTGCTCTTGGAACTCGGTGAGCCACGACTCGAGCGTCAGCTGACTGCGGAACGGCATCACCCGCACGTCCCGTCCGCACGATGAACACACACGGAGCAAATCTACGCGGTGGTCAGGAGCGATGTCGCCTCCCGATACGAATGACGCAGAACGGGCACGTCAAGCGGGGGCGGGATCCTCTTCGTTCTGCGACGATTTGAGCATGGGTCAGCACCACACCCCGCCCGCAGAAGCATGACGACCGACGCGCAGGAGCAGACCGCGGAGCTCGAGGCCATCCGCCACGTCGACGCGCGGCGCATGCTCGTCCTCACGATCGCGATCGTCGCGACCGTCGCGTTCGTGATCCTGAGACTCGTCGTCGCGCTCAGCGATCACTACCCGCTACCGATGGACGAGTGGTGGGACGATCTGATGCACGCGACGCTCACCGATGCCGGCGTGATCATCGCCTGGGTGCCCGCCATCGTGGGCGGCACGATCGGCATGATCGTGATCGGCCTCCTGCTCGTCCTCGTCCTGTGGTGGCGAAGGGGGCGGGGGGATGCCGCCAACATGGCCGCCGCGATCGTGCTCGTCGTCGCGATCGGCGCGCCCATGGCCGCGATCATCGCCCGCGCCAGGCCGGATGACTCCCTCGCGGAGCGCATGGCGACGTCGTTCCCGTCGGGTCACACCGCCGTGGCCACGACGGTCGTCGTGACGCTCGGCCTGCTGCTGCGCCGGTGGTACGTGTGGCTGGCGGGCGCCGTCTGGGTGGTGTTCATGATGTGGAGCCGGACCTACCTGCACGCGCACTGGCTGAGCGATGTCATCGCCGGGATGCTCGAAGGCATCGTCGTGGCGAGCCTCGTGTGGTGCGCGGTGGAGGCGCTGCGCGACCGCAGAGCGCAACGGTCCGACGAACCGGCGCCGACAGAGTCCTGACTCCGCGCTCTGGCCGGGAGCACGCCGCGCCGTCTCGTCAAGCCATACCCTGCCGCGGCCCGGCTCGATACTCTCCCCGCATGGACAACACCCCCCAAGCCGCTGCCCGGGCGGCACAGGATTCGACCGCGTTCAGAGTCGCGGCGCGGATCGGCTACATCGTTCTCGGCATCCTCCACCTCGTCATCGGCGGCATCGCCATCTCGATCGCCACCGGCGGCGGGGGAGAAGCCGACCAGGGCGGCGCCATGGAGCAGATCGGGAAGGCCCCCTTGGGAGTCTTCGTGCTCTGGCTCATCGTGCTGGGACTCGTCGCGCTCGCGGGATGGCAGGTCGCCGAGGCGCTGCTGGAGCGCGACCCCGACACCAAGAAGAAGTGGGGACACCGCGCCAAGTACATCGGCACGGCCCTCATCTACCTCGCGATCGCGGGCACGGCGCTGGTCTACGCCCTCGGTGGGCAGTCGGACTCCTCGGAGTCGACGCAGACGTTCAGCGCGCAGCTCATGTCGACGGGCCCCGGCGTCGTGCTGGTCGCGGTGATCGGCCTCGGAGTCGCGGCGATCGGCGTCGCGTTCATCTTCCGCGGGGCGACGCGGGCGTTCGAGAAGCACCTCGATCTCCCGGACAACCCGGCCCGGCGGGGAATCGTCACCTTCGGCGTCGTCGGCTACATCGCCAAGGGGATCGCAGTCGGAATCACCGGAATCCTCTTCATCGCCGCCGCCCTCACTCACGACCCCGAGACCGCGGGCGGCCTCGACGCCGCCCTGCACACGCTCGCCGAACTGCCGTTCGGGCCCGTGATCCTCTGGATCGTGGGCGCCGGCCTCGCGCTGTACGGCGTGTTCTGCTTCGCGCGGGCGCGCTACGCGCGCATGTGAGAGGATGCCTCAGCCGGAAAGCGCCGCACTATAGCGCGTCAAGAGCCTGCTGTACAGGGATGAAGCCGATATGCGCGGGAAATCGCCAGCCACGATAGCTTGGCTCCACCCCCCGCGCCGGACCCGCCGGCGCCGACCAACCTCGTAACACGGAGGAAGGAAAGCATCATGCTCTGGACCATTCTCGGACTCATCGTCATCGGGCTCATCGCCGGTCTGATCGCTCGCGCAGTCATTCCCGGCAAGCAGAGCATCGGCATCCTGATGACGATCGTCCTCGGCATCGTCGGCTCGTTCGTCGGAGGTTTCCTCGGATTCCTCATCTTCGGCGCCGACCCGCAGGGCGGCTTCCTGCAGCCCTCGGGCATCATCGGCTCGATCATCGGAGCCATCATCGTCCTCGGCATCTACGTCGCGGTCACGCGTCGTCGCAGCGTGACCCGCTGACGCGGCACGCGGCTCCTCTGCCGACGCTGACAGGACCTCGCCCGCCGGGCGTCCTTCGGGACACCCGGCGGGCGAGGTCTTCTGCATACGGCGCGCCCGAGGCCGATGCGGGCGGCCCCTCGGCGCGCACGAACGCAGTCAGCGGGTCGACGCGCGCAGGACGACGCTGGCCGCGGCGGTGATGCGCCGCGGGGCCCCCCGGCCGATCCCCGCGAGGCGGCGGAGCATCAAGGCGACGATCGCGTCGGCCATCTCGTCGTTGCCCGGCTCGATCGTCGAGAGCGGCGGTGTCAGGAATCGCCCCGACTTCACGTTGTCGAACCCTATGACCTGCACCTGTCCCGGAATGTCCCGGCCATTCTCGTGGAGCGCGCGGACGGCGCCCATGGCGCAGGAATCCGTGAGCGCGAAGACGGCGTCGAACTCGCGCGCTTCGTCGAGGAGGGCTCGGATGGTGCGGTAGCCGGCGGCGATGCCGAGGCTGCTCGGGACGATGAGCTCGGCCCGCGGACGCAGCCCTCGGGCCTCATGCGCATCGAGGTACCCCTGCGTGCGGAGGGTCTCGACGGAGTCGCCCTCGTCCGTCGAGCCGCCCAGCACGACGATGGAGCGAGCGCCTCGCTCCATCAGCGCCTCGGTCGCCATGCGCCCGCCGCCCCGGTTGTCCATCACGACGTGGTCGAGGCGCGCTGACAGCGCCCTCTCGCCGAGGAGGATGATCGGCTTCGACGGCGTGATGACGTCGAGATCGGTCGCCTCGCTCGCCGCGACCGCGAGGATGAAACCGTCATAGGTCTCGAGGTGGGACGCGGCGAGAGACTCGACCTCGGCCGAGATCGCACCGCCGGTGATCTCGGTCACCATGCGGACGCCCTGGGCCGCGAAGCGCCTAGACAGCCGGTCGGCGAGCTCGCCGTAGTATTCCTGCGCGAGGGCGGGCAGCCCCAGACCCACCATTCCCGTCCGGCCCCGGCGCAACGAGCGGGCACTCTGATTCAGGCGGTAGCCGAGCGCCTGGATCGCCTCGACGACGCGCTGCGTCGTCTCCGGGCCCACGTGATCCCGTCGCCCGTTGACGACGTTCGAGACGGTCTGGGCCGACACGCCGGCGCGCTGCGCAACATCCTGCATGGTGACGTGCGCTGTGAGATCAGGAGGCCGGGGCTCGTCGCTCAATCGGGAGGGAATCGCTTCGGGGGACATCCCGACTCTACCGGCCCTTTCGCCCGTCGTCCGCGACGTCCTCGTCGCCGCGCCGACGGCCACGAGTGAGCATGTGGCGGTTGTTCGATCAACGAATTCATCCGGATGCCTTGCCATCAGTATGTGTGACCGCTAACATCCGAATACCGCCAATCGGGCGCACCGCACAGAGCAGTGAGCCGGACCTCGACGCCGCTGTCATGTCGCCCAGCCTCGCGGTTCCTTCGGCGTGCCTTCGACGCGCCGTCGGGAGGTCGATGTTGATCGATAAAGGAGACGCGAAGTGAAGGCATCCATCCCTCTCGCCAGCAGGCAGCCGCGCGGCCGACGCCCCTCGCGGCTCGGCACGTACGGGAGGACGCTCCGGCCGATCGCGGCCCTCAGTGCAGCGCTCGTGGCCGGCGCGCTGCTGCTGGCCCCGGGCGGCGCGACGGCGGCCGATCCCTGGAACCCGGACTCGGGCTACACCTCCACCGACAAGGGCGACGGCACCTACACGGTGCCGCTGCTCAACGCGGATGTGCCCGACGTGTCGGTGGAGCGGATCCCCGCGTCGGAGAACGGGGAGGGTCGGGACATCTACTACATGATCAGCACCACGATGCACCTCAGCCCGGGTGCCCCGATCATGAAGTCCTACGACCTCGTCAACTGGGAGATCGTCAACTACGTCTTCGACCGCGCCGACATCAGCGACTCCTTCTCGCTGCGCAACGGACAGACCTCGTACGGCCAGGGCCAGTGGGCCTCGTCGATCCGCTACCACGCCGGCAAGTGGTACGTCGCCTTCAACACCAACAACCTCGGCGGCTCGTACCTCTACGTGACCGACGACATCGACGACGGCTCGTGGGAGCGGATCCCGCTCGGGCGGGCGTACCACGACCCGTCGCTGTTCTTCGACATCGACGGCACGCCCTACATCTTCTACGGGTCGGGTTCGACCAGCGCGGTCAAGCTCTCCAGCGACCTCAAGACCGTCGTCGCGGAGTATCCGCAGATCCTCCGCACCTCGGACTATCCCGGAGCGTCGTTCATCGGAGGCCTCTTCGAGGGCGCGCAGGTGCAGTACATCGACGGCAAGTACTACATCGTCATCATCACGTGGCCGTCCGGGCAGGGGCGTCAGGTGGCGCTCTTCCGCTCCGACTCGCTCCTCGGCCGGTATGCGACGGCCGACGGCAGCAACCCCTACGAGGCGAGGGGAGTGCTCAACTCGAACGGCTTCGCGCAGGGCAGCCTCGTTCCGATCGCGCGCGACGGCGGTGGCACGGACTGGTGGGGCATGTTCTTCCGCGACACCTTCCCGATCGGCCGCATCCCGGCGCTCATCCCGGCCACGTGGTCGAACGGCTGGCCGACGTTCGGCAACAACGGCTCGGTGCCGGTCAACGGCTCGTTCGCCAAGCCCATCGAGCTGTCGCCCGAGGAGGCGCTGTACGAGCGGCAGAAGAGCATCGTGGTCTCGGACGACTTCGACAACGATGCGCCCGAACGGGCCTACATGAACGAGGACTGGACGATCCCCGCCCCGCCGAGCGTCGACCAGTCGCTCCTCGGCGTCGAGCTGCTCGCGAACCCCGGCTTCGAGAACGGCACGACGGGGTGGACGGTCAACGACACCGCGACGATCGCTGCGTCGACGGATGCCGCATCCGGCGCCGGCGCCCTGCAGGTGACGGCTCGCCAGACGACCGGCTCGGGCCCCGCCCAGGACGTCTCGGGGAAGGTGCAGCACAACGTCACGTACGACATCTCGGCGAAGATCAAGTACGAGAACCCCAACAGCCCGGCGACGAAGCAGTTCTTCGTCACCGCCCGCTACGGGAGCACCTTCACCAACCTCGCGAGCGTCACGGCGACGCGCGGTCAGTGGGCGACGCTGTCGGGCAGCTTCACGGTGCCGACGACGCAGAGCCTGTCGTCGATGCGGATCTTCATCGAGACGCCCTGGACGAGCAACGCCAACGCGCTGGCCGCGCCCGACACGCACCTCATGGACTTCACGGTCGACGACGTCTCGCTCAAGGGCCGTCCGCTCACGACCGAGCTCCCGGTCGAGGCCGAGATCGCGCCGAACGGCTCCCGACTCGCGCTGCCCTGGGAGTGGAACCACGCTCCCGACAACCGCTACTGGTCGCTGACCGACCGCGACGGATGGCTGCGCCTGACGACGGGCAAGGTCGTCACGGGCAACACGCGGCACTACAAGCTCGCCAACGACGACGAGGCGACCTTCCTCGAGGAGGCACGCAACACCCTGTCGCAGCGCACCTTCGGCCCGCGCCAGTCGGCCGAGACGAAGCTCGACATCTCGGGTATGAAGAACGGCGACGTCGCAGGCCTCGCCGCGTACAACCGGGGGTTCTCGTACGTCGCGGTCAAGCGCGTGAACGGCGTCAACACGGTGGGCGTGGTCAACCGGGTGCAGCCGTTCACGGCGACGATCGACCAGGCAGCGGTCGAGAGTTTCCTGCCCGGCACGACGGCGGCGCTGGGCTCGGCCACGCAGGTGCACCTCAAGGCGGACCTCGACTTCGCGTCGCCGACGGGTCAGCTGTGGACGACCTTCTACTACAGCCTCGACGGCGGCACCTGGAACCAGCTCGGGACCCGCGTCGGGCCGCAGACGCTCGACGGCGCCCTGACGCACTTCATGGGTCATCGTGTGGGGCTGTTCACCTACGCGACCTCCGAGGCGGGCGGTCATGTCGATTTCGACCACTACCTGCTGAGCGACACGCTCACTGCGCAGAACCTCGCGCTCGACACCAGCGACCTCGATGCCGCGATCGCGCATGCCGCGACGCTTCGCGAGGCCGACTACCCCGCGGCGGAGTGGGCTGAGATGCGCAGGCTCCTCGCGCAGGCCCAGGCCGCGCGCGCCGGCACCTTCGGCACGCAGAACCAGATCGACGCCCCCGAGCGTGCGCTGAGCCTCCAGCTCGCGAAGCTCGGCGTGGTGAAGGTCGACGCGCCGTCGCTGGATGTGTCGGTGCTGGCGTCGACGCGGTGCGTGGCGGGCAAGGCGGTCGTGGCGGTGCAGGCGACGAACGGTGAGGCGGTGCCGGTGGCGCTGTCGATCTCGTCGGCGTACGGGTCGAAGACGGTCGCTGAGCTGGCGGCGGGCAAGACCACGGCGCAGGCGTTTACGTCGCGTCTGGTGTCGGTGCCGGAGGGTTCGGCGTCGGTGCAGGCTTCGGCCACGGTCGAGGGGAAGGCGGTGTCGGTGACGCTCGATGCACCGTACGCCGCGCGTTCCTGCGGCTGAGCGAACCGGCGGCCCGGGGTGCGGTGCCCCGGGCCGCCTTCCCCCCCGCGCAGGCGAGGCACCTCGCCTTCCGCGCCAGAGACTCCCGGGCCGGGGATCGGCTGACACGACCCGGCCCGGGACTGCAAGAAATCGCAGAACAAGGAGGATATCTCTTGGAGATGAGACTGGAGAGGCGAACCCGGCAACGGTTCGCCGCGATGGCGGCGGCAGGGCTGCTGCTCGTCGCCGGACTGGCCATGGCCGGCCCCGCATCGGCCGCCGACGAGGAGCTGATCACCAACGGCGGCTTCGAGAACGGCGCCACCGGCTGGTTCGCGAACAACGGCAACGCGGCCGACGGAGCGACGCTCACCGTGACGAGCGACGCGTACGCGGGCACGAACGCGCTGCGCGCCTCGGCCCGCAAGACGACGGGGTCGGGCCCCATGCAGGACCTGTCGGGCAAGCTGCAGGCGGGCAGCACCTACACCGTCAAGGCCCGGGTCAAGTACGACAACCCGAACAGCCCCGCGACGAAGCAGTTCTTCATCACGATGCACTACGGCGGCGGCACCTACACGAACCTCGGTTCGGTCACTCCGCAGCGCGGGCAGTGGGGGGCCATCAACGCCACCTTCACGATCCCCGCGTCGCAGAGCGTCGCAACGACCCGCATCTTCATCGAGACGCCGTGGGTCGACTCGGCGACCGCGGCCGCGGCGCCCGACACGCACCTGATGGACTTCACGGTCGACGACGTGTCGCTCGTGGGCACGCCTCCGCCCCCGCCGCCCTCCAAGACGATCGAGGTCGTGGGCAAGCTCCCGGGCGAGCACAACCCGCTCATCGGCCACAAGTTCGGCGCCGACGGCTTCGGCTTCGTCGACAAGGGCCGCGTGTACATGTACATGACCAATGACACGCAGGGCTACGCACCCAACCCGCTCACGGGCGTCTCGCCGTCGATCAACTACGGCAACATCAACCAGATCACCCTGATCTCGTCGACCGACCTCGTGAACTGGGTCGACCACGGCGAGATCCAGGTCGCGGGGCCGACCGGCGTCGCCCCGTTCACGAACAACTCGTGGGCTCCGGGCATGGCCAAGAAGGTGGTGAACGGCAAGGAGAAGTACTTCCTCTACTACGCCAACGGCGGCGGCTCGAGCAATGTCCTCACGGGCGATTCCCCGGTCGGGCCGTGGGTGAGCGAGCGCACGAGCACGCTCATCAACAGCAGCACCCCCGGCGCCCAGGGCGTCAGCTGGCTGTTCGACCCCGCGCCGCTCGTGGACGACGACGGCAAGAGCTACCTCTACTTCGGCGGTGGCCCCGCTTCGACGAGCTTCCCGGCCGCCGAGCGGTTCAACAACCCGAAGAACATCCGCGTGATCCAGCTCGGCGACGACATGGTGTCCACGCAGGGCACGGCTGCGGTCGTGGACGCTCCGGTGGCCTTCGAGGCTGCCCAGGTGTTCAAGCGCGGCGACAAGTACTACCTCTCGTACTCGTCGCACTTCGGCGGCACCGACTTCGGCGGCAACCAGACGCCGCTGCCGGGCTACCCGGGTGGCGGCCAGATCGGCTACATGATCTCGGACGACCCGATGTCGTGGCCGAAGGAGAAGTACGCCGGAGTGCTGTTCCCGAACCAGTCGCAGTTCTTCGGAGCCGGCACGGGTGGCAACAACCACCAGTCCGTGTTCGAGTACGAGGGCAAGTACTACTTCACGTACCACGCTCCGACGCTCAACAAGCGGATCAACGGAAACACCACCCAGGGCTACCGCAGCCCGCACATCGAGGAGCTGAGCTTCAATGCAGACGGCACCGCGAAGCAGGTCGTCGGCACGTACCAGGGCGTCCAGCAGGTGCGTGACTTCGACCCGTACCGCGTGTTCGAGGCGGAGACCTTCGGCTGGAGCAAGGGCGTCGCGACGGCGAAGACCTCGGGCGCAAGCACCGAGTTCGGTGCGACCGCGCCGAACCTCGCCGTGACGGATATCGACAACGGCGACTGGACGGGCCTCTCGTCGGTCGCGCTCGGCGAGAGCGGCGCAGCGTCGGTGACGGTCAAGGTCAAGCCGCTCCAGTCGGGCGGTTCCATCCAGGTGCGCGCCGGCAGCGAGACCGGTGCGGTTCTCGGGACGATCCCCGTCACCGGGAGCGCCGGCCAGTGGACCGAGCTCTCGGCGCCGCTCGAGGGCGCCGCAGGCACCCAGGACGTGTTCTTCACGTACTCGGGTCCGGCCGGCGACCTGTTCGAGCTCGACACCTATGCGTTCACGGCTGCTCCGGAGGAGCCGTCGCTGGATGTGTCGGTGCTGGCGTCGACGCGGTGCGTGGCGGGCAAGGCGGTCGTGGCGGTGCAGGCGACGAACGGTGAGGCGGTGCCGGTGGCGCTGTCGATCTCGTCGGCGTACGGGTCGAAGGCGGTCGCTGAGCTGGCGGCGGGCAAGACCACGGCGCAGGCGTTCACGTCGCGTCTGGTGTCGGTGCCGGAGGGTTCGGCGTCGGTGCAGGCTTCGGCCACGGTCGAGGGGAAGGCGGTGTCGGTGACGCTCGATGCACCGTACGCCGCGCGTTCCTGCGGCTGAGTGAACCGGTGGCCCGGGGCACAGCGCCCGTCCCGGGCCACCTCTCCCTCCCCGGGGGCTGCGGCCCCCGGGGTGGAAGGATGGACGGATGCCTCACATCCACCTCCTCACCGGCGCCGGATCCGGCATCGGCCGGGCCATCGCACTCCGGCTCGCCCATCGCGGCGACCGGCTCATCCTCGTCGCCCGTGACGCCGAGCGCGCGGCGCAGCTCGGGGACGAGTTCGACGCCGTCGCCACCATCGCGGCCGACCTGAGGCATCCCGATTCGCTCGCCCGGGCATTCGCCCGCGCAGACCTGCCCGACCTCGTCGACTCGGTCGTCCACGCGGCGGGCATCGTCGAGCTCGGGGGCGTCGGCGACCTTCCCGTCGACGCCTGGTCGTCGCAACTGGCGGTGAATCTCATCTCGGCGGCCGAGATCACGCGGCTGCTGCTGCCCGCGGTGCGGGCGGCGCAGGGCCAGATCGTCTTCCTGAACTCCGGCGCGGGCCTGACGGCTCACCCCTCGTGGGCGGCGTACGCGGCATCCAAGCACGGTCTGAAGGCCCTCGCCGACGCGCTCCGCGGCGAGGAGGCCGCGCACGGCGTGCGGGTGACGACGGTGTATCCCGGGCGCGCGGCGACACCGATGCAGGCGAAGGTGCACGAGCAGGAGGGGCAGGAGTACGACCCGTCGCGCTTCATCGATCCCGAATCGGTCGCGACCGCCGTGCTCACGGCGCTGGACCTGCCTCGTGACGCCGTCATCAGCGACCTCACGGTCCGCCCCGGTCCGAGGCCGCGCTAGCGGCCCACGGGCTCAGAGCTCGTCGAGCAGCTCCCGATCGAGCAGCTCCCGGAACCGCGCGGCCTCGCCCGCATCCATCGCATAGCCGTGCTCGGGCTGCGGGTAGGCGCGCGAGCGGACCTCGTCGGCGTAGGCCGACACTCCATCGACCATCGCCGATCGGAGGTCCGCGTAGCGCTTGACGAACTTCGCGGGGCGGCCGTCGTAGATCCCGAGCAGATCGTGGAAGACGAGCACCTGACCATCGGTCGCGCCGCCGGCGCCGATCCCGATGACCGGGATCCGCAGCCGCGGCATGACGGTCTCCGTCACGTCGCCGGGAATGGCCTCGAAGACCACGGCGAAGCAGCCCGCGTCCTGCAGCGCGAGGGCGCTGCGGCACACGGCCAGGGCGTCGTCGGCCGTACGGCCCTGGGAGCGGTAGCCGCCGATCGCGACGGCCGTCTGCGGCGTCAGACCCACATGGCCCATGACCGGGATGCCGGCATCCACGATCGCCCGTGCGCGGTCGACCGTCGTGCCGCCGCGCTCGATCTTGACCGCGTCGCAGCCGGTCGCCTTGACGAAGCGCTGCGCCGTCGCGACGGCCTGCTGGTCGGAGACCTCGTACGAGCCGAACGGCAGATCTGCAATGAGGAGGGGCGTCGACAGCCCGCGCCGGACGGCCGCGGTGAGCACGAGCATCTCGTCGACCGAGATCGGCACGGTGCTGTCGTAGCCGAGGACGGTCATGGCGCCCGAGTCGCCCACGAGCACGATGTCGACACCGGCGGCCTCGGCGATCTGGGCGCTGGGGTAGTCGTAGGCGGTGACCATGACGATGGGACGCCGGGCCGCCTTCTGCTCTGCGAGAGCGGTGAGCGTGATCCTGCGTCGTGCAGTCGGATGGGTGCTCATGACGAGCGCACCTCCAGTGTCCGGTTGTCGATGAGCCGCGCCGCGCCGACGCGCGCCGCGACGAGGAGCAGCGCGGCGGAGTCGACGCGGTCGAGCTCGCGCAGATCGTGGGGCGAGCGCAGCTCGAGGTACTCGGGTTCGATTCCGGATGCCGCGAGCTCTGCCCGGGCCGCGGCGAGAACCTCGTCGGCGCCCGTGCGTCCGTCGTCGACCGCGGCTTCTGCCGCCACGAGCGCGCGATTGAGCGCCGTCGCCCGCGCGCGCGAGTCGGCGTCGAGATAGACGTTCCGCGAGCTCATCGCCAGACCGTCCGGTTCGCGCACGATGGGGCAGGCGACGATGCGCACCGGCAGGTCGAGGTCGCGCACGAGCCGGCGGACGACGAGCACCTGCTGAGCGTCCTTCTGCCCGAAGTATGCGGCGTCCGGGGCCACGATGTGGAAGAGCTTCGTCACCACGGTCGCCACGCCGTCGAAGTGATGCGCACCGCGCGAGGCGCCGTCGAGTACGTCGGTGAGCCCGGCGACGTGGATGCTCGTCGCGAAGCCATGGGGGTAGATCTCGTCGACGGGTGGCGCGAAGAGAAGGTCGACGCCTGCGCCCGCCGCCAGTTCGGCGTCCCGCCGCTCGTCGCGCGGGTACGTCGACAGATCCTCGCCGGCGCCGAACTGCGCGGGGTTGACGAAGAGCGAGACGACGACGAGGCCGCTCTCGTCGCGCGCCCGTCGCATGAGGGAGAGATGACCGTCGTGGAACGCCCCCATCGTGGGAACGAGGCCGACCGTCGCGCCTCGGCCACGGGCCTCGGCCACGGCGCGTCGCACGTCGGCGACGGTGCGGAGGATCTTCACGGGCGCCTCTCCTTGCCGGCCGCCAGCGCGCGCGTGCGCTCGGCCAGAACGTCGAACAGGGGGAGGAGATCGGGATGCCGCGCAACGGCGTCCCGCTGGCGGGCGACCGTGACCTCGTCGCCGCGCGCGATCGGCCCGGTGAGGGCTGCCTCTGGTCCGTGCGCCGCCCAGTTGTCGACCGTCGTGCGCACGAGCGGGGCGAGGAGGCTCCGGGCCTCGGCTCGCGTGAGCCCCGTCGCCGTCGCGATCTCTTCGGCGGCCGCCTGGAGCGTGACGAGGTAGTTCGAGGCGATCGACGCCGCCGCGTGGTACGCCGGGCGCTCCGAGTCGGCGATCTCGAAGGGCGCGGCGCCGAGCATCGCCGCGAGCGATCTCGCGACCGAGAGCGCCTCGGGGGTGCGGCCGGCGATGGCGCAGCCGATGCCCCGGAAGGCCTCCGGGCCCTCGTCCCCGGCGAAGGTCTGCAGCGGGTGGAGCCCGAAGTCGACGTCTGCGATCGTCGTGGCCCCCGATGTGTGGCCGATGTGAGCGGCGGTTGCCGCGGAAGCGCGCGCCGCCTCGGCGATCTGGTGATCCGGTACGCACAGGAGCGCGACCTCGGCCGGCGCCGGCGGCTCGCCACGCCGGAACGGTCCGCGCACCTCGACGCCGGCTTCGGCCAACGCCCTCGCGAGCGCGGTCCCGAGACGGCCTGCGCCGACGATGCTCACCGTCGTGACGGCGCGACGGGAGGGGGCGAAGGCAGGGCTCATGGCGTGATCGTGGTCTCGAGCGGACACCCGCGACGAGTGAAGGTTACGCCGTCGGCGCTCGCGGCCAAAAACGTCACCACCCGCTGCGGGTCGGCGTGTGGTCGCGGCGCGCGTCGTCGGGCATCGCCATCTCGAGTCGCACCCCGAGGAGGCGGAGCGGACGACCCGGCTCGATCCGGCCGACGAGCTCCATCACGCGGGCCAGGATCTCGTCGCGGTCGTCGGACGTCGGGATCTTCTTCGTGAAGGTCTTGGTGAGAAACGGCGCATAGCGCACCTTCAGCCCGAGACCCACGACGGGGCGATCCTCGGCGCGCACGTCGGCGAGCACCTGCTCGAAGAGCTCGAGGGCGGCCTGCTCGATCTCGTGGGTCTCGGAGATGTCGTGCTGGAAGGTCGTCTCACGACCGTGTCCCCGGGCGATCCACGGCGTGTCATCCACGGTCGCCGAGCCGTCGCCGCGCCCGAGCTGCCGATACCACCGTCCCATCTTCGGGCCGAACTCCGCGACGAGCGGACCCTCGTCGGCATGCGCGAGCTCATCGACGGTGTGGATGCCGAGGCCGGCCAGGCGACGCGACACCTTCGTGCCGACTCCCCACAGCTCGATCGCCGGCCGCGCGCCCATGACCTCGAGCCAGTTGTCCTTCGTCAGGCGGAAGACCCCGCGCGGCTTCCCGAACCCCGTCGCGATCTTCGCGCGGACGAGCGTGTCGCCGACACCGACGCTGCAGTGCAGCCGCGTCCGCACGAGCACGGCACGCTGGAGAGCGCGGGCATACCCTTCGGGGTCGTCGGTCGTGACCCCCACGAACGCCTCGTCCCAGCCGAGCACCTGCACGACAGCTCCGGGCTGCGCGCGCAGCTCTGCCATGACCTCGTCCGACGCCTCCCGGTAGGCATCGGCGTCGACGGGCAGGATGACGGCATCCGGCACCTTGCGAGCGGCGATGCGCAGGGGCATCCCGGATCCCACCCCGAACTCGCGCGCCTCGTACGAGGCCGTGGAGACGACGGCGCGCTCGGTCGGGTCTCCCCGGCCGCCGACGATGACCGGCCTGCCGGCGAGCTCGGGACGACGGAGCACCTCGACGGCCGCGATGAACTGATCGAGGTCGACGTGCAGCACCCACCCTCGCGCGTCGCTCATGCGCCCAGTCTGGCCGGGGCCGCCGACGCTCGGGAAGGCCTCGGTGCTTTCGGGAACGCGGCAGCCGTCCGCACGACCGGGATCCGACACGCCGGAGCCGGAGACCCTGCGCGCGGCGTGCTGCTCGGGCGGTCGTGCGTACGGCGTCCTTGCCCGGGAATGTGAGCGACTCGGCGGGGCGGGGGTCCTGCCGCTGATCGCGTCACGAACGCCAGGGGCGGTGGGTGCTTCGACTCCGCCGCCCCTGGTTCAACCCGGGCCGCGGTAGTCACCTAGCGACAGCCTCGGCGCGTGTAAACCCCGTCGCCGCGCCCGCCGGGGAGCGTAGCGTCGGGGCATGGATGCTTCGCACGAGCCGGCCATGGATTCTTCCGCCACCGACGGCATGACCGACGAGGAGAAGCGGCGCGATCAGCTCCTCGCCGCTCCGGACGCGGTCGAGGAGGACGCCGCGCCCCGCATCGACGTGAGCCATCCCGAGGAGGGCGTGACGCGCATCGACATCCGCGACGACGCCCCGGTGCGTCCCGGCAACCCCGAGGAGCCCCCGAGGCCGAACTGACCCCGGCGCCCGGGGCGCTGGATCGTGACTTTCGATCGACGAATGGATGTCGGTGGCCCGGAGTAGTTTCGCGGCATGGAGGGGATCCTGCGCGAGGCGTCCGGTGACGGGTCGCGGCGCGGCATCCTGACTGCGGAGGAGTCGTTGCACTTCGCGTTCTGCGGTGTCGAGGAGGAGCAGTACGACCTCAACCGCCGCGCGGCGTCGCGCGCGGAGCGGCTTGCCGACGCGATCGGGTGGGCGAGGTCGCACCCCGAGATCTACGCGCTGGCCGGTGACGACGATCCGGTGCGGACGGCGGAGCGGTGCGCTGTGCTGGAGGCGTCGGCGCGACTGAACCTGTCCGAGGCGACCGTGCGGTCGCTCGCGGCGACCGCCGATGCAGCGCGGCTGTCGTTGCCGCTGCTTTGGTCGCGGGCGCGGGAGGGGTTCGCGGCGATGACGCAGGTGGACGCGGCGGTGGCGCTGTTGTGTCGGTTCGCCGCGCACGCGGATGCTCTGCCGGAGTTCGACCGCCTGCTGGCCGAGGTGTCGCTGCACGCGTCACCGGCCGCGTTCCGGGCGAAGGCGACACGGCTTGTGCGGCGGCTGGCGCCGCTGCCGGAGGCGGAACTGCATGCGGAGGCGTTCACGCGTCGCCGCGTCGTGGTGCAGGCAGTGGAGGACGGGATGAGCTGGGTCAGCGCGTACGTCGCGACCGTCGATGCGGTCGCGATTCAGCGGAGCCTGACCTCCACCGCGAAGCACTTCTCGAAGGTGCAACGGGACGGGCGGACGCGGGATCAGCTGCGCGCGGACCTGTTCCGGGACCGGCTCACCGGACGCGGCACTCCGGGCGCGGTGAAGACGAAGGTGTTCGTCACCGTCCCGCTGGACAAGCTGG
The DNA here is from genome assembly GCF_004362195.1 of Microbacterium sp. BK668. NCBI lineage: Bacteria > Bacillati > Actinomycetota > Actinomycetes > Micrococcales > Microbacteriaceae > Microbacterium > Microbacterium sp. BK668. Next base: position 1,327,744 of record NZ_SNWG01000001.1, read on the forward strand.
CTCCCGCCGAGCGCGCGTCGGTGCGCCGCACGACGCCGCGGGCCGGGGGCGTCGACCTGAACACCGAGCCGCTGCTGGACACCGGCGGCCCGATCGACGACGCCACCGCGATCCGGCTCCTCCTCGAGGCGGGGACGTTCACCCGCGTGATCACCGACCCGGTCACGGGTGTCGTCCTCGACATGGATCGCCGGTCGCGGAAGGTGACCCGGCAGCAGCGGGAATGGCTTTCCCTCCGCCACGCCCACTGCACCAGAGACGGATGCCGCAGACCCGCCGCCGAAGCCGATATCGACCACTGGATCCCCTACGCCGCACACGGCCCGACCGATGAGGCCAACCTGCACCCGCTGTGCGACCCCGACCACGCCCTCCGCGACACCACCCGCCTGCGATTCCGAAGACGCCCCGACGACTCCGTCGAACTCCGCTTCCCTACCGGTCACACGACCCGGCGACTCCTCGACTCCCTTCCCCCACCCGGCGGCACCCCGCCGTTCTGATCGAGTGAAGCGGGGCGGGAACACCGAATCGGCGCCGCCCGTGGGCGACGCCGGTCCGGGAAGCGACAGGCAGCGGGACCCGCCTAGAGGGTCGCCGCGAGGGGGTCGAAATCCGCGCCGAGCGAGCCGACCTCATCGAGGGTGCTCTCGACGGCGACGAACGCCCGCCGCTCCACGGCTTCCTCGATCGACAGGAGGGTGTCGAGCACGTGATAGCCGAAGCGGCCGGTCGCCACATGCGGGCGCCCGGCGCGGATCGACCGCGCCATGTCGAGCACGCCGAGACCCCTGCCGGCGAGCACTCCCTCCTGCGGCACCTCGATGACCTCCTGCACGACGGGTGCCGGGGGAGTGACGGCCTCTTTCAGCGGCCGCGTGATCGTGATCGCGCCGCCCCCGCCGAAGGTGTTGGGATCCGGGATGACCATCGTCCCCTCGGTGCCGGTGATCTCGACGACGCCGTGGCGGAAGAGGGGCGAGTCGACGCTGTACAGGCTCTGGGCCTGCGCGCCCTCTTCGAACGAGATCAGCGCCGAGACCGTCGACGGGATCTCGACCGGGAACTCCTCTCCCGCGAGCGGGCCCACCTGCACCCGGCGGGTCTCGGAGCCCTTCAGGCCGAGGGCCGCGACGGCCGCGACCGGGCCGAAGACGTGGACGAGCGCCGAGACGTAGTACGGGCCCATGTCCAGCAGCGGTCCGCCGCCGACGGCGTAGAGGAAGCCGGGGTTGGGATGGAAGATCTCGGGACCCTGCCACTGGAAGCTCGTCGATGCGAAGAGCGGGCGACCGATGTCTCCGCGGGCGATGGCCCGCTTTGCGGTCTGGATGCCGGGGCCCAGCACCGTGTCGGGTGCGATGCCGACGCGCAGGCCCGCGGCATCCGCCTTCTCGAGCATCCCGAGCGACGACGCCCGGTCGACGCCGATGGGCTTCTCGCTCCACACGTGCTTGCCGGCCGAGAGGATCGCCTCCGACACTTCGACGTGGGTCGCCGGGATCGTGAGGTTGATGACGATCTCGATGTCGGGGTGGCCGAGCACGACGTCGACGCCACCGGCCGTCGGCACGCCGTACTTGGCCGCCTGTTCGCGAGCGCGCTCCTCGAGCAGGTCGCCGATCGCGAGCACGTGCACGTCCGGGAAGCTCGTCAGATGCGTGAGGTACTGGTCGCTGATGTTCCCCGCGCCGATGAGGCCGACGCCGACGGGCCCCGAGCCGGCCATCAGCGGAGGATCCCGTCGAGGTGCACGCGGCTCTTCTCGATCGCATCGAAGAGGTCGCCGTCGTAGTGGTCGAACTCGACGATCGCGAGCTCGAGGGCGGGCGCGGCGGCGATCGCCTCGGCGAGCGGCACGACGCCCTCGCCGGCGGGCACCTGGTCGGCAGGCGGGTAGGCGGCGAGCGCCCCGGGGTCGAGCGTTCCGTCCTTGGCGTGCACCGCCACGACCCGGTCGCCGAGCCGCTGCAGGAGCTCGACCGGATCGACGCCGCCCCGCTTCACCCAGTACAGGTCGACCTCGAGCACGACGCGCGGGTCGAGGAGGCTTGCGAGCACTTCGAGACCGGTGACGCCGTCGAAGCGGGCCTCGAGCTCGTGCGCGTGATTGTGGTAGCCGACGCGGATCCCCTCGCCCTCGCCGATTTCGGCGGCGGTGTTGAGCAGGCGCGCGGTCTCTTCGATCTGCTCGCGGGTCTCCCACCGTTCGGGCGCGGTGTAGGGGTCGATGACGATCTCCATGCCGAGCGTCTTCGCGGCCGCGAAGACCTCGGCCGGGGGCGGGACAGGCAGCGTCGTTCCGCTTCCGTCGGGGTTGACGAACGACTCCGACGCGAGGAACGCGTGGCCCGAGGGCGCCGAGATGCCGTGCGACGACAGCGCGGCGGCGAGGGGCTCGGCGCGGCGGACGAAGTCGTAGGGCTCCGCGGCGGTGAAGCCCCGGGCCGCGACCTTCGCGAGGGTTCCGTCGAGGTCGCTCTCGAGCGCCTCGCGCAGAGTGAACAGCTGGATGGAGGTACGGGCCGGCATCGGTGAGGACTCCTTGATCGGCGATGAAAGGACGAGGCATCCGCTCGTGCCGCTCACGCTAACACAGAAAACCTCCGCATGGAGGTTTTTGGGGATAGGATGCCGCCATGACCGACGAGGAGCCGCCGGCGCGACCGCGCCGGGCCTACGCGAAAGGCGTCGCGCGGCGCCGGGAGATCCTCGACCGGGCCATCGAGGTGTTCGCGGAGCGGGGCTCAGGCAGGACGAGCCTGCGCACCATCGCGCAGGAGGTCGGCGTCACGCACGCCGCTCTCACGCACTACTTCGGTTCGCTCGAGGAGCTGCTCGTCGAGGTGTACCGGGAGTCGGAGCGCCGCGGGGACGAGCTCGCCCCACACCCGCCCGACGCGACGCCGGTGGAGATCATGCGGGAGTCGGCAAGACGCAACCGCTCGGTCGCGGGCCTCGTGCAGCTCTACTCGACGCTCGTCGCATCCGCCCTCGAGGAGGGACATCCGGCCGCGCGGGAGTTCGCGACGACGCGCTTCGCGGGCCTCCGCGGCGACATCGCGGACCGCGTGCGGCAGAAGCAGCGGGAAGGCGTGCTTCGAGAGGATGCGGATGCCGACGCCGTCGCGGCGCTCGTGATCGCGGCATCCGACGGTCTGCAGACCCAGTGGCTGCTCGACCCGGAGACTCCGCAGGACGCCGCGTTGGCACTGCTCGAGAAGCTGCTCGCCCGCCCCTGAGCGCGTCCCGCCTCCCCTTCCATTCTACGGACGGGGCGGGGGCTTGCGGCAAGGGCCCCCCGAGGGTGCAGAATCGATCCCCGCTTCGCTCTCGCCGCGGCCTCGGGCGTCGTCGGGAGCGCCTTCTCGAAGTGGAGCCCACGCCATGACGCCCCTCACCACGAGCGCGTTCGACCTCCCCCGGAACCTCGCCGCGAAAGCGGATCCGGCCCTCATAGAAGACGACGAGCGGCACTTCGCCGCGATCGCCGCGAGCCTCGCCCAGACGATCGCCGACCTCTCGGGCCGGCTCGACGCCCTCCGCCTGACGCCGGGCGGCGAGGGCCAGGCGGCGCTCGAGCGCGACCTGGAGATCCACCGGGTGAGCGCGCGCCTGCGCGCGCTGCGCCGCTTCGGCCTCGACCTGTGCCTCGGCCGGATCGTTCCCGAGGATGGCGAGCCGGTCTACATCGGGCGATTCGGACTGAGGGATGCCGCGGGCCGGCGCCTTCTCGTCGATTGGCGCGCGCCGGCTGCCGAACCCTTCTTCGCCGCGACGCACGCCGACCCGCGCGGCCTCGCGAGCCGCCGTCGCTACCGCTGGGCGAGCGGACGCGTTCGCGACTACTGGGACGAGGTCTTCACCCCCGAGGGCCTCGCGTCGAGCGCTGCGCTCGACGATCAGTCCGCCTTCATCGCGAGCCTCGGGAGCGACCGGTCGGCGCGCATGCGCGACGTCCTGGGCACGATCCAGTCCGACCAGGACGCCATCATCCGCGCCGGGTCCAAGGGTGCGCTCGTCGTGGACGGCGGGCCGGGCACGGGCAAGACCGTGGTCGCCCTGCACCGAGCCGCCTATCTCCTCTACGCCGACCCGCGCCTCGGCGAGGGAAGCGGTGGCGTGTTGTTCGTCGGTCCGCACGAGCAGTACCTCGCGTACGTGTCCGACGTCCTGCCGAGGCTCGGCGAGGAGTCGGTGCAGACCTGCATGATCCGCGACCTCGTCCGCGAAGGGGCGGCCGCGACGCCCGAGCACGATCCCGCAGTGGCGCGGCTCAAGACCGACGCCCGGATGATCGACGCCATCGAGCCCGCCGTCGCGCTCTACGAGGAGCCGCCGACGACCCGGCTCGTCGTCGATACGCCGTGGGCGGAGCTCGAGCTGACCCCGCAGGACTGGGCCGAGGCCTTCGCCTCGGCGGAGCCCGGCACGCCGCACAACGAGGCGCGCGACGACGTGTGGGAGACCCTCCTCGAGATCCTCGGCGATCAGATCGACGACGAGGTGCCGCTGCACCAGCTCCGCCGCGTGCTGGCTCGCCACGAGGAGCTGAGCCGCGTCTGCCAGCGCGCGTGGCCGCTGGTCGAGGCATCCGTCGTCGTCTCCGACCTGTGGTCCGTCCCGGCGTACCTCCGCCGCTGCGCGCCCTGGCTCGACCCCGCAGAGGTCCAGCTCCTGCAGCGGGCGGATCCCTCGGCCTGGACCGAGGCCGATCTTCCGCTCCTCGACGCCGCCCGTCGGCGGCTCGGCGACCCCGGCGCGTCGCGAAGGAAGCAGCGGCGGGACGCGGCGCTCGCCGCCGAGCGGGCGGAGCGCGAGCGCGTCGCGGACGAGCTCATCGCAGCGGACGACTCCGAGATGCTCGTCATGACGATGCTGCGCGGCCAGGATTTCGTCACCTCTCTCGACGACGAGTCCGCACTTCCCCGTGCCGATGCCGACCTCCTGGCGGGGCCGTTCGCGCACGTCATCGTCGACGAGGCGCAGGAGCTGACGGATGCCCAGTGGCGGATGCTGCTGAGCCGCTGCCCGTCGCGCAGCTTCACGATCGTCGGCGACCGCGCGCAGGCGCGCCACGGGTTCACCGAGTCGTGGGAGGAGCGTCTGGCCCGCGTCGGGCTGCGCGACATCTCGCTCGCGTCGCTCACGATCAACTACCGCACGCCCGAGGAGGTCATGGCTGTGGCCGAGCCGGTCATCCGCGCCGCGATCCCCGACGCCAACGTGCCGACATCCGTCCGGAGCGCGGGGGTGCCGGTGCACTACGGCGCCGCGGCCGAGCGCGACGGCCTCCTCCGCGCGTGGCTCGCGGAACACGCGGAAGGGGAGGGCGTCGCGTGCGTGATCGGCGACCCGACGTTCGCCGGCTCGGCCCGCGTGCGCGCGCTCGACCCCGAGCACGTCAAGGGACTCGAGTTCGACCTCGTCGTGGTCGTCGACCCGGACGGCTTCGGCGAGGGCATCGAGGGCGCGGTCGACCGGTACGTCGCCATGACGCGCGCGACGCAGCGGCTCGCCGTGCTCACGACCTGACCGCGGAGCAAGTACGGTCGATGCATGGCCGTGCGGGATGACGAGGTCGATCTGCTGATCGACGCCTGGTCGCAGCGGCTGCCGGACGTCGACCTGACGCCGCTCGACGTCATGTCGCGGCTGCGCCGGGTCGCGGCGCGACTCGCGCGGCTGCGCGCGAGCGCATTCCGCACAGCGAAGCTCGCCGCATGGGAGTTCGATGTGCTGGCGGCCCTCCGCCGCGCCGATCCGCCGCATCAGCTCGCCCCCGCGCAGCTTATCGAGCGCACGATGACCAGCAGCGCGGGGATGTCGGCGCGGCTCGCCAGCCTCATGGAGCGCGGCCTCATCGAGCGCAAGCGCAACCCGAACGACGGGCGCAGCATCCTCGTCCGCATCACCGACGAGGGCACGATGCGCGTAGACCTCGCCATGCGCGAGCTCGTGCGGCGCGAGGAGGACGCGCTGTCCGAGCTCTCCCCGCGCGACCGCGCGACCCTCATCGAGCTGCTGCGGGTGCTCATGGACGACGTGCCCGGCGACGGCGACGGCGAGGATGCCGGAGCCGAGGCCGACGAGGATTAGCGGCCGGGCCCCCGCGCGCACGCCAGGGCGCACCGGGGGTCCGCTGCTCGGGGTCAGCTCGTCTTGCGATCCCCGCGACTCAGCTCATCGCCCCCTCGCCTATTCGGGGTGAGAGGTGCGCGCCCGTGGGATGACGCGTCCGGGCCGGCGCTAAGGGCCGAGACTCGCCGTCGAACGGCGGGCGACGAGCTCCGTCGGCAGCTCGACCTGGCGGTTGCCGAGGGGCTCGCCCCGTCCCAGCCGGTCGACGAGTTCGACCGCGAGCGCGGCCATGTCGTGGATGGGCTGGCGGATCGTCGACAGCGGCATTCCGCCCGGCGGCCGCGGGTCGTCGTCGAACCCGACGACCCCGATCTCGTCCGGCACGCGCCGGCCCGCGTGCAGCACCGCCGACACGACCGTGTGCGCGACGGCATCGTTGACGGCGAAGACGCCGAGCCGCGCGTCGACGGAGAGCTCGACCAGCCGCCGGATGCCGGCGCGAGACACCCCGCCGACCCAGTCGGCGTCGATCAGCTCGACGCGCGCTCGGGGCAGGAGTCGCGCGAGCTCCTCGCGGAAGCCCTGCTCACGGGCCCGGCCGAAGCGGTAGCGCAGCGCGGTCGTGGCGAAGACGAATCGCTCGTAGCCCTCCGCGACGAGGTGCCGCGCGGCATCCCTCCCGCCCTGGCGGTTCGTCGCGCCCACCGTGACGACACCCGGCTCGGTATCGGACCGGGGATCGAGCACGACGCTCGGCACCGCGAAGTCCGAGAGGCGGTCGAGCTGGCGTCGCGTCGGGGTGATGATGGCGAAGACGACCCCCGACGACCGCCGCGCGGCGACGCGGGCGGGCCAGTCGTCCGCCGGGTCGGTGCGCTCCTTCGTGAGGACGACGTCGTAGCCGAGCGCGAACGCGCGCTCGTGCGCACCGAGGATGACCTGGTGCGTCCAGGGGCCGCCGAGTCCCCCGAGGACGAGCTCGATGAGCCGCGGATCGGTGTGCGCCCGCCGGCCGCGGTTGGTCGTCGCGCGGTCGTAGCCGAGCGCCGTCGCTGCATCGTGCACGGCGCGCCGGGTTGCGAGGGAGAAGTCGCCCCGCCGGGACAGGACGCGTGAGACGGTGCCCGCCGAGACGCCCGCGGCAGCCGCGACGTCGGCGAGCGACGCACGGCGGCTCGCCTCGTCGGTCACCCGTCTATTTTTGCGCAGTAATGAGACGGTGGATGCCTCCGCCTGGCATCGTCGTGGGCCGGAGGTGGTGATCGATGACGACGACCACGCGGAAGGCGCTCGTGGTGCGCGGGGGATGGGACGGACATCAGCCGGTCGCGGCGACGGAGCGGTTCCTGCCCTTTCTGCGGGAGCGCGGATTCGACGTGCGGGTCGAGGAGGCGACGGCTGTCTACGCGGATGCCGGCGCCCTCGCCGAGACGGACCTCATCGTGCAGTCGGTCACGATGTCCGAGATCTCCCGCGAAGAGCTCGAGGGGCTGCGTGCCGCCGTGGCAGCCGGGACGGGCTTCACCGGATGGCACGGCGGGATCGCCGACTCGTTCCGCGCGTCCTCGGACTACCTGCAGCTCGTCGGCGGCCAGTTCGCGACGCATCCCGCCGTCGGTCCGGGCATCGAGCGAGCCGAGGGCGAGGAGTACTACCGCGATCACCGCGTGGAGTTCACCGACCTCGGGCGGAGGCATCCGATCACCGAGGGGCTCGAGGACTTCACTCTGCGCACAGAGCAGTACTGGGTGCTGTTCGACGAGCTCAACGACGTGCTCGCGACGACGACCCATCCGTCCGAGCCGGCGCAGCCGTGGCACCGCGCGCATACGTCGCCTGCCGTCTGGACGCGCGAGTGGGGAGCCGGCCGGATCGTCGTGACGACGCCCGGGCACAGCCTCGACGTGCTCGATCACCCGAGCGTGCGCACCATCATCGAGAGGGGGATGCTGTGGGCAGCGCGCACCGCATAGGCGTCGTGGGCCTCGGCTTCATCTCCGCGGTCTACCTCGAGACGCTCGCCGCGGCCCCCGACGTCGAGATCACGGCCGTCGCCGACCTCGACCGGGCAAGGGCGGATGCCGCGGCCGGCTCGCTTCCGTCGGCGCGGGCCCGATCCGTCGACGCCCTGCTCGCCGCCGACGACGTCGACATCGTGCTCAACCTGACGATCCCCGCGGCACACGCCGACATCGCGCTCGGCGCGATCGCGCACGGCAAGCACGTGTACGGCGAGAAGCCGCTCGCGGTGACCTTCGCCGACGCAGAGGAGATCCTGCGCGCCGCGCGCACGGCGGGGGTGCGGGTGGGCTGCGCGCCGGACACGGTGCTCGGGACCGGCATCCAGACGGCGCGCGCCGTCGTCGATGCCGGGGAGATCGGCCGCCCGATCGCGGCGACGGCGCAGATGGTCACGCCGGGTCACGAGCGCTGGCACCCGAACCCGGACTTCTACTATCGACCGGGCGGCGGTCCGCTTCTGGACATGGGCCCCTACTACGTGACGGCGCTCGTGCAGCTCCTCGGGCCCGTGACGTCGGTCGTCGGAGCGGGCAGCAGACTCCGCTCCGAGCGCGTCATCGCGACCGGGGACCGCGCGGGCCAGGCCGTTCGCGTCGAGGTGGATTCGCACGTGACCGGCATCCTCCACCACGCGTCGGGCGCGCTCTCGACGATCACGACGACCTTCGACGGCACGGCGACGCAGGCGCCGCCGATCGAGGTGCATGGCGAGAACGGCTCGCTGAGCGTGCCCGACCCCAACCACTTCGACGGGGAGGCCTCGGTGCACGAGCTCGGCGGGGACGGCTGGGTTCCCGTCCCGCCGCGGGCCGGGATCGCCGGCACCGCTCGGGGTGCCGGTCTGCTCGACCTCCTCCGCGCGCCCGCCGGGGTGGGGCCGCGCGCGTCAGGAGACATAGCGCTGCACGTGCTCGAGATCATGACGGGGCTGCTCGGCTCCGCGGCATCCGGCTCCCGGGTGGACATGACGACCACCGTCGAGCGCCCTCCTCTCGTCCCGCTCGCCTGAGCGCGGACGGGGATTGCCGCGGCACCGGGCCCGTGCGGCGGCGCGCCCGGGGCGTGGTCAGTCGCCGAGCTCCAGCGGCCTGCCCGCGAGGCCGTCGCCCTCCCACCCGCGGGCGCGCGCGGTCGTGCGGCGGCGCGCGCGGACGAGCCAGAGGACGTCCCTGCCGAAGGACTCCAAGAGCAGGGCGAGCGCGATCCCGACGGCGGTCAGATCCGCCCAGAGCGGCAGGAGTCCCGACACGGCGGCCACCAGTGCGATGCCGGCGACGGCCGTGACCACCTTGCGCCAGTGGCGGTGGGGGAGCGTCGCGTTCATCCAGGGCCACACCCATCCCGCAGCGACGAAGACGTATCGCAGGGCGCCGATGATCACGACCCACCAGCCGAGCTCGGGCGCCACCGCGACGCTCAGGACGAGGAGGAGGAAGGCGTCGACCTCCATGTCGAACCGGGCGCCGAGTTCGCTCACCGTCCCGGTCCGCCGCGCGAGCCAGCCGTCGACGGCGTCGAGGGCGAGAGCCGGGGCGGCCAGCCCCGCGAGGAGGAGCGCCGGCACCTCCTGCGTGAACGAGGTGGCGACGAGGGCCGTCACGATCGCGACGAGCGTCGATCGCGCGAGGGTCGTGGCGTTGGCCGGTCCGAAGCGGCGGAGCCCGCTGCGGCGCAAGCCCCTCGCCAGAAGGACGTTCGACTCGAGAAGGTAGGCGATACCGGCAGACCAACCGAGGGGCGACAGATGAGTCATCGCGGCGACCGCGACCAGGCCGACGAGGCCGCCGGCCACAGACCACAGCGGCGAGAGCTGAACGTTTCGCATCGCGCTGACCGTTCTCCTTCCGTGGTGACCATTCATGACACGGAATCCGCCCATCGCGCAGTTCACTTGCAATCGGGGCGCAGATGAGGCAGGCGACCGCGTTCTGGGTGGAGGAGCCGGGCCGGGGAGCGCTGCGCGTGCAGCGGCTGGCCGAGCCGCGACGCGGTGAGGTCCTGGTGCGCACGCTCTACACGGGCATCAGTCGCGGCACGGAATCGGTCGTGTTCCGCGGTCAGGTGCCCGACAGCGAGCACTCCCGCATGCGGGCTCCATTCCAGGTCGGAGACTTCCCGGCGCCCGTCGAGTACGGCTACCTCAACGTCGGCGTCGTCGAGGAGGGTCCGCACGACCTGATCGGCCGCACCGTCTTCACTCTCTTCCCCCACCAGTCCGCCTTCGTCGTGCCGCACGATGCGGTCGCCGTCGTGCCGCACGACATCCCGGCGCGGCGGGCGGTGCTCGCGGGCGCCGTCGAGACCGCCGTCAACGTCCTGTGGGATGCCGCGCCGCTCGTCGGCGACCGGATCGCCGTCGTCGGGGCCGGCATGATCGGCTGCGCCATCGCGCGCCTGACGAGCGGGCTTCCGGGCGTCGACATCGTCGTGGTCGACGTCGACCCCGGCAAGGCGGACGTCTGCGCGCGCCTCGGCGTCCGGTTCGCCCTGCCGGACGACGGCCCCGACGAGCGCGACCTCGTGATCGACACGAGCGGGTCGCAGGCGGGGCTTCAGCTCGCGCTGCGCTCGGCCGCGACCGAGGGTGAGATCATCGAGGCGAGCTGGTTCGGCGACCGCTCGGTGACGATCGACCTCGGCGGCGCCTTCCATTCGCGGCGGCTGTCGATCCGCTCCAGCCAGGTCGGGATGGTCGCACCGCGGCGCCGCGGGACGCGCACCCTCGCCGACCGGATGGCACTCGCGGTCGGCCTGCTGCGCGACGAGGCCTTCGACGCGCTTCTGACCGGCGACTCTTCGTGGCGTGACCTTCCGCACGTCATGGCCGCGATCGCCGACGGCTCGACGCCCGGGCTGTGCCACACGATCGACTGGAGGGACGCCGCATGACCTATTCGCTGACGGTCCGTGACCACATGATGGTCGCGCACAGCTTCACCGGTGAGATGTTCGGCCCGGCGCAGAGGCTGCACGGGGCGACCTTCGTCGTGGACGCGACGTTTCGCGCCCACGACCTCGACGACGACGGCGTGGTCGTCGACATCGGTCGCGCCGCCGAGGCGCTGCGCGGCATCCTCTCGGCGCTCTCGTATCGAAACCTCGACGACGAGCCCCAGTTCCAGGGCGTCAACACCACCACCGAGCGGCTGTGCCGGCACGTCGCGGATCGGCTCGTCGAGCTCGCGCGCGAGGGCGCACTCGGCGGAGGCGCGCTGACCGGCATCGGCGTCACGCTCCACGAGTCGCACATCGCGTGGGCGTCGTACGAGGTGGCCCTGTGACCGCAGGGCCCACCGTCTGGTTCGTCGTCCCCGAGGGGATCGACGATCCTGCGCGCGTGAGCGGCGGCAACCTCTACGACCTGCACGCGGGGAGGGCGCTCGCCGCTCGGGGGTGGGACGTGCGGCTGATGCCCGTGGCGCCCGACGAGGAGCATCCTCCGGCCGGTTCGGGTGCGCGGCCGGCGGCCGTCGCATCCCTCCTCGCCGGGATCGACGACGACGACCTCGTGCTCGTCGACGGGCTCGTGGCCGGCCGGTCGGCCGCGGCCGTCGAGGCCGAGGCGCAGCGGCTGCGGATCGTCGTGCTCGCGCACATGCTGTCGGCGGACTTCCCGGATGCCGAGGCCCGCGTCATCGAGGGCGAGAGGCGGGCCTTCGCAGCGGCGCGGCTGATCGTGACGCCGAGCGCGTGGACGCGCCGGCGGATCGCGGAGGAGGGACTCGCCGGCGAGGAGGGGATCGTGGTGGCGCATCCGGGCACCGACGGCGGCGCGATCGCGGACGGGAGCGCCGCCGGGACCGAGCTCCTGTGTCTCGGCGTAGTGGCCCCGCACAAGGGGCAGGACGTGCTCGTCGAGGCGCTCGCGAGCCTCGCGGCGGCCCGGGGGTGGAGGTGCACGATCGCGGGCTCCCTCGAGACCGAGCCGGGCTTCGCGCGCGACGTCCGGCAGCGCGCCCGCACGGCCGGCATCGCCGACCGCGTGCTGTTTCCCGGGGTCCTGACCGGTTCGCGCCTGGAGGAGGCGTTCCGCGCCACGGATCTCGTCGTCGTGCCGTCGCGGGTCGAGAACTTCGGCATGGTCGTGATCGATGCCCTGAGCCGGGGCATACCCGTCGTCGCGAGCGAGACGGGCGGGGTGCCCGAGGCCACGGCCTCCACGCGAGCGGCGATCCTGGTGCCGCCCGGCGACAGCGCGGCGCTCGCGCGGACCCTGGCGAACTGGCTCGCCGATCCGGCGCTGCGTGCGCGGCTCACCGACGCCGCCCGCGGCAGCCGCGGCGATGCGCCGAGCTGGCGCGACACCGCCGAACGCGTCGCACACGCCCTGGAGTCGGCGCGATGAGCGACGTCATTGCCGTGTCGGCCGAATGGCTCACCCTGCGCGAGCAGATCGACGCGGGCTCCCGGTCGGTGCGGCTCGCCCGGGAAGCCGCACGGCTCGTCGAGGGGCCGGTCGTCGTGCACGACCTCGGCAGCGGCACGGGGTCGATGATGCGCTGGCTCGCGCCGTCCCTGCCGGGGCCGCAGACGTGGGTGCTGCACGACTGGAACGCCGAGCTGCTCGCCCGGGCATCGGCGCAGCCCGGCGCCGACGTGCAGGGGCGGTCGGTCGCGGTGGAGGAGAGCGTCGAGCATGCCGAGCACCTGCTTCCCGAAGACCTCGCCGGCGCGTCGCTGGTCACGGCGTCGGCACTGCTCGACGTGCTGACCCGCGACGAGCTCGATGCCGTGGTGGATGCCTGCGCAGCCGTCGCCGCCCCCGCCCTCTTCAGCCTGAGCGTGACCGGCCGCGTGCGGCTGGATCCCGCCGACCCCGGCGACGGGGTCTTCGAGGCGGCGTTCAACGATCATCAGCGCCGGCTCGCCGGCTCTCGTCATCTCCTCGGGCCGGATGCCCCCGCGGCCGCAGCCGCGGCGTTCCGCCGCGCAGGGTGGGTCGTCCGCCTCGCCGAATCGCCGTGGCGTCTGACCGCGAACGACCACGCGGTGACCGCTGCGTGGCTCGAGGGATGGGTCGCCGCCGCCATCGAGCAGCGGCCGACCCTCCTGGAGTGGGGCGACGAATACCTCCTGCGCCGCATGCGGCAGCTGACGCGGGGCGAGCTGCGCGTCGTGGTGCAGCACCTCGACCTCCTGGCGCATCCCGCATGAGCCGCTGGACCGCGGCACCGCGGACGCTCGCGATCTCCGCCTCGCCCCTCGTGCGGGCATGGATCAAGCCGGTGGTGGGGTGCGCGATCCTCGTGGCGGTCATCCTGCACGCCGGCGCGGAGCCGTTCCTCCGCGGGATCACGTCGCTGTCGGTCCTGCCGATCGTCGCCGCCACGGTCCTCGCCGCCATCGCGACGTCGGCGGCCGCGTGGCGGTGGCGTCTCATCGCCGGAGGCCTCGACATCCCCCTCGCCCAGACAGGCGCCGTCGCGGCCTACTACCGGTCGCAGTTCCTCAACACGGTGCTCCCCGGCGGCGTCCTGGGCGACGTGCACCGTGCGATAGCGCACGGTCGCAGCGTGCGACAGGTCGGCGACGCGTCCCGCGCCGTCGTCGCCGAGCGCACGGCGGGGCAGACCGTGCAGCTGGTCGTCGCCGCCGTCGTACTGGCGTCTCTCGGTGTCTGGGCATACGCTCCCGCTGTGGGCGTGATGGTCCTCGCAGTCCTCGTCGTCTGCGCCGGCGTCGTCCTCGCAGCGACGCTCAGCCGGCGTGCCCGCACGACGCTGCTGCGCGAACTCCAGCGGATCAGGGCCGCCTTCGCCGGACCTCGAACCATCGTCGGCGTCGTCGCGGCGTCGGCTGTCGTGGTCGCGTGCCACGTCGCGACGTTCGTCGTCGCGACGGTCGCCGTCGGCGCGCGGACGTCTCCGCAGGTCCTCGCCGCGGTCGCGCTCATCGCGGTCCTCGCGGGATCGATCCCGCTCAACGTCGGGGGATGGGGACCGCGCGAGGGCGCTGCGGCGTGGGCCTTCGCCGCCGCGGGCCTGGGCTCTGCGACCGGCATCGCCGCCGCCACGGCGTACGGCGTGCTCGCGATGATCGCCGTCGCTCCCGGAGCCGCCGTGATCGCGGCATCCGTCCTCCGGCGTCGTCGTGGGGACCCGCTCGATCGCCGCCATGCCGACGCCATGGCCGTCGAGGAGCCGACGGCATGACCAGGCCCTACGTCACCCTCAGCTGCGCGATGTCGATCGACGGCTACCTCGACAGCGCCGCGCCCCACAAGCTGGCGATGTCGAACAGCGCCGACTTCGATCGCGTCGACCAGCTCCGCGCCGACAGCGACGCGATCATGGTCGGCGCCTCGACGGTGCGGCGCGACGACCCCCGCCTCCTCGTCCGCAGCCAGGAGCGGCAGCTCGTGCGGACGGCTGCGGGGCTCCCGTGCTCGCCGGTCAAAGTGACCGTCACCGCGACGGGCGACATCCCCTGCGAGGCGGCCTTCTTCCGCGAGGGGGATGCCGACAAGCTCGTGTACTGCCCGCGCGACATCGCCCCCCAGCTCGCCGCGCGTCTGGACGGGGCGGCGACGGTCGTGGGTGTCGGGACGGGCGAGGTGCCGATGGCCGCAGTGCTCGACGACCTCGAGGGGCGGGGCATAGGGCGGCTGATGGTCGAGGGGGGCGGCCACGTCCACACGCAGTTCCTCGTGGATCAGCTCGCCGACGAGCTCCAGCTCGTGGTGGCGCCGTTCTTCGTCGGGGAGGCGCGGGCGCCCCGGTTCGTCGAGTCGGGCCGCTTCCCCTGGAACGCGAAGCACCGGGCCACCCTCGCCGAGGTGCGGCAGATCGGCGACGTCGTGCTGCTGCGGTATGCGCTGTCGGAACGGTTCACGCTCGAGGGCGACGAGTCGGCTTGCGCCCGGCGGCCCCTCACCCGGTCGTAGCCCGGGGACGACGGATGCGCCCGACCGCCGCGAAAGGTGCACCCCGCGACCTGCCCTCCCCCCGCGACCCGTCCTCACCCAGCGACGAGTCCGGGTCCCGGGCCGCGACGGTCGCGGCGTTCGCGACGATCGTCCTCGCCGCGCTCCTGCCGGGCGCCCTCACCGCGGGAGACGCGCGGGCGCTCCTCGGCATCCCGTTCGAAGTCGTCGCGCTCCTTCTCCTTCTGCTGGTCCTGCCCTGGCGGGCGGCGCGCACCCTCGTCGCGGTCCTCTTCGGCGGGTTGGTCGTCGGCGCCATCGTGCTCGGCGGGCTGGACCTGGCCTTCGTCGCGACGATCGACCGGCCCTTCGAGGCGGCGGGGGACTGGCCGCAGGTGGTGTCGGCCGCGGGCGTCGTCGCCGATGCGACCGGGCCCGTCGGTCTCACGATCGTCCTCGTGCTGGTCGCCGCCGTCGTGGCCGCTCTCGTCTGGGCGCTCGCGCTCGCGGCGCTCCGCGCGGGCCGCGCCGTCGCGGCAGCCGGCCGCGACGGACGCAGAGCCGTCGCCGTGATCGCGGTCGCCTGGATCGCCGGTGCACTGCTCGCCGCGCAGGCCGTGCCGGGTGTGCCGCTCGCGTCCGCCGATTCCGCGCGGGCGATCGCCGACACGACCGAGCAGACGGCCGCGGGCATCCGCGAGCGGCAGTCCTTCGACCGCGAGATCCGGGTCGACTCCCTCCGGTCGCGCGACGACCTGCTCCAGGCGCTGGCCGGCAAGGACGTCGTCTTCGCTTTCATCGAGAGTTACGGGCGCGTCGCTGTCGAGGGCTCGACATGGGCGGACGGCGTCGACCGCGCACTCCGTCGGGGCGGTGATCAGCTCGCTCGCGACGGATATCTCGCCCGGAGCGCCTTCCTGTCCTCGCCGACGTTCGGGGGAGTCAGCTGGCTCGCGCACGCCACGCTGCAGAGCGGGCTGTGGGTCGACTCGCCGCAGAAGTACGCGCAGCTCACCGCGAGCGACCGCTTCACGCTCGCTCGCGCCTTCGCCCGAGCCGGATGGACAACCGCCGCCGTCGTGCCCTCGAACAAGGAGGACTGGGACGCCGGAACCGACTTCTACGGCTTCGAGACGATCCTCGACTCGCGCAACCTCGGATACCGGGGACCGGCGTTCAGCTATGCCCTGGTTCCGGACCAGTTCACCTGGCGGCAGTTCCACGACCGCGTGCTCACTGCCGCGCCCTCGCCGGTCATGGCCGAGATCGATTTCGTCTCGTCGCATACGCCGTGGACACCACTGCCCCAGCTGCTGCCCTGGGGCGACCTCGGCGACGGGTCCGCGTTCGAGGCGCAGGCGGCGGCCGGTGACCCGCCCGTCGTGGTCTGGCAGGACCCGCAGCGCGTGAAGGAGATGTACGCCGCGTCCATCGAGTACTCGCTCGGCGCGCTCTTCTCATACCTCCAGACGTATGACCCGTCGGATCTCGTCCTGGTCGTACTGGGCGATCATCAGCCGTCGCGGATCGTCAGCGGAGAGGATGCCGATCGCGACGTCCCCGTGACACTCATCTCGAAGGATCCCGCCGTCATGGCGCGCATCGACGCGTGGGGCTGGCAGCCGGGGGTGCTCCCGTCCAGCGATGCTCCCGTATGGCGGATGGATGCCTTCCGCGACCGCTTCTTCGACGCGTTCAGCGGCGGCTGAGCCGAGGCATCCGTCCCCTGTCAGCGGCGGAGCGTGTCTGACGGGCGCTCGCCGTACTGCTCCGCATAGAGCTGCGCGAACCGGCCCGCGTGGACGAAGCCCCACCTGCGGGCGATGTCGCGGACGGCGACGCGCGCGTCGGTGGCGTTGCGGAGATCCTCGTGAGCGGCCCGCAGCCGCATCCGGCGGAGGTAGTGCGACGGCGTCATGCTGAACTGTCGCTGGAACGCCGACTGCAGGGCCCGGGTCGAGACGCCGGCCGCGATCGCGATGTCGGCGATCGAGAGGGGATCCTGCAGGTGCTGCTCCATGTGCGCGATCGCCCTGCGCACCGCACGAGACGTGGCGGCGGCGGGGCGAGGCGCTGCCATGTCGACGAGCGGGAAGGCGGCGAGGACGCTCGTCACGGCCTGGTCGATGATCCGGGCCCGCACGAGGGGTGCCTCGCGCAGGCTGGAATCCGCGACGAGCGTCGCCTCGACGAATCGCAGCGACTCGATCATCAACGCATGATGCCGGGACTCGCCGTTGACGCCGTCGAAGCGCAGCGTCGCCTGCTCCGTCCCGGTGAACCCCTGGACCGTCCGCCGCACGACGTCGGACTCGATGCGCAAGGTCCGCAGGTGCAGGCCGTTGAACTCGACCCGCAGGTCGCGGCCGGGCGGCACGAGGAAGGGCACCGCGCCCGGGCCGGATTCCCGCCCCGCGCGCCAGCGGTGTCGCCCCGCCGGGGCGTGGGCGACGATGAGGTCGGGGAAGGACTCCGTGCCCGACCGGCAGGCGCCCGAGAAGCGGAGTGTCGCCGCGGAGAAGCCGTCGTCGGTCACCGCCGCGGCCTCGTACCGGAAGTCGGCGGGAGGGTCGGCCACGAGCGCCATCGTCGTGCCGTACAGCTCGCGAATCGAGTGGCGTGCCTCGTCGAGGCTCGTGCTGCGTGCCATCCGCCGCGTGTACGGCGCCTCGAGGTCAGTGGACACCGGCGTCACTCTCCCAGGGTCTGCTGGCCGTTCTCACTCGGAATTCCCCATGCCGGCTCCTCGATCCGCTCGCCGGCACGCCGGCTCCGCCCGGAACCAACCCTCGCCGACGAGCCGCAGCATGGCGGCGGCTCTGTCCCGTACCCGAATGCGGCGTCCTCTGTGCGCATCCTGTGCGGAGGATGGGCACCCACGACGCTCCCCGCGCTCAGAGCAGTCGCACGATCCGGCGCACGACGGTCACGGCTCCCACGAGCGCGAGCACCCACGGACCCACGACGATGAGCGGGTCCAGCCACATGTGCGTGAGGTCGGCCCGATGACGCCCGAAGCGCGAAGCCAGCGGTCGGCGTCCGCGCTCGCCCAGCACGCCGGTCTGCGTGACGGGGTTGTCGGGGCGGAGCGTGGCGAAGGAGCGCACGTGCGCGCCGATCGCCTCGACCCGGTCGCCGAGGACGAGGAGCAGCCAATGGGCCGCGCGACCCTCGCTGTAGCGGGCGTACGCGAGCCGCCTGATCGCCCCAGACACTCCGTGCAGAGGCTGGGCCGTCCCGAAGACGGGAGTCAGGCGCGTGTGCTCGAGCGAGCGTTCGCGGCCGAACGGGTCCGGCTGGCTCTCGGGCAGGTCCCAGTGCGCGCCGGTCTCCTCGGGGGCGAAGCGCTCCTTCGGATACGAGGGCCGGTCGGCGGGATCGAGATCGGCGCCCCACCCCGGGATGCGTGCGCGCAGCTGATCGCTCGACTCGGCGAGCGCGGGCTTGTCGGAGGTGTACGGCATGACTTCTCCTTCCCGGTCAGGCGGCGGTCGGCCGCACGACCGTCTTGATGCAGTCGTCGAGCTTGGACGAGAACATGTGGTACCCCTCGGCGATCTCGTCGAGGGGGATGCGGTGGGTGATCAGGTCGCTGGGCTTGAGGTATCCGGCCTGGATGTGCTCGAGCAGGCGCGGCCACTGGCGCTTGACGGGTGCCTGGTTGGTGCGGATGGTGAGGCCCTTGTTCATCGCGTCGCCGAACTTCACGGCGCTGAACAGGGGCCCGTACGCGCCCACCACCGAGACGTTGCCGCCCTTGCGCACGGAGTCGATCGCCCAGTTCAGCGCGACGGGCGAGCCGCCCTGCAGCTTGAGCTTGGCCGAGGTGATGTGCTGCGTGAGATTGCCGTCGGCCTCCGCGCCCACCGCGTCGATCACGACGTCCGCTCCGAGCCCTTCCGTCGCCTTCTTCAGGAGCACGACGATGTCGTCGACCTGCGCGAAGTTGTGCGTCTCGGCGAACGCGAAGGTCTTCGCCTTCTCGAGTCGGTAGTCGAGGTGATCAACGACGACGACGCGCCCGGCGCCCATCAGCCAGGAAGACCGCGCCGCCGCCAGGCCGACGGGTCCTGCGCCGAACACCACGACCGTGTCGCCCTCGACGATGTCGCCGAGCTGCGCGCCGAAGTAGCCCGTCGAGAAGGCGTCGGTGAGCAGGAGGGCATCCTCGTCGTCGAGCCACTCCGGGATGATCGACGGGCCGACGTCGGCGAAGGGCACGCGAACGAGCTCGGCCTGCCCGCCGTCGTAGCCGCCCGTCGTATGGGAGTAGCCGTAGATGCCGCCCACTGCGGTGGCGTTGGGGTTGACGTTGTGGCAGTTCGAGTAGAGGCCGCGGGCGCAGAAGAAGCACGAGCCGCAGTAGATGTTGAACGGCACCATTACCCGGTCGCCGACCTTGAGGTTCTGCACGGACGAGCCGATCTGCTCGACGCGGCCGATGAACTCGTGGCCGAACGTGTGCCCGATGCGCAGGTCCGGCATCATGCCGTGGAACAGGTGCAGGTCGGAGCCGCAGATCGCCGCGAGCTCGACTCGCACGATCGCGTCGTTCGGATGCTCGATCCTCGGGTCGGGCTTCTCCTCCACCCGCACCTTGTAGGGGCCGCGGTACGTCATCGCTTTCATGTGACACCTTCCTTCGGTGTCGTCAGCCTGCGTGACGGTTCGCCGCCGCCTGAGGGGGTTGCATCCGACGGGCGCCCCGAGTAAGGCGCGCGCCGGACAGCCCGAAAGCGGATGCCGCGCTGCCCGGTTTCACACGGTGAAGCGCGGCGGCGGCACGTCGGGAGGCCGGTGCTTCCGCGTCGCGTTCGGCGCCGACGTCCCGAGGACCGCCTCGCCGCCCGGCTCCGGCCCCCGCGTGCGCATGCCGTCCAGCGCGATCGTCACGACGTCGTGGGCGAGGCGTTCGCGGTCGATCGGCCCCGTCGGGCGGTACCACTCCACGACGGAGTTGATCATGCCGAACACGAGGCGGGTCGTCACGGCGCCGTCGATGTCGGCGCGCACGAGGCCGGCATCCTGCGCGGAGCGCACGAGCTCCGTCACGCGCTGGTCGAACAGGCGCCGGCGCTCGAGCGCCTCGCGCTCGGTCGCGCTGTTGCCTCGCACGCGCAGCAGCAGCGTGACCGACGGCAGCCGGTCGATGAGGACCTCGACGGCCGCCCGCAGCACGAAGTCGAGGCGCTCGGCAGGCGTTCCGGTGGTCGCCCCCGTCTGATCCAGCACGCCTTCGAGCGCGCCGAGCGCGTCGTCGAGCGCCTCGGCGAGGAGCTGCTCCTTGGAGTCGAAATGGTGATACAGCGCGGACTTCGTCAGCTGCAGGCGGGCGGCGAGGTCGGCGACGGATGTCGCGTCGTATCCCTGCTCGTTGAACACGGCGACCGCCACCTCGAGGATCTGCGCGCGGTCGTAGCCGGGCCTGCCGCGCCGGACGGGGACCGCTGCGGCCGCTCCTGTCGCCGGTGTCGCGGTCATGGCCTCAGTCTCCCATCCGGTGGGCACGCCTCTGCGCGGCTGCTTGGCGATCCCTCCGCGAGTCTGCCATCATTACTGAACGATCGGTTGGAAATTCCTCGACGACGCGGAGCGCATTCGATGACGGACGACATCCGGCCTCCCCTCACAGTCGAGCGCGGCGGCGACCGGGTGGTGGCGACCCTCGATCGTCCCCACACACGCAACGCCATCGACCTCGCCACGGTCGACGCCCTGCACGCGCTCTGCGTCGAGCTCGAGCAGGAGCCGCGCATCCTCATCCTCACGGGCGCGGGCGGCGTCTTCGCGTCCGGAGCCGACATCGCCCAGCTGCGCGACCGCCGGGCGCCCGACGCGCGGCAGGGGATCAACACCCACGCCTTCGCCCGCATCGCGGCACTTCCGATGCCGGTCATCGCGGCCGTCGACGGCTTCGCGCTCGGCGGTGGCGCCGAGCTCGCGTACGCCGCCGACATCCGGATCGGCACCTCGCGCACGCGGCTCGGAAACCCCGAGACCGGCCTCGGCATCCTCGCCGCCGCCGGGGCGAGCTGGCGACTGCCGCAGATCGTCGGGCCCGCCCGCGCCGCCGAGCTGCTTCTCACGGGGCGCATCCTCGAGGCGGACGAGGCGCTCGCGTGGGGCCTGCTGTCGTCGCTCCACGACCCCGGCGACCTGATGAGCGCGGCTCATGCGCTCGCCGATCGCATCGCCGCGAACGACGCCCTCGCGACACGCCACACCAAGACCGCGCTCCGCGCCCCGCTCGAGGCGCACCCGCACATCGACCTCGAGCTGCAGGCCGAGCTGTTCGAGCGTCCCGAGAAGCGCGAGCGCATGACGGCTTTCCTCGAGCGGAGGAAGAGATGACGGATGCCGCACCCCCGCGCCCCGGAACCGCCGGCGCGGTGCCGGCCCACGTCGGCGTGCTCGGAGGCGGGCGGATGGGTTCGGGCATCGCCCACGCCTTCGCGCTCGCCGGCTCCCGCGTCGTCGTCGTCGAGGCCGACGCCGTCGCGGCAGACGCCGCTGCGTCCCGCATCGCCCAGGCGCTGGCCCGGTCGGTCGAGCGCGGCACGACGGACCGCCCGCTCGATGAGCTTCTCGATGCGGTGTCGACGGCGACGGATGCCTCCGCCTTCGCCGGCGTCGGGCTCGTCGTCGAGGCCGTCCCCGAAGAGCCCGGCCTCAAGCGCGCGGGGCTCGCCCGGGTCGAAGGCGCGATCGCCGACGACGCGGTCCTGGCCTCGAACACGAGCTCCCTGTCGATCGACGGTCTCGCTCAGGGCCTCCGCCGCCCCGAGCGCTTCCTGGGCATGCACTTCTTCAACCCGGTGCCCGCATCGCTCCTCGTCGAGGTCGTCGTGGGGAGCGCGGCATCCGCTCCCGTGGTCGACGCGGCACGCGGCTGGGTGCGGGCCCTCGGCAAGACGCCGGTGGTCGTGCGCGACGCGCCCGGCTTCGCCTCGAGCCGCCTCGGCGTGGCGCTCGCCCTCGAGGCGATCCGGATGCTCGAGGAGGGGGTGGCGTCGGCGGAGGACATCGATGCGGCGATGGAGCTGGGCTACCGGCATCCCACGGGGCCCCTGCGCACGACCGACCTCGTCGGCCTCGACGTGCGGCTCGCGATCGCCGACGAGCTGCACGAGCGGCTCGGGGAGCGGTTCGCTCCGCCGGCGCTCTTGCGGCGGATGGTCGCCGAGGGGCGCCTCGGCCGCAAGACGGGCCGAGGGTTCTACGAATGGAGTGATGCATGACCGACTTCCTGCCGAGCTACCTGCAGGGACAGTGGTGGACGCCCGGCGCCGACGCCGGCGCACAGGGAGCCGCCGTACGCGACCCGTCGACGGGAGAGCTCATCGCGACGGTCGGTGCAGAGGGCGCCGACCTCGCCGGTGCGCTCCAGTACGCGCGGACGGTCGGACAGGCATCCCTCGGCGCCTTGACGTTCCACCAGCGGGCGCTGCTGCTCAAGGAGTTCGCGCTCGCGCTGACCGATCGCAAGCAGGAGCTCTACGACTTGTCCAAGCGTGCGGGCGCGACGCAGCGCGACTCGCTGAGCGACGTCGACGGGGGGATCGGAGTGCTCTTCACGTACTCGTCGAAGGGGCGCCGGGAGCTGCCGAACGGCATGGTCTACCTCGACGGACCGGTCGAGCCGCTCTCGAAGGACGGATCGTTCCTCGGCCGCCACGTCTACACGCGCCTCCCCGGCGTCGCCGTGCAGATCAACGCCTTCAACTTCCCCGTCTGGGGCGCCCTGGAGAAGTTCGCGCCCGCGTTCCTCGCGGGTGTTCCCACTCTGGTGAAGCCGGCGACGCCGACGGCCTATCTCGCGGAGGCGTGGGTGCGCATGCTGGTCGAGACGGGGCGGCTTCCCGAGGGATCGCTGCAGCTCGTGAGCGGCAGCATCCCCGGAATCTTCGATCACCTCGGGCTCGGTGACGCCGTCTCCTTCACGGGCAGCGCGTCGACGGCCGAGCGCCTGCGGGCGCAGGCGGCGCCGGGCGTCCGGTTCACCAGCGAGACCGACTCCATCAACGCCTCGGTGCTCGGCCCCGACGCGGTGCGGGGCACGCCGGAGTTCGACGCGTACGTGAAGCAGCTCCTCGTGGAGCTCACGACGAAGGCCGGGCAGAAGTGCACGGCGATCCGCCGAGCGATCGTGCCCGAGGCATCCGTCGACGACCTCGTCGAGGCGATCCGCGCCAGCATCTCCGAACGTGTCGTACTCGGCGACCCGCATGCCGAGCGGGTCACCATGGGCCCGCTCGTCTCGACCGCGCAGCGCGACGAGGTGCTCGCCGCGGTCGGTGCCCTCGAGGCCGCCGGTGGGAGGCTGCTGCTCGGCTCGACCGAGGCGCCCGAGGTCGTCCGCGCCGACGGGTCGACGGGCGTCGCGCCGGACGGCGCCTTCGTCGAGCCGATCCTCGTGGGGTTCCGGGATGCCGCGGCCCCCGCCGTCCACGAGGTCGAGGTGTTCGGACCCGTCGCGAGCGTGCTGGCCTATCGCACGCTCGACGAGGCCGCCGCCCTGGTCGACCTCGGCGGCGGGTCGCTCGTGACCAGCGTCGCGACCAACGAGCCGGGGGTCGCCACGGAGCTCCTGAGCCGCATCGCCGCGTTCAACGGCCGGATCCTCTTCCTCAGCCGCGACAGCGCCCGCTCATCGACCGGCCACGGGGCGCCCGTCCCCCATCTCGTGCACGGGGGACCCGGCCGGGCGGGGGGAGGCGAGGAGCTCGGCGGCATCCGGGCGGTGCTGCATTACATGCAGCGCACCGCCGTGCAGGGATCGCCCGAGATGCTGACGGCACTCACGGGCGTGTGGCACCAGGGCGCCGCGGTGCATCAGGACCGGCATCCCTTCCGCAAGTCCCTGTCGGAGCTGCGCCTGGGCGATCAGGTCCTGTCGGACTCGCGAGAGGTGACGCTCGACGACATCGAGACCTTCGCGCGCTTCACCGGCGACACCTTCTACGCGCACATGGATGAGGCGGCCGCCGAGGCGAACCCCTTCTTCCCCGGGCGCGTCGCCCACGGCTACCTCCTCGTCTCGTGGGCGGCGGGCCTCTTCGTCGATCCCGACCCGGGCCCGGTGCTCGCGAACTACGGGCTCGAGAACCTCCGGTTCGTCACTCCGGTGTCGCCCGGCGACACGATCCGGGTCATCCTCACGGCGAAGCAGATCACTCCGCGGGAGACCGACGAGTACGGCGAGGTGCGGTGGGATGCCGTCATCCTGAACCAGCACGACGAGATCGTCGCGACCTACGACGTCCTGACCCTCGTCGCGAAGGAGAGCGTGCCCGCATGACGCACCCTGACCCCTCGGTCGTCGAGCGAGCGAAGCGAGACGAAACGCCCGAGCCCGGCGCGCACCCCGCGCCCGCAGCGCACTTCGCGGGTCAGCGCGAAATGCTCCAGCGCGACAAGGCATCGGCGGCCCTCGGGATGCGCGTGGAGGTCGACGAGCCCGGACATGCGATCGTGTCGATGGCCGTGCGCGAAGACATGACGAACGGGTTCGGAATCACGCATGGCGGATTCGTGTTCGCCCTCGCCGACACGACGTTCGCGATCTGCTGCAACGAGGACGCGACGGTCACGGTCGCGGCGGGCGCCGACATCACGTTCCTCAAGGCCACCTCGGCCGGTTCGGTGCTGAGGGCCGAGGCGCGGCGACGCACACGGTCGGGTCGGACGGGAGTCTACGACGTGACCGTGACCGACGAGACCGGCGATGTCGTCGCCGAGTTCCGTGGACGGTCGGTGACGACCCGCGATACACTTACTTAACGATCGTTCTGTTATTAGGAGTCGACGATGACGACCGAGATGCTGATCGACTCGTCCCCGATCGATGAGGCAGCCGAGCAGGAGGCTTTCGACGCGCTCATCGCGGCCGAGCAGCGCATCGAGCCGCGCGACTGGATGCCCGAGGCGTACCGCAAGACGCTCATCCGCCAGATCTCGCAGCACGCCCACTCCGAGATCATCGGCATGCAGCCGGAGGGCAACTGGATCACACGGGCGCCGAGCCTCAAGCGCAAAGCCATCCTCATGGCGAAGGTGCAGGACGAGGCGGGGCACGGGCTGTACCTCTACTCGGCAGCCCAGACGCTCGGCAGCACCCGCGATGAGATGACCGAGCAGCTGATCGCCGGCAGGGCGAAGTACTCCTCGATCTTCAACTACCCGACCCCGACGTGGGCCGACATGGGGGCGATCGGCTGGCTCGTCGACGGGGCGGCGATCTGCAACCAGGTGCCGCTGTGCCGCGCTTCGTACGGCCCGTACGGCCGCGCGATGGTGCGCATCTGCAAGGAGGAGTCGTTCCACCAGCGCCAGGGCTTCGAGATCCTACTGGCCCTCATGCAGGGGTCCCCGGCGCAGCGCGAGATGGCTCAGGATGCCGTGAACCGCTGGTACTGGCCCTCGCTCATGATGTTCGGCCCGCCCGACGACGCCTCGCCCAATTCGGCGCAGTCGATGCAGTGGAAGATCAAGCGCTTCTCGAACGACGAGCTGCGGCAGCGGTTCGTGGGCATGCTCGTGCCGCAGGCCGAGGTGCTCGGCGTGACGCTTCCCGACCCGGAGCTGCGCTGGAACGACGAGACCGGTCGCTGGGACATGAGCGAGATCGACTGGGAGGAGTTCCGCGAGGTGCTGTCGGGGCGCGGGCCGTGCAATGCCGAGCGGCTGCGCAACCGCCGTACGGCGCACGAGGAGGGCGCATGGGTGCGTGAGGCCGCCGCCGCGTACGCCGCCCGCCGGTCGTCGAGCGAGCGAAGCGATACGAATCGCGCCGAACCGACGAGGGCAGCCTCATGAGCGCGCCCGGCGGCTCCGACCGCGAGGCCTGGCCCCTCTTCGAGGTGTTCGTGCGCGCCAACCGCGGGCTCTCGCACGTGCACGCGGGATCGCTGCACGCTCCGGATGCGGAGATGGCGGTGCGCAACGCCCGCGACCTGTACACGCGCCGCGGCGAGGGCACGTCGGTGTGGGTCGTCCCCGCCGACGCCATCACGACGAGCGACCCCGACGCGAAGGGCGCGTTCTTCGAGTCGCCCGCCGGCAAGAACTACCGCCACGCCCGCTACTACACGGCGTCGGAGGGGGTGCCGCACCTGTGACCGAGCCTTCTTCGCCGGCTGCGGGCGTTTCGTCTCGCTCCGCTCGCTCGACGACCGGATCTTCCATCCCGGTCGCCCCGCGAGGGAGCGAAGCGACCGAGACGAAACGCGCCGACGCGCACGGCGACGTCACGGTCGACGAGGTCGCGCTGTCCGCCGAGCTCGCGGGCGGCGACGCCCGCCCCGCCTCCGCCGAGATCGCGGAGTACGCGCTGTGGCTCGGCGACGACGCGCTCATCCTCGCGCAGCAGCTGAGCGCCTGGATCTCGCGCGCACCCGAGCTCGAGGAGGACGTCGCGCTCGCCAACATCGCCCTCGACCTCCTCGGTCATGCCCGGTCGCTCCTGCGCTATGCCGGCGCGTGGGACGGGCGCAGCGAGGACGATCTCGCCTACTGGCGGGACGAGCCCGAGTTCCGCAGCGCCTGGCTCTTCGAGCAGCCCAACGGCGACTTCGCCCAGACGATCGCGCGGCAGCTCGCGGCATCCGTCTACTGGTTCGAGCTCTACTCCGCGCTGCAGGATTCCTCCGACGCGACGATCGCCGCCGTCGCCGCGAAGGCCGTCAAAGAGGTCGAGTATCACCGCGATCACGCCGTGCAGTGGACGCTGCGCCTCGCGGGCGGCACCGAGGAGTCGAGGCGACGGATGCTGCGGGCCGTCGCCGACGTGTGGCCCTACGTCGGGGAGCTCTTCAGGGACGAGCCGCTGACCGACGCCCTCGCGGACGCCGGCGTCGCGGTGCGCCCCTCGGAGCTCCGACCGGCGTTCGACCAGGTCATCTCCGCCGTCTTCGCCGAGGCCGACATCGATCTGCCGACGGCCTTCGACTCCGCAGGCGGCGGCCGCCACGGCAGTCACGCCGCGCCGCTCGGCTACCTCCTCGCCGAGATGCAGGTGCTCGCGCGCAAGCATCCGGGGGCGACATGGTGACGGCGGCGCTCGACCTCGACCTCGCTCGCCGGGTTGCGGCATCCGTTCCCGATCCCGAGGTTCCGGTTCTCACGATCGAGGATCTCGGCATCCTGCGCTCGGTGGAGCTCGAAGGCGAACGCGTCGTCGCCACGATCACGCCGACGTACTCGGGATGCCCGGCCGTCGACGCGATCCGCGACGACCTCGAGCTGGCCCTGTCGAGCGCGGGATTCCCGGACGTCGACGTGCGGCTCACCCTGGCGCCGGCGTGGACGACCGACTGGATGACCGCGGCCGGCAAGCGCAAGCTCGCGGACTTCGGGATCGCGCCCCCCACCGGGCGGGCGGCCGTCAGGGGTCCGATCCCCGTGCGCTTGAGCGTCCGGTGCCCGCGGTGCGGATCGCTCGACACGAGGGAGGTCGCGCGCTTCGGGTCCACCTCGTGCAAAGCCCTCTACGAGTGCCGCAGCTGCCTCGAGCCCTTCGACCACTTCAAGGCGCACTGATGACGCGCCGGCGCGGCGACGCCGAGGCCGAGCGCGTCGCGGAGAGCTTCCTCGCCAGCGCCGTCGGGGGTCCGCGCGGCAGCCGGCACCGCGCCCGCTTCCACACGCTGCGCGTGGCCGCTGTGCGGCCGTTGACGGACGCCTCGATCGAGGTCACCTTCGCGATCCCCGAGGAGCTGCGCGGCGAGTACGACTACCTCGCGGGGCAGCACGTGGCGCTGCGCACCGAGCTCGACGGGCACGAGGTGCGGCGGTCGTACTCACTGTGCCGCGCGATGGAGTCGGGCGGCGGCGGTGATGGACCGCAGACGATCAGCGTCGCGATCAAGCGCGACATCGGCGGCCGATTCTCCACGTGGGCGCAGACCGAGCTGAAGGTGGGCGATCCGCTGGATGTCATGAGCCCGCAGGGCAGCTTCACCTCGGCGCTCGCCGATCTCGACGGCCGGCACGTGACGGGCATCGCGGCGGGATCAGGCATCACCCCGCTCATGGCGCTGGCGGCGACCGTGCTCGCCCGCTCGGAGACCTCCCGCTTCACGCTCGTCTACACGAATCGCTCGACGACCGACGTCATGTTCGTCGAGGAGCTGTCGGAGCTCAAAGACCGGTATCCGACGCGGCTCGCGCTGCACCACGTGCTCTCCCGGGAGCAGCGCACGGCGCCTCTGCTCTCGGGGCGGATCGACGAGGAGCGCCTGCGCCGCATCCTCGATGAGCTCGTCTTCCCCGAGACCGTCGACGAGTGGTTCCTCTGCGGGCCGTTCGACCTCGTGCAGCTGTGCCGTGACACCCTCGAGGACGTCGGAGTCGACCCCGGCCACATCCGGTACGAGCTGTTCACGACGGGGGAGCCGGGAGCGGCCGCGCCGTCCACCGGGCGCCCCGTCGTGCTCCGCGAGGACGCTGAGGTCTATCGCCTCGAGTTCACGCTCGACGGCCAGTCCTCGACGGTCGCAAGCCCCGTCGACGCTCACGAGTCGATTCTCAACGCGGCTCTGCGTGTGCGCCCTGACGTGCCCTTCGCCTGTGCGGGGGGCGTCTGCGGCACGTGCCGCGCCCGGCTCGTCGAGGGGTCGGTCGCGATGACCGAGAACTACGCGCTCGAGCCCGACGAGCTCGAGCGGGGGTACGTCCTCACCTGCCAGTCGCACCCGAAGACGGGCCGCGTCGTGGTCGACTACGACGTCTGACCGGAGCTGCGCAGGCCGGCCGGCCGGTCCCGCGGCGCGTCGTCGGCACGGGCTTGCGAGAGGGCGTCCTCGAGCCATTCCCACAGCACCGCTTGCCTTGCCTCGTCGAAGGTGACCGGCTCCGCCTGAGTCAGCCGCCCCATCTCGATGTAGCCGTCGACGACGTCGCCGTGCGCATCGCCGAGGGCCAGGGCGACGGCACGGCGCGCCGTGCGGTGCGGGGTCGTCGCGCCCGGAAGCACCGACATCGCGGGCATCACGTTGCGCCACACCCAGTCCATGTAGCCGGGCATGCCGCGCACGAGGTCCGTGCCGGCGACGAGGCCCGGATCGTAGACGTTCAGCCGGCGACCGGAACGGGCGAGCCGCCGCGCCCAGGAGTGTGAGAGGGTCACGAGGGCGCGTTTGCCGGTGGCGTACGCGACGCCGCCGCGCTCCCGCTCGGCGCGGAAGGTTCCGACCGGGAGGAACGTGTCGGGACGGGCCAGGTCTCGCGGGCTCTGCCAGACGGGGTCGGGCACGAGGTGGAACGACTGCCTCTTCCCCCGGTGGGTCGACGACCCGAGCAGCACGACGTGACCGTGCGTGGCGAGGAGCGGCTCGAGACCGGCGACGAGCGCATGCTGGGCCAGCACATCGACCGCGAACGTCAGCTCGTACCCCTCCATGCTCGTGTGCCGGCGGTCGAGGAACTGCGCGCCGGCGTTGAGGATCGCGGCGTCGACCGGCGCGACGACGCCTTCGTCCACGAGGCCCGACAGGCGCGTCAGCGCGTTGCCCACCGATCGCAGGCTCGCCAGGTCGACCGGGATGCCGACGGCGTCGAGCCCGGCTGCTCTGGACGACGCGACGGCTTGGGCGAGGGCACCCTCGTCACGGGCGAGGAGGACGAGCGCAGGACGGGACGGATGCTGATGCAGCCGCTCGAGCATCGCGCGTCCGATGCCGCGAGTCGGTCCGGTCACGAGGATGGTCGGCGTGATGTCAGTTTGTGTCATGGCGGTAGGATAAGTGATGTCACTTTGTGACGCAAGGGTAGGATGCGGGTATGCCGAGATGGCCGGAGGACTCGCGCGAGCGACTCGTGAACGCCGCCGTCGCGCTCTTCTCGGAGCAGGGCTTCTCGCATACGACGGTCGAGCAGATCGCTGCGGCCGCCGGCGTCACGCCGCGCACCTTCTTCCGGCACTTCCGCGACAAGGAGGAGGTGCTCTTCTCCGACGACGACCGGCTGCTGCCCCTCCTCCTCGCGGCGATCGCCGAGCCCGACCCTCCCCTCACCGCCGAGTCCCTGATGCGTCACGCCCTCGGGGTTCTCGCCGACGGACTGGAACCCGACCGCGAACGACTGCGGCAGCGGCACCGGATCATCCAGACCGATGTCGCGCTGACGGGCAGAGAGCTCGCCAAGCAGGCGGCCTGGCAGCCCGCGATCGCGGCCCGCATCGCCGAGCGGGGCTTCGCCGCCCCGGATGCCGAGCTCCTCGCCGCCATGGGGTTCGCCCTGTTCCGCGCTGCCTTCGTCGGCTGGCTCGAGGACCGACGGCCGGCGACGCTGCGCGCGAGGGTCGCCAGGGCGATCCCCAGCGCCCGCACAGTCCTCGACGCGCGCGTCCAGGACTGACGTCAGAGCCCTGCGATCAGGGCGTCGATGCGCTTGCGCCGCGTCGCCTCGGTGGCCGCGGCATCCAGTGGCACCATCTTCCGCCGCCGGGTCGTCGGGGGGAGCGCCTCCCACTCGTCCAGACGCCCTGCATCCTCCAGCGCCTCGGCGAGATCCGCCGCGAGCGGCACGGAATCGGGGTCGACCGGTGCGAGGCGACCGCTGACCGGGTCCCCGACCTCCACGCGCAGTCGACGCAGGAGAGCCGCTCCCGCCCATACGAAGGTGTCGTCGATCACGGGAGCACGGGTCAGGGCGAAGTTCACCCCGACGCCCTCCAGCTCTCCGCCGACGCGCCGGGTGCCGGCCGCGGCGGCAGCTGTCACGAGGGCCCCCGGCATCCGGATCACCGTATAGCGCGAGCGGCCCCACTCCATGGGCTCGACGAACGCCTCGATCGCGAAGCCCGGGCCGACCTCGAACGCCGCCCTCGGGCCGACCTCGAACGCCGCCATGTTCGCAGGGTAGCGGCCCGCCGGGATGCCCAGGCGCGCTTTCCCGACCTTCCGCGCGACGGCATACTCTCCCCATGACCGTCGAAGGAGACCACGCATGATCGACCTGTCTATCCAGGACGACGTCGCCCACGTCGTGCTCGATGATCCGTCGAAGCTCAACGCCCTCGACGAGGACGCGATCGGGCAGTTGGATGCCGCGTACGCCGAGGCCGAGGCATCCGGCGTCCGCGCCCTCGTCCTGCGCGGCGAGGGCCGCGCCTTCTGCGCGGGTCGCGACATCTCCCGCGTCGATCCCCGCGACGACGACGTGCTCGGCTACCTCGGCGGCCTCGTGACGCCGCTCCTGCGGCGCATGTCGGCCTTCCCCGCACCGACGTTCGCCGCCGCGCACGGCGCGTGCCTCGGCGTCGGCCTCGGGCTGCTCATCGCTACCGACGTCGTCTACGTCGCGGAATCCGCCAAGATCGGATCGCCGTTCGCCGCTCTCGGCGCCACGCTCGACTCCGGCGGGCATGCGCTGTTCTTCGAGCGCCTCGGTGCGCACAAGACCCTGGACCTCATCTTCACCGGCCGGCTCATGACCGGCGCGGAGGCGGTGCAGTCCGGGCTCTTCTCGCAGGTCTTCCCGGCCGACGACGTCGTCGCCGCGACGGTCGCCGCCGCGCACCGGGCGGCGACGGGCGCCACGGGCGCGTTCCTCGCAAGCAAGGAGCTCGTGCGGCGACTGCGCGACGAGCGGCTCGGGCTCTGGGAGTCGGTCGAGGTCGAGAACGCCGCCCAGGCGGCCCTGTGCGACAGCGACGACTACCGCGAGGGGTTCGCGGCGTTCCAGCAGAAGCGCACGCCGCAGTTCACGGGACGCTAGGAGTCCCCGGCGTGCCGCCACGTTCGACTTCGGCGTCGGGTGGGAGCGGGATGCCCGGGGTGTCGGCGTCGGGCGGGACGGCGTCCGCCGCCGCGGCGAGTGTCTCGTCCACGATCTGCTCCTGGACGACGGCCGGACGTCCCGCGACCTCGACGACGATGTCGATGAGCTCGGGGCGGTCGAGGAGCCGGAAGTGCCCGCCGTCGTCGATCGTGATGTTCGTCGCGCCCTCGAGGGCCACGATGCGGGGGATGTGCGGATCGAAGACGCCCGTGATCGTCGTGATGCGCGCGTTGACCTCGAGGTTCTCCTGCATGCGGAGGGTGGTCGGATCGTCGGGCGAGAACGCGCGCAGCGTGCGCGTCATCATGAAGCGCGCGTAATCCGAGCCGGCGAACGGCGTGCAGATCGCGACCATGCTCGTGATGCGCTCCTGCGGGTCGAGCTCGCTCATGACGAACTTCCCGATCAGCCCGCCCTTGCTGTGCGCGACGATCACGACGTCGCGCAGGTCGTGGTCGTCGAGGAAGCCGGCGACGGTGTGCGCGGAGTCCTCCACGGGACGGCTGTTGCGGCCGAGAGCCGGAATGACGTGCACGGGATGCCCCGCCTCGTGGAGCGCCGAGATCACCGGCCCGAGGAATCCCCACGGTTCCCAGACTCCGGGGACGATGACGACCGGCCGCTGCCCGCCCGAGAGGAGGGCGTCCTTCTTCCCAGGACGAAGCGTGCCGCGCACCTGCCAGTAGGCGGCGTACGCGTAGTCCTGCCCCCACCACGAGAGGATCCGGCCCAGGGTAGCCATGAGACGGAAGAATACTTTGCATGACTGCTCAGCGGGTGCTCTTCATCGGCGGGACCGGAACCATCAGTGCGTCGTGCGTTGCCGACGCTGTGCGGGCCGGGCACGACGTCACGGTGCTCAACCGCGGCTCCGGCCGGCGGGATCTGCCGGACGGAGTGCGCGAGATCGTCGGCAACGTGCGCGATGCCGAGTCGCTGCGCGCGGCGATCGGGAATGCGGAGTTCGACGTCGTCGCCGAGTTCCTCGCCTTCACGACCGACCACGTCTCGCTCGACCTCGACACGTTCGACGGCCGGATCGGCCAGTACATCTTCATCAGCTCTGCATCGGCCTACGACAAGCCACCGCGCTCGGTGCCGATCACGGAGTCGACGCCCCTTCGCAATCCCTTCTGGCGGTACTCGCGCGACAAGATCGCGTGCGAGGACCTCCTCGTCGAGGCGTACCGCGACCGCGGCTTCCCGGTGACGATCGTGCGCCCGTCGCACACCTACGACAAAGGGCTCTTCCCCAACATGGGCGGCTGGACCGACATCGCTCGCATGCGTGCGGGCAAGCCGGTCGTGATCCACGGCGACGGAACGAGCCTGTGGACGCTGACCCATTCGCGCGACTTCGCCGTGGGATTCACCGGGCTGCTCGGCAACCCGCTCGCGATCGGCGAGGCCTACACGATCACGGGCGACCACGCACCGAGCTGGAACCAGATCTACCGGTGGCTGGCCGACGCCGCCGGGGTCGAGCACCCGGACTTCGTCCACATCGCGTCCGAGACGATCGCCGTGTTCGCTCCCGAGGAGGGCCCGGGCCTTCTCGGGGACAAAGCCCACACGGCGCTGTTCGACAATTCCAAGATCAAGCGGCTCGTGCCGGCCTTCGGCACGACGACCGGGTTCGACAAGGGCGCGCGCGAGATCCTGGAGCACCACGACGCGGACCCCGACCGCCAGAAGGCGGACGCCGACCTCGACGCCGCGTTCGATCGCATGGTCGCCCACGCCCGCTCCGCAGGCTGAGGAGGTCCCGGATGCTGCGCAACTGGGCCGGGACGTACGAATACGCCGCTCCGCGCATCGTGGAAGCGGCGACCGAGGAGCACGTGCAGCGCCTCGTCCGCGAGGGCGGCCGCGTGCACGCGCTCGGGACCCGCCACTCCTTCACCGACCTCCCCGACACGGAGGGCACGCTCATCGACGTGTCGGGTCTCGTCGGGGAGTTCTCGATCGATCCCGGCGCACGAGCCGTCACCGTCGCGGCCGGAACGCGCTACGGCATCGTCGCGAGGGCGCTCGACGAGCAGGGCTGGGCTCTGCACAACCTCGGCTCGCTCCCGCACATCTCGGTCGGCGGCGCCACGGCGACGGGGACCCACGGTTCGGGGGACGGCAACGGCGTGCTGACGACCGCCGTCCGCGCCCTGCGCTACGTCGGAGCCGACGGCGAGGTGCACGAAGTGCGTCGCGGCGACGACGACTTCGCGGCGCTCGCGGTCGGTGTCGGCGCCTTCGGCATCGCGACGGCGGTGACCCTCGACATCCAGCCGTCGTTCCGCGTCCGCCAGGACCTCTACAGCGGAATCACCTGGGACGCTCTGCTCGCCGACCTCCCGGCCGTGACGGGAGCGGGCTACAGCGTGTCGATCTTCACCACGTGGGAACCCGGGACGGCGGGCTTCGTGTGGGTGAAGACGAGGCTCGACTCGGATGACGACGCCGTGCCCGGCACGCTGCTGAACGGCCGCCGTGCGGAGGGCAAGGACTCCCCGCTCGGCATGGGCGACAACATCACCGAGGTCGGGGGAGTGCCGGGGCCCTGGATGCTGCGCCTGCCCCACTTCCGCCTCGACAGCGAGCCGTCGCTCGGCGAGGAGATCCAGACGGAGTACTTCGCGCCCCGCGAGCACGGCGCTGCGGCACTGGAGGCGGTCCGGCGGCTGGGGGACAGCATCCGTCCCCACCTCGCCGTGAGCGAGATCCGCACGGCGGCGCGCGACGATCTGTGGCTGAGCGGCGCCTACGAACAGGACGTCGTGATCATCCACTTCACGTGGTACGACCACCCCGACGAGGTCGGCGCCCTCCTGCCGCGCATCGAGGAGGCGCTGCACCCGTTCGCGGCCCGGCCGCACTGGGGCAAGGTGCACCGGTACGACGCCGCCGCGGTCGAGCGCGTGCATCCGCGCCTGGCCGATGCGCGGGCCGTCTTCGAGCGCCTCGATCCCGAGGGCCGGTTCGTCAACGCGCACCTTCAGCGGGTCGGGCTGCGCGAACCGCGCTGAGCGTCTGCGCGGCCAGACCCGTTCGCCCAGCGCACTCGGTCAGCGGGGCGTCGGGGCTCCACAATGGGAGTCGACACCGGGAGGATCCAGTGACCGACGCCCCATCACCCGAACGCATGCACGCCATCTCGGAGGAGACGCGCGCGACCGTCGACGTCGTGCTCGACTACGCCCGCCGCCGGGCGCTCTACCAGGACATCCCGCTCGACAAGCCGCTGTCGCCGCGCGACCTCGCGCGCCTCGCGTCGGGGTCGATCACGCCCGACGGCATCGGCGCGCGACGGGCGACGGCGCTCTTCGAGAACGTCCTGGCCCCCGCCTGCGTGTCGACCGATCACCCCGGCTACCTGTCGTTCATCCCCTCGGCGCCGACGAAGGCCGCGATCGCGTTCGACCTCATCGTGTCGGCCTCCGCGATCTACGGCGGGTCGTGGCTGGAGGGCTCGGGCGCCGTCTTCGCCGAGAACGAGGTGCTGCACTGGCTCGCCGGAGAGTTCGGCCTGCCGCCCGGCTCCGGTGGGGTCTTCGTCCAGGGCGGGACGGTCGGCAACCTCTCGGCGCTCGTGGCGGCGAGGGACGCGGCGCGCCGGCGACACGCGCAGGAGGGCCGCCCCGACCCCGCGCGCTGGGTCGTCGTCTGCAGCGCCGAGGCGCACTCGTCGATCGCCTCGGCGGCGGCGGTGATGGACGTGGACGTGGTCAAGGCGGCCGTGGACGCCGACGGGCGCCTGCACGGCGAGTCGGTCGAGCGGATGCTGGACGCCTACGGCGACGCCGTGTTCGCCGTCGTCGCCACCGGCGGCACGACGAACTTCGGCATCGTCGACGACATCGCCTCGGTCGCGGCGGTGACGAAGGAGCGCGGCATCTGGCTGCACATCGACGGGGCGTACGGGCTGGCCGCGATGCTCGTGGAGCGCATGCGGCCCGCCTTCGCCGGGGTCGAGCTCGCGGACTCCGTCATCGTCGACCCGCACAAGTGGCTCTTCGCGCCGTTCGACGCGTGCGCGCTCATCTACCGGGAGCCGTCGCAGGCCCTCCTCGCGCACACGCAGAAGGCCGAGTACCTCGACACGCTGACCGACACGGCGGACTGGAATCCGTCGGATCTCGCGGTGCAGCTCACGCGCCGGGCCCGCGGGCTTCCGCTGTGGTACTCGCTCGCGACCTACGGCACGGATGAGTACCGTGCGGCCATCGAGTACGGCATCGACCTGGCGCGCCGCGTCGCCGACGAGATCGAGGCGCGGGAGGGGCTGTCGCTCGTGCGGGACCCGCAGCTGTCGGTCGTCGTGTTCCGGCGCGAGGGCTGGTCGCTCGCCGACTACCAGGCGTGGTCGGACCGCCTCCTCGACGAGCAGACGGCCTTCGTCGTGCCGAGCTCCCACGCCGGGGAGCCCGTGCTCCGCTTCGCGATCATCTCGCCGCTCACGACGTACGAGCTGCTGACGGGCATCCTCGACACGCTGGCCTGACCGCCTCCCGCGGCCCGGGTCGTTTCGTCTCGCTTCGCTCGCTCGACGACCGGGGGGCGTCTCGTCTCGCTTCGCTCGCTCGACGACCGGAGTAGCGGCTACGACTGCCCGGTCCCCGAGCGAGCGGAGCGGGAGGAGGGGACGACCCCGGGCCGCCGAGCGACTCAACCCGCGCGGAACTCGCGGGCGAGCCCCTCGAGCACCTGCGCGTTCGGGAGGGCGGCGAGAACCCTTCCCGGCACCGAGAGCTTGGCCCCGCGGATGCCGGCGCCCACGATGGCGGCGGGCAGTGCCGCGACACGGGCATCGACGAGGATCACCCAGTCCTCGGGGAGTCCGATCGGGGTGATGCCGCCGTACTCCATGCCGGTGAGTGCCACCGCGTCATCGATCGGCGCGAAGCTCGCGCGGCGCGCACCGAGGTGCTTGCGCACCACGCCGTTGACATCGGCGCGGGTCGTGCCGAGCACGAGGCACGCGGCATACGTCGTCACCTCGCCGCGCGTCCCGGCGACGACGATGCAGTTCGCGCCCTCGTCCATGCCGACGCCGTAGGCCGCACAGAACGCCGCCGTGTCGGCGAGCGACGCATCGATCGGCGTCACGCGAACCTCGGCCGCCAGCGCGGGAGCCAGGCGCTCGAGTCCTTCCCGCACCGGCTCGGCGAGCAGCTCAGGGCGATCCAGGGCGGCGGAGAACGTCAACGACGGCACGACTCGACGCTACGGCACGCCTCGACCCTCGAGTCGAGGTCCCGCGTGCGAGTCGAGCGCTCCGAGGCCCCGACTCGCCCCCGAGGCCCCGGCTCGCTCCCGAGGCCTCGGCCCGCTCAACGCCGGCGGCGCTCAGCCGTGGAGCCTGGGCGTGCGCGGCGGCTCGGTGCGCCGCGCGCCGGTGGCCTCGAACGCGGCGGCGAGCCGCAGCAGCGCCGTGTCGTCGTACGCCCGTCCGGCGAAGGTCAGGCCCACCGGCATCCCGATGTCGGCCATCGTCCCCATGGGCACCGTGACCGTCGGGATGCCGAGGTGCCGGATCGCGAGGTTGCCGTTGGCGACCCACACCCCGTTGCGCCAGCCGAGATCTGCGGATGCCTCGACCCGGTCCATGTCGGCGGGCCCGACGTCGGCCACCGCCGGGAAGACGACGGCGTCGAGGCCGAGGCCGTCCATCCACTCCTCGAGGTCGACGCGCCGCGTCTTCTCGAGGCCGTGCAGACCCTCCTCGAGCTCGGGCATGTCGCTCCACGGCGACGCGCCCGCGTGGGTGCGCACCCACGCGGGGTACTCCGCGATGTCGTCGTCGAAGCCGGTGTAGCGATCGAGCTCCGCTCCGGGCGGGCGCGGGAAGATCCGGGCGCCGTCCACGTCGGCGAGCGTCGAGAGGCCGGGGTCGCCGTTCGCCGCGAGGAAGTCCTCCCACGACCATGCGGACAGGTCGACGATCTCGCGCTTCAGGTACTCCGGTGTCACGAAGCCGCGCGTCGAGATCGTCGGCGCTCCCGCCCGGTCGCTCTCGTAGTTGGAGACGACGGGGAAGTCGACCTCGACGACGGTGGCGCCGGCGGCCTCCAGGTCGCGTTGCGCCGCCTGCCACAGCACGATGACGGAGTCCCGCGTCTGGATGCGCTCGCCGGTCGGCCCGCCGATGCCCGTGCCGGTTCCCGCGTCGGGATCGGCGTTTATGTACATGCGGGGGATGCCGATGCGGCGGCCGGAGAGGACGGCGGCGGCGGCCGAGGCATCCGTCACCGCGAGAGCGGGGTACGACGCGGGCCGCACGTCGGAGGCGGCCGGCAATCCGATCCACGGCTGCGCGCGCCAGAAGTCGCCGCGTGTCTCGTCGTCGTCGGCGACGATGACGTCGAGGACTTCGAGCAGGTCGGCCATCGTCCGCGTCTGCGGGACCACGACGTCCATCGTGGGGACGAGCGGCCAGTTGCCGCGGGTCGAGACGACGCCGCGCGAGGGCGTGTACGCGCACAGGGCGTTGTTGGTCGCGGGGCCGCGGCCGCTCGACCACGTCTCCTCGCCGAGACCGAAGGCGGCGAAGCTCGCCGCCGTCGCCGTGCCCGAGCCGTTCGACGACCCGGACGCGAACGGGGCGGTCAGCCAGTCGGCGCTGTACGGGCTCTCGGCGCGGCCGTACACGCCGCGCTGCATGCCGCCGTTGGCCATCGGCGGCATGTTCGTCAGGCCGAGGCAGATCGCCCCGCCCGCGCGCAGCCGCTCGATCGTGAAGGCGTCGCGCTGCGCGACGAGGTCGGCGAACGCGGGGCTGCCCGCGGCTGCGGTGAGGCCCCTCACGAGGTACGAGTCCTTCGCCGTGTACGGGATCCCGTCGAGAGGACCGAGCGTCTCGCCGCGTGCGCGGCGGGAATCGGATGCTGTGGCCTCCGCCACGGCGTCGGGGTTGCGCACGACCACGGCGTTGAGTGCCGTGTCGGTGTCGGGCCCGTCATAAGCGTCGATCCGGGCGAGGTAGGCCTGCACGAGCTCCACGGCGGTCGTCCGGCCCGATTCGAGCGCGGCGCGCAGGTCGGCGATGGATGCCTCGACGACGTCGATCACGACGCCACCGCCGGCTGCTGCTGCGTGATGCAGTGGATGCCGCCGCCGCGGTCGAAGATCGGACGCGCGTCGACTGTCACGACGCGCCGGCCCGGATAGGCGTCTGCGAGGATCTCGCGGGCCGCGGCATCCGCCTTCTCCTCGCCGAAGCCGCACGCGATGACGCCGTCGTTGACGACGAGGTGGTTGACGTAGCTCCAGTCCACGAAGCCCTCGGAGTCCTTCAGCGTCTCGGGCGCCGGGAGGTCGACGATCTCGAATCGGCGTCCCGCGGCATCCGTCTGCTGCTCGAGAAGCGCCCGCAGGTCCCGCGTGACCTCGAAGTCGGGGTGCGCGGGGTCGTTCTGGCGGTGCAGCAGCAGACGCCCGGGCGAGACGATCGTCGCGACGATGTCGACGTGCCCGTTCGTGCCGAAGTCGTCGTAGTCGCGCGTCAGACCGCGCGGGAGCCACACGAAGGCCGTTGCTCCGATCGTGCGGGAGAGCTCGGCCTCGACGCGCGCCTTGTCGGCGAAGCGGTTGCGGCGCGGGTCGAGCTGCACGGTCTCGGTGAGCAGCACGGTGCCCTCGCCGTCGACGTGGATGCCGCCTCCCTCGTTGACCAGGAGCGAGCTCACGACCTCGGCGCCTGCCGCGTCGCCGGCGATTCGGCCCAGCTCGGCGGAGAGCCGCCACTCCGCCCAGTCCGGCGCCCCCCAGCCGTTGAAGGTCCAGTCGACGGCTCCCAGGACGCCGGGCCGCGCGCCGTCGACGACGAAGGTGGGGCCTACGTCCCGCATCCAGAACTCGTCGAGCGGCGCCTCGAGGATCTCGACGTCCGAGCCGAGCATCCGTCGGGCCCGGACCGTCTCGGACGGATCCACGACCATCGTCAGCGGCTCGAACTCGGCCACCGCGTTCGCGACGGCGGTCCATGCCGCGTAGCCCTCCTCGCGGAGGACGTCGGTGTCGCCGAGGGTGATGCCCTCGCGCGGGAACGCCATCCAGGTGCGTTCGTGCCGATCCGTCTCGGCGGGCATGCGCCAGCTCATGCCGGCACCTCCGTTTTCGTGTTGCGTCAGTCGGGAAGGAGGGTATTGTTGATCAGACGATCAACAACGTGATCGAAGATAGCCAGCCAGGGGTTCGGATGTCAAGCAGTCCGCGACGGAAGACAGCTCGCAAGTCGCCGCAGGAGCGCGCGGAAGAGATCGCTTCGGCCGCGCGCGACCTCGCGCTGGCGGAGGGGCTTTCGTCCGTGACCCTCCGGGCCGTCGCCGGCCGCGTGGGGGTCGCCCCCGCCCTCGTCGCCCACTACGAGCCCAACATGGACGCGCTCGTCGCCGCGTCGTTCTGCGCCGTCGTGTCGGCGGAGCTCGGTGAGATCCGCGCCGCGATCACCGCCGCTGCGACCCCCACCGAGTCGCTCGCCGCGCTGCTGCGGACCCTCCTCGACGGCACCCGCGACGACGTCACCGTCGTGTGGGTCGAGGCCTGGGCGATGGGTCGCCGCAACGAGACGCTCGCCGAGGCGGTCCGCGCCGAGATGGACGCGTGGCAGTCGGTCGTGCAGGACGTGGTCGAGTCCGGCATCGCCTCGGGCGAGTTCGAGACGACGGATGCCGCGGCCTCCGCCGATGTCGCGTGGCAGCTGCTCGGCATGATCGACGGGCTGAACGCCCAGGCACTCGTCCGCTGGAACGACGAGCGGTCCCGCGGGTCGGTGCTCCACCGGGCCGTGGAGGGGATGCTCGGGCTCGACCGGTTCGCTCTCGACGGGGTCGCCGCTTCCGGTCGCTGAGCGAGCGCAGCGAGACGAGACGGGTCCGGGGCGTCCCGCAAGCCCGGCGCGTTTCGTCTCGGTCGCTTCGCTCCCTCGCTCGACGACCGAGGGCTGTGCGTCAGCCGACGGGCGCGACGTCGACGTTCACCTGCAGCGTCGACTTCTTCGACTTCGTGAAGATGACGCCGCGGACCGGCGACACGTCGCCGTAGTCGCGTCCCCAGGCGACGGTGACGTAGCGCTCGTTGGCCCACTGGTCGTTCGTCGGGTCGATCGCGAGCCAGTCCGACGATCCGGGCATCCACACGGCGAGCCACGCGTGCGAGGCATCCGCCCCGACCACCCGCTCCTTGCCGGGCGGGGGCTGCGTCGCGAGATAGCCGCTGACGTAACGGGCGGCGATGCCGTGGCTGCGCAGGCACGCCAGCGCGAGGTGCGCGAAGTCCTGGCAGACGCCGGCGCGCTTGCGCAGCACTTCGGCGACGGTGGAGGTGACGGTCGTCGCGGTGCTGTCGTAGTCGAAGTCTGCGTGGATCCGGCGCATCAGGTCGGTCGCCGCCTCGCCGATGGGGCGTCCGCGGGAGAGGGATGCCGCGGCGTACTCCGCCACGCCCTCGGCGTGGACGGCTCGCGGCGACTCGAGGGCGAACTCGACGGCGGCCCAGGCATCCGGATCATCCCTGTTCACGAGCGGACGGGCCCGCTCCCACGGCACCGCGAGGGCGTCCTCGTCATACCGGGGCTGGACGACCGCCACGTCGCTGCGCGACTCGATGACGAGCTCGCGGTGGGCGTCGGTGACCTGGAAGTACGTCACGGCGTTGCCGTAGCTGTCGGTGTCGCGATGGAGGTCGAGGGGGAGCGGGTCCACGGCCACGCTCGCGGAGGCGACCTCCTGCCACGGCAGCGACCGGGGGAGGAGGTGGTAGATGCCGCGGCTGTCGCGCACGGGCGAGCTGTACGTGTAGGCGGTGCGATGCGAGACGACGTACCTCATGGTCTCCTCGCCTGGACCTCGATGACAGACATGGTCGAGAGCGTCTGCGGCTCGGGACCGCTCGCGAAATGGACGTCGCCGACCGAGTCGGCGAGCTGCATGAGCTGCGTCCGGGTGCTGTCGAAGTACCGCTGCAAGCGGGGACGGCGGGAGCCCGACGGCGTTGCGAGCGCGGCGAGATCGAGGTTCTCCAGTGCCGTCTCGAGGTGCTCGAGCAGCCGCTCCGGTCGGGTGGATCCCGTCGAAGCGGGCATCGCGGCGAGGTGCGCGCGCAGCTCGCGGAAGGCGAAGGCGAGCGAACGCGGGTTGTCGCGATCGACGAGGAGAAGCTCGAGCACCCCGCTCGTGCGCACGTTGCCGCGGTAGCGGCGACGGAACGTGACCGAGCTTTCGGCGGCGGTGAGGACCGCCTCGAGCACGTCGCGGTCGGCCTTCGTGCCGTGGCGGTCCGTCGTCGTCGCGCCCAGCAGCGTGCACAGCTGCAGACCCCGCTCGAGGTACCGGCCGGCTTCGATCATGTGCCAGCCGGGATCCCGGATCATCGACGCCGTGACGCCGTGGAGCGACAGCACCGCCGTGAGCAGTCGCCCGGCGGACTCCGTGATGCGATGTGCGCGCTCGGAGGTGCGCAGGGCCCGCTCGGCACGGTCGGTGTGCGCGAAGACGCGCCACGTGTCGGCGGACATCTGATCGCGGACGCCCTCGAGCGCGTCGCGCAGCCGATCGAGGGCCTGCGCCGCCGAGCCGCGGCGGTCGCCATCGAGCAGGAGCGACCGGAACTCCTCTTCGGGGTCGGCCGAACGCCGCCCCGCGAGGCGCTGCAGCACGTTGAGCAGCGCCCGCGCCGGGATGCCCTGCTCGGACTCGACGGGGGCGGTCAGCTCCTCCAGGTGGGCGTCGGCGGTGAGGAGGATCCGCAGGAGGTCTTCCGCCCGCTCGGCGTACCGCCCGGCCCAGAACATGTCCTCGAGGGCTCGCGGCGCGAGGGCGGGTATGCTCGGCCGGAAGTCCAGAGGCGCCACGTCGACGAGTCCCTGGTCAGGATCGTCGGGGGCGCCCTTGACGACCCACACGTCCTTCGTGACCGGGGATGCCGAGGCCGCCGTCATGACGGTGGCGAGTCCCCCGAGGAGCGGCCGGAACGCCTGGCGGTACCGCACGGTGAACGCCCGCATCACGACGGGGTGGGCATCCGCCCGGCCCGACGACCACACCGGCGCCTGCGAGAGCGGGAGGCGCTCCTGCCCGACGAAGCGGTACGGGGCCGCGAGGATCTGCGCGCGCAGCTCGGCGGCCTCCACACCCGCGTGCGCGCGCCGCGACTCGTCGATGCTCCGGACGACGAACTCGTCGTCGCTGGATCCGAGGCGGTCGAGCAGGACGCCGAGGCCGTCGGAGTCGCCGCCCCACCAGGTCGGCACGCCGGGAAGGCGCAGCTGCTCGCCGAGCAGGGCGTCGCAGACGGCCGGCATGAAGGGCAGCAGGGCGGGGTTCTCGAGCACCCCGGCACCGAGGCCGTTGACGACGCGCACCCGGCCGCGCCGGACCGCCTCGGTGAGCCCCGCGACCCCGAGCCGCGAGTTCCCGCGGAGCTCGAGCGGGTCGCACCAGTCGGCGTCGACGCGGCGCAGGATGACGTCGACCCGCTCGGTGGGTCCGTTCTTCGGCCACCCGGGCGGCTTGATCCAGATCCATCCGCCGCGCACGGTGAGGTCGCTCGCCTGGACGAGCGGGAAGCCGAGCGTACTCGCGAGGAACGCCTGGTCGTACGCCGTCTCGGAGTGTGTTCCCGGCGAGAGAACGACGACGCGCGGGTCGCCGACCCCGTCGGGCGCGGCGT
This sequence comes from Microbacterium sp. BK668, assembly GCF_004362195.1. NCBI lineage: Bacteria > Bacillati > Actinomycetota > Actinomycetes > Micrococcales > Microbacteriaceae > Microbacterium > Microbacterium sp. BK668. The sequence continues at coordinate 1,371,149 of NZ_SNWG01000001.1, forward strand.
TGAGGAGCGCCGAGCGCAGGGCCGCGAAATACGGTTCCATGCGGTGCAGGTCGCTCTCCTGGTAGAGGTCGGGCATCACCTGCGCGAGCACCCTGCGGTTCTCCATCGCGTAGCCGAGCCCGGACGGCGCCTGAACGCGGTCCGCGAGCACGTGCCATTCGCCCTCCGCGTCGCGCCCGAGGTCGGTGGCCGACAGGAGCAGCGGCTGCGGATCGTGCGCGCTGGGGCGGACGAGGGGCCGCAGGTACCCGGCGTGCCCGAACACCGCGGCCGAGGGTACGATCCGCTCGCGCAGCACCCTCTGCTCGCCGTACAGGTCGACCAGCAGCGCGTTGAGCAGCTCGGCCCGCTGGGCGAGGCCGACCTCGAGCCTGCTCCAGCTCGCGGCCTCCATGACGAGCGGCACCGGGTCGAGCTGCCACGGCTGGGCGGCCGATCCGCGGGGGACGTAGGTGACACCCCGGTCGGCGAGGAAACGCGAGATCTCCGACCCCACCCGCTTGAGCTCTTCGGGGGTGAGACCCAGCGCGACCTCGGCCAGGCCCTTCCATGCGGGCCGGAGAGACCCGTCCGGCGCGACGACCTCGTCGTAGCGCGCGCCGCCGGGCTCGCCGATCGGCAGCGTGGGCTGCGCGAGGGTCGTCGCGTAGTCGCGGAGCACCGTCACAGCTGGGGAACCCTCCGCCGGTCCTGGACCCGGAATCTGGTCGGCATCCGCCGCGCGCCGGGCCGATCGCGCAGTGCCGAGAACACGACGCTACCGGACCGGCGAGAGTGCAGGCGGCGTCGCGACGGAGGCGCTCACCCCCGCGATGCGGCGACGCGCGCGCGGCGCTCGGCCGTCGCCCTGCGAAAGGAGGCGTTGGCCGACGGCGTGTACAAGAGGACGAGCCCGAACGCCGCGAGCACCGCCGAGGTGATCGCCGGGGTGGCCAGCAGGCGCAGATCGACGACCGCGAGCCCGACGACAGCGATCTCGACGGCGAAGACGAGCGTCACGATCACGCGAGAACTCGCGCGGGCGCGGAAGATGCCGAGGCACACGGGAAACGTGACGAGGCCGATGAGCACATGGGTCCAGCCCGTGAGCGGCCGCGTGCCGGCGACGAGCATCAGCGCGCCCGCGAAGAGCTGGAGGATCCCCGAGATCCAGGCGAGGACGCCGACGAGGACGACGCCGCCTGCCGCTCTCGTGCGCATCGCGGCCCCCAGACGGTTCGAAGACGATGCCGGAAGGCTACTCGCCGGGGAACGCGATGTCTCGGTGCGTCACCCGCTCTTGGCGAGCACCTGCAGACCGACGACACCCAGCGCGAGGGCCGCCTCCGCCCCCAGGGCGATGATCCGCTGCCACCACGTCAGCGGCACTTTGCGCACGGCGGCCCAGCCGATCACGACGAGCGTCGCCACGAGCGCGATGATCCCCGCCCGCAGCGCGGTGCTCGTCTCCAGGACGCCGAATACGGCGAGCGCGAGGAAGACGAAGGGGAGGGTGACGGCCCCGAGGGTGCCGAAGCTCGCGAAGACGGCGTGCTGGCGCTCCCGACGGTTCATCGCCCGCTCGTGGGCCACAGTGAACGAGATGACGTCGGCGACGAAGACGGCGAGGAGGGTCCCGATCACGGTGACCAGCAGCGTGAGGAGGGCATCGAGGGCGTTGGAGTAGCCGTGCGCGTTGAGGGCTACGAGGACGGCCAGCGAGGCGAACGAGAGGTAGATGCGCTCCTTCAGGTGGTCGGCACGCTCACGGCGCGCCTCGAAGTCCCGGTCGTGCACGACGTCATCGTCGGGCGCGGCGTCGCGGGCGGGCTTGGCGTCGGACACAGGACCTCCCGATCGGGCGAGGACGGATGCCGCGAGCCTACCGGCGCCCGGGCGTACGGGCCGCTCGAGCCCTGGGATAGCGTGGACGGGTCGAAGGGAGCCGGATGTCGCTCGTGGTGATGGGGGTCTCGGGGTCCGGGAAGTCGACGGTCGCCGCGCTTGTCGCCGAGCGCGCGGGCGCGACCTTCATCGACGCCGACGATCTGCATCCGCGCTCGAACGTCGACAAGATGGCCGCCGGCATCCCGCTGACGGATGAGGACCGGATGCCGTGGCTGCGAGAGGTGGGCGACGTCATCGCCCGGCACGCCGGCGAGCGCGTGGTCGTGGCCTGCTCGGCTCTCAAGCGGGCGTACCGCGACGCGATCCGTGAACGCGCGGGCCGCGTGCTGTTCGCCCAGCTGGACGGCGCGCGCGACCTGCTCGCAGAGCGGATGGGCGGACGAGGCCACCACTTCATGCCGCTGACCCTGCTGGATTCGCAGCTGGCGACCCTGGAGCCCCTGGAGGACGACGAGCACGGCCTGCGGGTGGACATCGCGAGATCGCCCGATGCGATCGCGGACGCGATCCTGGCCCGCTGGCTCGCGCAGCCGTGACCGGCCGGACGGCGCTCACCGCGGACGTCGGCTGCGTCTGCGCCACCGACGACGGGGAGCGGATGCCTCGGCATCCGGTCCCGCCTCCGCCTCCTCTCGCCGGCGGGCATCTCCACGCTCCCGCCAGGCGCGCAGCTCCGCGTCGACGTCGCGCGTCGGCGTCACGACCGGTGGACCGCCGAGCAGCTGCCGCCGTGCCTCGATCACCCGCTTGTTGAAGTCCTCGAGGTACTCGCGCACGTCGTCCTCCCGCGGGAGGGCGTCGATCCTGCTCTCGAGCTCGGCATGCTCGACGCGGAGCATGAGCGCCGGCGGGCCGAGACCGCGCAGCTGCTCCTGCTCGATCTTGCGACGGATCCACCAGTCCGGATCGTGCCGGTCGCCGAGCCCGTCCAGCGGCTTGCCCGCCCCCGGCAGATCGTCGAACTCGCCGCGGCGGATGGCCTGCTGGATCGCGGTCTCGACGAACGCCGCGCGGTCGGCCGCCGTCGATCCACGCCGGGGCGCGTCGACGGGCCGGGTCTCGGCATCCTGCCCGAGATCCTGCTCGCCCCGCCACTTCTCGAGGCGGTAGCGCTCGGCGGCTTCGCGGGGATCCTCGGTCATGGCTCTACACGTGGTCGCGCCAGGAGTGCTTCGGGTCGAAGCCGAGCACGCGCCGGGCCTTGTCGATGGAGAGGAGGGTGTCGTTCTCGCCGAGGTCGCCCTTGAGCGGCACATCCGGGAAGACCTCGGCCACGAGCTCCGCGTTCGGGCGGGACATGACCGTGTCGGCGGCCGCGATGATGAAGCGGTCGAAGCCCGGGGTCGAGGCATCCAGCGCCCTCTGGACCGCCTGGGCGCCGTCCCGGCCGTCGATGTAGCCCCACAGGTTCCATTTGCGCCGCGTCGCATCTGCGTCGAACGAGGGGAACTCGGCGTAGTCCTCGGGGTCCATGACGTTCGAGAAGCGCAGCGCCGTGATCGAGAGATCCGGATGCCACCGCACGAGCTCGATCGCCAGCTGCTCCTCGAGATGCTTGACGAGCGAGTAGACAGACTCGGGGCGGGCCGCGTACTCCTCGTCGACCGGGATGTACGGCGGCGGGACGTCGAAGGGGAGGCCCAGCACCGTCTCGCTCGAGGCGTACACGATGCGACGGATGCCGAGGCGCACCGCTGCCCAGAACACATCGAACGTCGTGATGATGTTGTTGCGGAAGGTGGCGATGTCGCCGCGGATGCTCGGGGCCGGGATCGCGGCGAGATGGACGACGGCGTCGAACGGCCCCGACTCGCCGTGGACGCCCGAGAGTGCGTCGATGACCTGGCCGTAGTCGTTGAGGTCGACCTGGAGGAAGCCCGGACCCCGCGTGCCGACGACGTCCATCCCGACGACGTCATGCCCCGCTTCGCGGAGCTCACGGGCGACGACGGTTCCGAGTTTGCCGGATGATCCGGTCAGGGCGATGCGCATGGGCCCAGCCTTTCACGCGCTCGTGAAGCCGGGGGCCGCCTGCCCCGGCTTCCGCAGCGCCCGTCCCATTCCCGCCACCCGTACCTGAGCTCGGCGAACGGTGGAACGCCTCACCCGCGGTGATCGCCGGTCTCGGCATCCATGCTCTCCCGCTCCAGTCGGCGCAGCCGCATGCGGCCGAAGTCCTGAGCGCGCGGACCCGACGAGAGGGTGCGCAGGCTCGCGGCCAGGACGAACCGCGTCATCGTGACGACCGGAAGCGGCGACCGTCGGAGGCCGAGCACGCGCCGGAAGCGCGGCGGGATGGTGGCGACGGCGCTCGCGAAGAGCAGGCGGTACGCCAGGGTCATGAGAGGCGAGCCGCGGAAGGGGGAGCGGCGCAGGAACTGCACGACGTCGTCGACCCGCTCGTCGCGCCGCAGCTGCCCGGACTCGAGGTAGGCGTCGAGGCGGCGCCTGAGCTCGGCTTCGGTGACGGGCGGGTCGGCGACGCGCATGAGGCGTCCGGCGGTTGCCCAGTCCGCGACGTAAGCGTCGGGACCCCCGGGGATGCCGCCGCCCCATGTCTCATGGCAGGTCAGGAACGCGTCGGTGAAGGCGAGGTGCACCCAGTCCGAGAGGTCGGCGTCGGCCGCCGAGTACGCCCGCGTCCGGTTCGCGCCGTCGGTGTAGGAGCCCTGCACTCGGGTGTGGAGTCGGCCGACGCGCGCGCTCTCGGTATCGGCCTGAGCGCGGGAGCCGTAGGTGAGGCAGATAATCCAGCGCACGGTTCCCGACAGCCGGCCGAGCGGATCGTCGCGGTACCGTGACCAGTCGTGCACGCCCGCCATGGGCCCGGGGTGCAGAGCCTGAAGCAGCAGGGCGCGGATGCCCGCGACGAACGTCGCGGTGCCGGCGTGCACGGTCCAGGCGGGGCCGTCCTCCGCGAAGTACCCGGTGTCGCTCCCGTCGGCGAGCGCCCGCACCCAGGTCGGCGTGCCGTGCGGGTCTCCGGAGAGGGCGAGCAGCATCCGCGCTCGCAGAGGGGTTCGGGCCATGGATCCAGGCTTTCACGCCCCGGCCCGGGTCCGGCGCAACGGAGGAGATCTGCACTTGTGAGGACCGAGACGCGCGGTCTCATCCTCTCTCGTGCGGATCCCCTCAGAACTGCAGGCCGGCGGGGCGGCGGCCCCCGGCATCCATCCCTCGAAAGACGAGGGCCGCGCCGGATCGGCATCGACGTGACGTCAGCCGGGCGAGGCGTCCATCCTCCCGTCCCAGCGCGAAGGGCCCGCCCGATCGCTCGGACGGGCCCTTCGCGGGCAGTGGTCAGCTGCAGAAGGCGGGGGAGTACGCGATCTGCTTCTCGACCTCGACGGCCTTTCCGTCCACGGTCGCCGTCGCCTTCAGCGTCAGCGCCCCCGATGGGATGGAGCCGAGGCGCGTCGTGAACGTCGCCGAGACGGACTTGCCCGCGGCGACCGAGCCGAACGCCTTCGTGCCGTAGGCGCCCGACGCCGTGAGCGTCACGGGGAAGCCCTCCGCGTTGGTCACCGTGACCGCCTGCACGACCTTGCCGGCGACGCAGCGCGCCGCGACCGAGGCCGACACGGCGAGCTGCGGCTCGGGCGGTCCGACCACCGTGACGTTGAGCGTCACCGTGCGGTTCTGCGGAGCCAGCTCCTCCTCGCGGGTCTGGTTGAGGACGGCCGAGCCGTCTGCGGCGAAGTGCACCGTCTTGACGCGAGCGTGGCGGCTCGGGTCGTTGAGGCCTCCGTCGGCACCGGGGATCCACTCCGACACGGGCGGACGCGCGTGGTAGACGATGACCGGGTTGCCGTTCTCGTCGAGGGTGAAGGAGTTGTGACCCGGGCCGTTCTGCTGTCCGCCGAAGTCGTCGGAGGTCAGCAGCGGGTAGCCCGTCTTCGCCCACGTCGCAGGGTTCATGAGGTCGCCGCCGATCGGCGCGCGCAGCATGCCGATCGAGTAGGTCTCGTTCACCTCCGACGCGGAGAAGAACACGAACACCTCCTCGTCGCTCTTGATGACGGCGGGGCCCTCGTTGATGACCTGGCTCGTCGTCCGCTCCCACGCGTAGTTCGGCGTCGAGAGGAGGATGGACTTCGTCGTGAGCTGCGTGGGGTCGTTCGGGTTGATCTCGGCCATGCGGAGGTCCGAGGTGCCCGGCTTCTCCGCCCAGACGAGGTAGTGCTTGCCGTTCGCCTCGAAGTGCGTCATGTCGAGCGAGAAGCTCGTGAACGCCGCAGTGTCACCGGCCGCGGCCTTGACGTAGCCGAGCACGCTCCAGTTCGATGCGACCATGGGGTCGGTGTTGCCGGGGGCGCGCATGATCGTCGGGCGGATGTTCCAGACGTCCGTGCTGCGGCTCGAGGTGAAGAAGATGTACCAGTCGCCGTTGATCTTGTGCAGCTCCGGCGCCCAGAAGTACCGGTAGTTGCTCGTGGCGATCTTCGACCCGTTCGACGTGTCGGGCGACGCGGCGTTGTTGGCCCAGAGGAGCACCTGCTCCTGCGCCGTCGTCAGGCCGTTGATCGTGTCGGCACGGCGCAGGACGATGCGGTCGTAGCCGACGCCGGCGTTGGCCTGCGTCGTGGGGTAGGAACCGGTGAGGTAGTACTCCGTGCTGCCGGTGCGCTCGTCGTCGCGGAAGACCCATGGATCGGCCCGCTCCTTCACGAGGATGCCCTTGTCGTCGCCGTAGACGGGCTGGTTGACCGTGCCCGTCACGGTGTACTCGCCGGGCTTCGTCAGGTCGACGGAGCTCGTGTCCCAGTCGACGCCGAGCTGCTTCGACGAGCCGTCGGAGTAGCCGAGGTCGACCTTGTCGGGCAGGTCGAGCGAGCCGTTGACATCGACCGAGACGTCGTCGCCGGCATCCACCGACGTGTTGACGATGCGGCCGAGGGCCTTCTGCAGCGTGGTCAGTTCCGCCTGGGTGATGGCGAGAGCGGATGCCTCGATCGCACCCGTGGGGAGCCCCGAGAGCGTCGGTGCGGCCGACGCCGTGACCGAGACCGGCGCGCTGAACGTCGTGAAGTCGGACGTCGTGACCTCGTACGCCGCGTCCCCCGCGGTGCGCAGCGTCACGCGGTAGAGCCGCGAGCCGTTGTCGTACTTCACGTCGGCGCGCGACACCACGATGTTCTGCGTGTTCGTGAGCACCAGCTTCTGGTCGGTGAAGGTCACGAGGTCCTTCGACGAGTAGACGAAGATGCGGCCGTTCGCGGCGTTGTCCGCGGCGACGAGGCCATAGGTGCCGTCGGGCTTGCGGAACAGGGTCGGGTTCGCGAACTGCGACGTGCCCGAGCCGAAGGCGGGGTAGAGCACGCCCTTGTTGTTGTTCAGCGCGACGAGCGGGTCGCCGTTCTTCGCCGCAGCGAGGTGCAGCACCTCGGTCTTGGCCGTGTTGCCCGTGCGGACGTAGGCGACGGCCTGGCCGACGTCCTGCGCCTTCACGGTGACATCGTAGGTGCGGGTCGTGATGTGTCCGGCACGGCTGAAGGTCGCGGTCAGGGCGACCTGCTGGTCGGCTGCGGCGCGTGTGACGGCACCGGTCGTCGAGATCACGCCGGGCGCCGACGAGGCCCACGAGATCGCGGCGCCTTGCGACTCGGCGTTCAGCACGATGTCGCCGGCTGCGACCTTGATGCCGAGGTCGAACGCGTCGGCGGTGCGCTCGAGGTCGCCCTGCGGGTTCACCGCCGGCACGGTCACCGCGAAGTCGCGGGTGATCGACTGGCCCGCGAGCGTGAAGGTTCCGGTCAGGACGACCGACGCGTCAGGCTGACCCTCGGCCGGACGCGTGACCTTGCCGTCCGCGCCGATGACCGACGGATGCGATGAGGCCCACGTGATGCGGGACAGGTTCGGCGTGCCCGTCGTCGGCAGCGTGAGATCGGCGGTCGCTTCGCTCGGGAGAGACACGGCGTCCGCATCGGCCGCGAGGGCGGCGTCGGTCTGGGCCGCGGTGGTGCGGTCGCTCAGGTGATAGAGCTCCGCGATCTGGCCGGCCGAATAGGCCGAGGTCGACACGATGACGTCGTCGACGCCGCCCTTGTAGAAGATATCGGGGTAGCTCGAGCGCCCGATGTAGCCGACGAGGCCTGTGCCGAATTGCGAGATGGTGCGGGTGGTCGCGACGGTGCCGACGAGGGCTCCGTTGTAGTACCCCGAGATGGAGGTCGGCGTGACGACGGTCGTGTACATCGACCACGCCGTTCCGGTCGTCGGACCGGCGATGCCCTGCGATGCCGTCGTCGGTGAGATGCCGTACTCCGTGCCCCACGGCGCGGTGGGGGCGCTGCCGTTCGTGATGACGGTCTTGAAGCGTCCCGACGGGTTCCGCGGGTTGAGCAGCCAGTACTGCGCGGGCGGGTTGGCCGTCGAGCCGAAGAACATCGCGGCGTAGTTGCCCGCACCGGTGTCGTTGCGCAGCCACGTCGAGATCGTGAGGGTGTTCTTCCCGTCGAAGATCCCCGCCGGGAAGCGGACATAGCCTGCGCCGCTGTTCGACGCGCCGCCGGGAAGCGTCAGCTCGCCGTTGGCCACCGTAACTCCGGTTCCGACGATCGTGCCGTCGTTGTTGTGGCCCGAGACATCCTTCACCGCCCCCGCGGTGCTGAAGTCGTAGTGGAGGACGATGTTCGGGTCGTCCGGGACGGGATCGGCATGAGCTGCCGTTGGTGCGAGGACGCCGACTGTCAGGGCGGCGATCGCCGCACCTGTCACCCCCAAGCGTCGCCATGACTTCGTCGCCATGTGGAACCTCTCCGTTGCGGTGTGCGCCCGATCGCTCCGGGCACTGCGCGAAAGAGTAGCGCGTTACCGCTCACATTCCTAGCGCGGGTTCTGGTGGGGTCGTCGTCGGGACGCCCGGTGTTGCGCACAGCGCGTCAGTCCTGCCACGCCGACGGCCACGGCTCCGCCACGCGAAGGTAGCCCGGGCCTGCGGCGCCGCTTCACTTGGCGCAAAGCGTCGGATGCCCGCGCCGTGAGCGACCGGACGCGCCAAGTGAATCGCGGCTGCAGCACGAGTGATGGGATGCCGCGGCATCCGTCATCGGTGCGGAGGGACCCCGGGCCTGCGGCGCCGCTTCACTTGGCGCAAACCGTCGTATGCCCGCGCCGTGAGCGACCGGATGCGCCAAGTGAATCACGGTTGCAGCCCGTGTGATGGGATGCCGCGGCATCCGTCATCGGTGCGGTGACGCCGCGGGTGGCGGGCTTCCCCCGCGAGGGTTGTCCCGCGAGGGTTTTGCCCGCGAGTGGTTTGTGCACGCGGGGCTTTGCCCGCGAAGGGGATCGCCCGGGCGTCGGGGCCCGTGCGCGCTGCCGCACCACGACTGAGGAGATCTGCAGTTCTGAGGACCAGAACGCGCTTCTCGATCCTCCATTGTGACGATCTCCTCAGTTGTGGTGGCCACACCGCCGGAGTCGGCGTTGCATTTCGCCACCGCGCCGAGGATGCGCGGCATGGCAGAGGTCGAGAAGGGCCCGAAACGGCGGAGGTCAGGGATGGGTTTGCCGCGGCATGCGTCATCCGGGCGATCTCGGCGGGTTCGCGCGTCCGTCGCCCACCGCCCTCTGCCCGCCTGGTCCGGTGGGTCGGCACGCCGCGGTGCGATGCCCCCGGCCACCCGGGCGAGCTGAACGCATGCCGGACGGCAATGCGACGCGGCTCCGCGCGAAGCGGTGCGCGATCCGCGGAGGGGGTTTGCGGTCCACGCTGGCCGAAGTCGCTAGTTAGCGCTAACGTGAGCGGTAACAGCCTGTCCGACGATGTTCAGACACTTGATGGAGAGTGGAATGAGACTGTTCCCCCGCCGCAAGGCCGCCCTCGTGGTCACCGCGATCAGCGCGATGGTCCTTGGGCTCGGCGCCACGGGCGCCCAGGCCGCCGTCCCCGACCAGGGGCTGGTGGCGCAATACGACTTCACGCAGACCAGCGGGGCATCCGTTCCCAACTCTGCGCCCGGCTCGAGCCTCGGCGCGGCCACGGTCCAGAATCTGCAGGCGACCGACTGGACCGGCTCGCAGCTGACGCTCCGCGGCGGCGCCAAGACGTCGACCGGCAACTGGGTGCGCCTGCCGAACGACATCCTCCAGGGCAAGACCTCCGCGACCGTCGTCGCCGAGGTCAAGGCCTCGCAGGCGATGCTCAACGGCTTCCACTTCCTGTGGAACATCGGCAACGACTCCTCCGCGACGGAGTACTTCTTCGCCTCGCTCAACTGCGGCTCCGGGCGCGCGCCCCTCGTAGGCCTCAAGTCGGCCGGCGTCGAGCGCCTCGTGCAGTCGAGCTCCTGCGGCGTGACAGCCAACCAGTGGGTCAGCGTGGTCGCGGTCGTCGATGGCGCCTCGGGCACGGCATCCCTCTACATCGACGGCAAGCGCGCGGCACAGGGCGCCATGCCCGTCACACCCGCGAACGTCGTCGACCAGTCGCTCAACGCGATCGGGCGCGCACCGTGGCCCGACCCTCTGTTCCAGGGCGCCATCTCGGCGTTCCGCGTGTACGACCGGGCCCTGAGCGCCGCCGAGGTCGCACAGGTCTCGGATTCGGATGCCCAGACCCACGCCGCGGAGCTGCAGGCGCAGGCCCAGGCCATCCTCACGAGCCTCAACGTGAGCGACGTCCAGACGAGCACCGACATCGACCTGCCCACATCGAGCGGCCGTGTCACGTGGACCTCGAGCAACCCGGCCGTCGTCGCGACCGACGGGACCGTCACGGCGCCCCTCGCGGGCCAGCCCGCGATCCCCGTGCAGCTGACCGCGACAGCGGCGGTGCGCGGCGTGACGGCGACCAAGACGATCACCGTCACGGTGCTGCCGTCGACCGAGAGCGCCGAGCAGCGCATCCAGCGCCTCGCGCAGCGATTCGTCATCCCGTCGGTCATCGAGTCCGGCGCGGCCCTTCCCGCCGCTCCCGAGGGCACGACCATCGCCGTCACGAGCGCGACGAGCGGAGTCGCGGTGACCGACACGATCTCGTCATCCTCCGAGGAGGCCCTCGACGCTACCATCACGATCCGCGTCACCGACTCCGCAACCGGGGCGACGACCGACCGTGCGTTCACGGTGCGCGTCCTCCCGGCGGCCACCACGACGCAGCTCCTCGCCTACAACCGGACGCCCACGACCGTCAACGAGGCGAACAACGCCGACGTGGCGCTCAGCATGCACCTCGCGCTCGAGGACGGCGCCGGCTGGTCGCCGCTCAACGAGAACTACGGCATCTTCTTCGCCAAGACCTCGACGACGCCGCCCGCGAGCGGCACGACCGAGTCGATCATCCGGAGCCTGCGCAGCCCGCACCTGTTCCACCTCGCCGACGGCGGCTACGGCATCGCGGCCACACGCACCGCGCGCGGCGGCGCATCCGACGGCACGCAGGCGTCGAGCTTCCTCTTCGCCAAGAGCTCCGACCTGCTGAGCTACCGGGAGATCGGACTGGTGAACGTCGGCGTGACGAGCGGCGTCAACGAGCCCGCCGTCGTGTGGGACTCGGCATCCCAGCGCTATGTCGTCTCGTGGATCTCGGATGCGGGCGCGCCCTACTACACGACGTTCGCAGACCTGGCCGACGTCTCGACGCGCGGCGCCGTGCTCCGCGGCACCGTCACCGGCAGCGCCGGCAACCCCGGCACCGGGGTCGCGAACTTCGCCTCGGGCAACGCCGTCCCCGTCGCGGCGAGCATCGCCGACGCGCTGCAGGTGCGCTTCGGCCGCATCGCCAACACCGACGTCGAGGCGCTGGACGGCGTCGAGGTCGAGCAGGGCGGCGCCCTGTCAGCCGCTGACCTGCCCGAGCGCGCCGAGCTCTCGTACGACGACGGATCGAAGGCGTCGCGCGCGATCGCGTGGGATGCCGCATCCCTCGCGGCGGTCGACACATCGGCGCCCGGCACGTACGAGGTGACCGGATCGGTCAAGGCGCCCCAGTACGCGACGCCGTTCGCCGACGAGCGGGCCGACCCGTCGGTGTTCCGGTTCGACTGGAACGGTCAGCAGAAGTTCCTCATGATCGCCACCGAGGACCTGAACCTCAACCCCATCGACCCGGCGAACGGCCCGCACATGCCGATCCGCATCGCCGACACGATCGAGGAGCTCTCGGACGACGCCGTCGATGCGGGACGCAACGTCGAGATCGATCTGCTGCGCGCGGGAGACACGGATGCCGACGGCGGCGTCATGACCGGATGCTTCTGGGCACCCGAGTTCCACGTGATCGGCGGCAAGCTCTCGATCCTTTTCATGCCCTGCTACAACGGCAGCAACGGCCGCCCCGACATGTGGACGGGGCGCGCGAGCATCATCCAGCTGAAGCAGGACGCGCAGGGCGCCGACCTCGACCCGGCCGTGCCGGCGAACTGGACGAAGGCGCAGAAGGTGGTCCGGTCGGACGGGTCGATCCTGAACCCGATCCAGAGCATCTCGCTGGACATGACGTACTTCCAGGACTCGGGCCAGTCGTACTACATGTGGCAGATGCTCGGCGCGATCTTCATCGCGAAGATGGACCCGGCCGATCCGACGCGACTCACGTCGGCCCCGGTGCGGATCCTCGCTCCCGAGTACGCGTGGGACAACACGATCGCCGAGGGGCCCAACGTGCATGTGCACGACGGCAAGCTCTACATGATCTACTCGGGCTCCACGGTGGGCGACAGCTACACCACGGGACTGGCGACGGCGACGGCGGGCCAGAACGTCGACCTGACCGACCCCGCCGCGTGGTCGAAGCTGAACTACCCGATCCAGAAGTCGGGTGTGTTCAACGGCGCGTGGCAGCTGGGCACGGGGCACGGCATGTGGTCTCACGACGAGGACGACAACCTCCTCTACGTCTTCCACGCACGCACCGATCACGACGGACTGAGCGGTCGCGACATGTTCGTCCGCCGCGTGCACTGGGCGGCTGACGGCCTCCCCGTGTTCGACATGGAGGAGGACGAGGAGGTCGCGCCGGACAATCGCGCCGTCAAGGTCGCGGTGACGGTCACGGCTGCGCCCGCCGCGACCCTCGACTACACGGCGACGGTCACGGCGCGGTGCGTCGCGGGCAAGGTCGTGCAGACGGTCCTGATCACCAATACGGATGACGTGGCCCTCGCGTTGCAGACGACGTCACCGTACGGCACGAAGGCGACCGCGTCGCTCGCCGCCGGCAAGAGCGTCTCGTATGCCTTCACGACGCGCCTGGCCACGATGCCCCCGGGCAGTGTGAAGGTCGACGCGAGCGCGACCGTCGGCGGCACGGCCGTCACGGGAACGCAGACGGTCACCTACCCGCAGGCGAACTGCGGCTGATCCCCTCCGGCTGATCCCATCCGGCTCAGTCGGGCGGCGGGGCCGGGCGGCGGAGCCGGGCGTGCACGGAGCATCCGTCGCGCCCGGCTTCGCGGCATCCACCGACGTCCCCCCGCCGCCGAGGGCCGGGATCGCACAGATGACAGATGCTGGAGCCGCGCGCCGGTGATTCGTGCGATCTCGACGGATGCTGACCGGGGCACGGAGATCGGTGCGGCGGGTCCGGGCATCTTGTGTGCGCTAACAAGTGACCGCTAACATCCCGACAGGTGCGTGGGCAGCCGTCCATGCGCAGACCGACGACGAGGTGGGTTGACATGCCGACGATGGCGGAGAGGGCGAAAGCCCGGCGCAGGATGGCGGGCTGGACGGGAGGCGTGCTGGCGATGGCCTTGGCCGTGGGGGGGATGTCGGCTCCCGCAGCGGCCGCGGAGCCCCTGAGTGTCGGGGCACCGGTGCTCGATCTGCAATTCGAGGGAGGAGTGGACGACACCAGCTCCCTCGCGCATCCCACTCAGCTGCGCGGACACCAGGGGGCCGCGCCGACTGCCACCTATGTGGCCGGCGTCAAGCCCGACTCGCAGGCGATCAAGTTCGGCGGCAACACGTATCTCAGCCTCGGTTCGAGCGCCCAGCTCCTTCCGGCCAGACTGACGCTCTCGTTCTGGCTGAAGCCGGACGCCCCGATGAGCGGTGAAGAGATCATCACGTGGAACAAGGCCGCATACAACAGCGATGGCTTCTACGTCTCGTCCGTGTCGAACTCCAATCCTTTGCTCCTCTCCGTGGGCACGGGGTCGAGCCAGCCGCTGGAGATCCGCGCCGCCGCGACCGACCGGAACGCGTTCTTCGCGCCTGGGCAGTGGACTCATGTCGCGATCACCTACAACTCGTCCACGAAGTCGGCCGTCTTCTATCGGAACGGCGTCAAGGTGCCCACCTCGGCGGCCAACACCTCGGCACCCGGCGTCATCAACCCCGCCGCGAACGTGACGAAGTCCCTCGGCTTCAACGGGCCCAACTACAACGGCGGATATCTCCCGCAGCAACCTCGACGAGTACACGCTCTACTCCGGAGTCGCCGACGTGAGCGACATCGCGACCCTCTACGAGGCGGGCGGCGGAGTTCTCGACAAGACCGCGCTCGCGCAGCAGGATGCCGACGGCATCAACCTGCCGACGACGGCGAGCGTGGCTCTGGCTCTCCCGGCGGTGGGCTCCAACGGATCGTCCATCGCCTGGGCGTCCGACAAGCCCTCGATCATCGCGACGGACGGCACCGTGACGCCGCCGAGCGACGGCGAGGACGTCACCGTGACGCTCACGGCGTCGGTGCGCTACGCCGGGGGTTCCGCCGTGACGCGGGAGTTCACGGTCACCGTCGCGGCCCCGAAGGTGCCCCTCGAGGACTCCGGGCTCGACGTGCTGCTGAGCGACGAGTACCTGCAGAACGCCGCGGCGAAGGAGCACGAGTACCTGCTGAGCTTGAGCTCGGACACATTCCTCTACTGGTTCTTCCGGACCGCGAACCTCACTCCGCCCACGTCGTCCGGCTACGGCGGCTGGGAGAACGGCGCGGTCACCTGGAACTTCCGCGGGCACGCGTTCGGCCACTACATGTCGGCGCTCGCCATGTCGTACGCCAGTACGAAGGACCCCGCGGTGAAGGAAGGCCTCCTCGCGCAGATCGTCGACGCCGTAGACGGGCTCGAGACAGTGCAAGCCTCCTACGCCGGCACCGCGCGGCAGGGGTACATCGGCCCGTTCCGCGACACCGCGCTCAACGCCGTCGAGGGCCGTGGCACGTCGGACGACCCGGTCATCGTGCCCTACTACAACCTGCACAAGGTGCTCGCGGGGCTCCTCGACATCGACAAGTATGTGCCGGGAGGTCTCGGCGACCGCGCGCTGAGGATTGCGGAGGGCTTCGGCGAGTACATGTACGGCCGCATCTCGACGCTGCAGAACAAGGCGACGCTCCTCGGCACCGAGTACGGCGGGATGAACGACGCCCTCTACGAGCTCTTCGCGCGGTCGGGTGGCAACCCGCACTTCAAGGTCGCGGCCGAGGGCTTCGACGAGGTCTCGCTGTTCCAGCAGCTCGCGAACGGGCAAGACGTCCTGAGCGGCAAGCACGCCAACACGACGATCCCGAAGTTCATCGGCGCGCTCAAGCGGTACACCGTGTTCACCCAGAACCCGACGTACTACAACATGCTGACCGCGCAGGAGAAGCAGAACCTGCCGATGTACCGGCTGGCGGCGGAGAACTTCTTCCAGATCGTGGTCGATCACCACACCTACGCCACGGGGGCCAACAGCCAGAGCGAGCACTTCCACGGTCCGGACTCTCTTCATTTCGACGCGACGCAACGCGGCGAGGCGACCGGGAATCCGCAGACGGCGGAGACGTGCAACGAGTACAACATGCTCAAGCTGTCGCGTGAGCTGTTCAAGATCTCGCAGGACGTGAAGTACGCCAACTACTACGAGAACACGTTCATCAACACGATCGTCTCGTCGCAGAACCCCGACACGGGCATGACGACGTACTTCCAAGCCATGGCCCCGGGCTACTTCAAGGTGTACGGCGCGCCGTTCACGGAGTTCTGGTGCTGCATCGGCACGGGCATGGAGAACTTCTCCAAGCTGTCGGACTCGCTCTACTTCGCGAGCGGCTCGGGGGTGTGGGTGAACATGTTCTTCAGCTCGCGGTTCGATCACGCGGCCACCGGCATGCGCGTCGAGCAGACGGCATCCATCCCGAACAGCGACACGGTGGAATTCAGGATCTCGGCGATCGGAGAGGATCCGATCGATCGGAGCGCGACTCTGCGACTGCGCGTTCCCGACTGGATCGCGGGCGACCCCGTCGTGCGCGTCAACGGCGCCGCGATCACTCCGACGATCCGGGGAGGATACATCGTGCTCGCCCGCGTGAAGGACGGCGACGAGATCTCGTACACGATGCCGATGGAGGTCCAGATCAGCGCGACTCAGGACAACAAGGACTTCGTCGCGTTCAGGTACGGTCCCGTACTCCTGAGCACGAGCCTCGGCACGGCCAACCTCTCGAAGACGGGCACTGTCGGCGTCGGCGTCCGCATCGCCTCGTTCGACGCGGGGGCCCAGCAGCGGATCACGGTCGCCGCGGCATCCACAGACGCGTGGAAGCAGGCGGTGACCGACAACGTCGTGCGCATCGCCGACAGCGCCGACGGAGACGTGCAGTTCGCGCTGAAGGACACGCTCAACAGCGACGACCTCGTGTTCAGTCCGCACTACAAGCGTCACGACGAGCGCTATGGCCTCTACATGACGCTCGAGGTGCCGGACTCGCCCGCGGCGCAGGCGGAGATCCTCCAGGGGAAGCAACAGCTTCGCGACCAGGAGCTGATCATCGACTCGCTCACGACGTTCGACAACAACAACTCCGAGGCATCCAAGAACGTCAAGTCCTCGAACTCCACCGTCGGCAGCTTCAGCGACCGCACGTATCGGCACGCGAACTCCGGAGGATGGTTCAGCTACGACCTGCAGGTCGATCCCGCCGCGGCGCAGAATGTCCTGAAGGCGACGTACTACTCGGGTGACAACGGCCGATCGTTCGACGTCTATCTCAACGACGTCAAGTTCAAGACGCAGACCATCACGAACGCGGCGGGAAGCGGCGTGTTCTACGCGGTGACCGACGAGATCCCGCGCACCTACCTCGAGGGCCCGAACGTGCGTCACAAGGTCGACGCCAACGGCGCTCCGGTTCTCGACGAGAACGGCAACCGGATACCGGTGGTCACGGTGCGCTGGCAGTCGACGGGCGGATTCGCCGGAGGCCTCTTCGGGGTCCAGACGACTCGTCCCCCCGCATTCGACACGACGTCGAAGCTGCGCGGCCTGACGTTCGACGCGGGCCGGCTCGAACCGAGCTTCGCCTCGGACACCACCCAGTACGTCCTGTGGGTGCCCGAGGGGACGGATGCTGTCGCCTTCGACGCCGAGCCGTGGCTGGCGAGCGGCCTGGTCAGGACCGGCGGGATCCTCATCGACGACACGCAGCCGCGCGCCGTCGTCCTCACCCCCGGGCAGGAGAAGACCATCACGATCGACGCCTACGCCCAGGATCACACGACGACCACGCAGTACTCGGTGGTCGTCCGCGAGGGCGCTCCCTCGCCTGCGCTCGAGGTCGTCCTCACCGCCGCAGCCCGGTGCGTGGCGGGGAAGGCCGTTGTGACGGCGACGCTCACCAACGCGGCGGGCGTGCCGGTCGCCGCGACGGTGACATCTCCCTACGGCTCGAAGAGCGTGTCTGCCCTCGCACCCGGGAAGTCGGCGTCGCAGGCCTTCACGACCCGTCTGACGAGCATCGGCGTCACCTCGGTGACTGCGCAGGCCTCGGCCACCATCGACGGGGACGCGGTCACGGCCGACGTGGGCGCGTCCGCCCCGGCCCTCGCCTGCGGGGCGGCGCAGTAGATCGAGCGTGGTCGTGGAAGCGAGGAGGAACCCGGATGCATCCCGCGTCCGGGTTCCTCCGGCGTCGGCCGCGGCCCTCGCAGCGCCGGGGAACCTGTATGGCGCCCCGACGGGATGCCGTTTGGCTTCGCCCGCTCGCATCACCGATCCGGGCTTGTTCTCGCTAACAGTTCTCGCTAACATCGCTTGGAGAGCCCGTCGATCCACTGTCGGATCCAGAGCAAAGGTGCATAGATGCTCACATACTCCACCCGCCTCCTGCGGCGTGGCGCCGTGCCCGCACCGTGGCGTCGACTGGCTCTGGGCGCTGACGAAGGACATGTCGAGGGTGCGGCCTTCACCGTGCCGGCGACGACTCACAGAAGCGGGTTGCGTTCAGCCTGAGCTGAAGCTCCTGCGAGACCCGACGGCCGGATGGTCCGGTCGCTCGCCACCTTCGGTCCGGGACGAGAAGCCGGCCGGGAATTGGAGAAATAGGAATGAACAAGCGTGGAATCATCGCCCGCACCACAGCCGGTGCGCTCGGTGGCCTGCTTCTGATCGGTGGCGCCGGCGCAGCCATCGCCGACGAGCTCGACAACGACAGCGTCGAGGTCAGCGTGAACATCGAGGCTCTTCCCCCGGTGGGCGCACTGACGCTGTCGGTGGCGTCGAACTCGACGACGCTCACCGAGAGCGGGTCGACGGCCGACATCCGCCAGTTCACGGGCGAGCTCCCCACCGTCACCGTGACCGACGACCGCGAAGACGTGCCCGCTGACACCTTCTGGTACGTCACGGGCCAGTCGTCGGAATTCTCCGCCGACGGCGTTGCGAGCCTCGGGCCCGAGCACCTCGGATGGACCCCGATCCTGACGAGCGACGACAGCGACGGACAGGTCGCCGAGGGCGCGCCGGTGGACACCATCCTCGACCAGGGCCCCGACGCGGTCGGTCTTGTCGGTGAGGAGCTCCTCGCCATCGCCCCGAACCTCGCGGGCGGCGAGCTGCCGAACGGCGAGTGGTCGGCGAAGGCGAACCTGTTCCTCAAGACGCCGGCAGAGGTCGCTCCCGGTGCATACAAGGCGACGATCACGCTGACCCTGTGGGAAGACGCGATCTGACCACGTCGCACGTCTGAAACGTGTTGGAATCGGGTCGGGGCCGTGGACTGCGGCCCCGACCCAGACGTCTGGAAATCCCCCTTGCTTCACCATCTCCGCCGATCGTCGGCCGCGACGCGAGTTCTAGCTGCTCTCGCGGCCGCGGTCGCGCTCGCTCTTCCCGCGACTCCTGCGCTGGCCGCTGACGATCCGTCCACCACACCTGAGGTGCGCTGGTCGGTCACGCCCGCGGACGCCGACGGGCCGGACGGCCGCCGCGCCGCAGAATTCGAGGTCGATCCGGGCGAGACCATCGACGACTTCTTCGCCGTCCGGAACATCAGCGAGAACGAGGTGACCTTCTCCCTCACGGCGGCCGACGGGTTTTACACGCGAACCGGCCGCTTCGACATCCTCGCCGCGGACAAGGAGTCGACCGACTCCGGAACCTGGATCGCGATCCCCGGAACGCTCACGGTGCCGGCGGGACAGACGGCCGTCGTCCCCTATACCGTCACGGTGCCGGAACGCGCCGAGCCCGGCGACCACGCGGCCGGGATCACAGCATCCGTCCTCTCCGTCCAATCCGCCGAGGACGGCACGAGCCTCGGCGTCGAGAGCCGCATCGGGTTCCGCGTACTCACCCGTGTCACGGGTGAGATCACGCCCGCCGCATCCATCGCCGGAATAGCGACGAACTACACGACGTCGTGGAACCCGCTGAAGCCCGGCGAGCTCACCGTCACCTTCGACGTGTCCAACGACGGGAACACCCGCCTGCTCGCGACGGGCACCGTCGAGGCGGGCGGCCAGGAGGTCGCCTACCCCGCCGAGGGGGAGTCGCAGCAGGAGCTCCTGCCCGGAGACGTCCGCACGATCACGGCCGTCGTCCGGGACGTCTGGCCGCTCTTCGTGGTCCCCACGACCGTGACGCTGGATGCGACGGTCCTCACCCTGGACGGCAGTACCGACAGTCTCGCGCCCGTCGTGGAGTCCGCCGTGGCCTGGGCGGTTCCGTGGCCGCAGCTTCTCATCCTCCTCGGGATCGCGCTGATCATCCTCGCGATCTCCTGGGGCCGCATCCGGTCCCGCCGCAAGCTCGACAGCCTTCTCGCCGAGGCCCGCGAGGAGGGCCGCAAGGCCGCCGAGACGCCGGTGACGACCGCATGAGGTTCCGGTTCCAGACCGCGACCGTCGCCGTCACGGCGTTCGCGGCACTCCTCGCCCTGATGCCGGTCGGCGCGGCACTGGGCGCCGAGCAGGACGTCGCGAGTCACGGCGTCGAGGTGACCGTCGTCATCACCCCGCTGCAGGCGTGCGTGGGCGTCTGCGGGGGAGGCCTGCCCGCGACGGGCCTCGCCTTCCCCGCCTTCCTCGTGTGGATCGCCGCTGTGCTGGGGACAGCCGGGCTCGCGCTCGCCCTCCGGCGGCGCTTCCGCCCCGCCGGCACGCCGTGGCGGCCCGACGCGATCCGGGGGCCTGTGCCGCCGGTGGGAGGGTGCCGTGAGAGGACGACCGAGCCCGAGCCCGCCGCTCGAGCCGACCGGACCGCCGGCTTCGGGGAGGCCCCGCAGCGCGACGGCGAACAAGGAGATCCGCGATGTCGGAAGACGTGACCCGGGGCTGGCAGCGGCCCAGCATCTACGACGTGGCGCGTCAGGCGGGCGTCTCGCACATGACGGTGTCGCGCGTGCTGAACGGTCATCCCAACATCCGCGAGACGACGCGCGACCGGGTCCTGGCGGCGATCGACGAGATGAACTACACGCGCAGCTCGATCGCGCGGGCGCTCGCCACGCGGCGGGCGATGCGGATCGGGGTGCTCGTCGACGGGCCCGTCCAGTACGGCCCGAACAGCACGCTGCGCGCTCTGGAGAGCGCGGCGCGCGATGTCGGCTACGCCATCAGCGCCTTCTCGATCTCCGAGGATGAGGAGTCGCAGATCGACACGGGTGTCGTCGAGCTCGTGACCCAGGGTGTCGATGCGCTGTGCGTCATCGCGCCGCGGGCGTCGTCGCTCGACATCCTTCGCCGTCAGACGACGGGACTGCCGACGATCGTGATCAAGGCGGAACCGGATGCCGCGTGGCACACCGTCGCCGTCGATCAGCGGGCCGGGGCAACCCTTGCCGTCTCTCACCTCATCGAGCTCGGACACGAGCGGATCCTCCACGTGGCAGGGCCCCTGGACTGGTACGACGCGCGGGAGCGTCAAGAGGGCTGGCGGGACGCGCTGACGGCCGCCGGCCTGCCTGTGGTCGCGCCGGTGGCGGGAGACTGGACCTCGGACTACGGGTATCGGTTCGCCTCGACCTACGACTTCGACCACGTGACCGCCGTGTTCGCCGCCAACGACCAGATGGCGCTGGGGCTCGTGCACGGCCTCTGCCAGCGCGGATTCAGCGTTCCCGGAGACGTCAGCGTCGTCGGCTTCGACGATCTGCCCGATGCGCGGCACTTCCTTCCGCCGCTCACGACGGTTCGTCAGGACTTCGCGGCGCTGGGCGAGCTGGCTCTGAAGCACGTCATCGACGCGATCGACGGAGAAGAGGACGGGCTGCAGCACGACGTCATCGAGCCGCGGCTGATCGTGCGCGCCTCGACCGGCGCGCCTCGTCCGTGACGACTCGACCCCAGCGAAGCGCGCGGGTCGCCCGGTGCGCGGACGCCCTCACCGTCGCCCGCACGCCCTTCCGCGCGGCCCCCGGGTTGTTCGCGGTAACGACAAAGTAACGAATATCGCGAATCGAGTTGCGCGCGGTCATTGTTAGCGCGCACAATGAGTGGCACACACACCCGAGGGTGTCCCGCCCGGGGCACGGACTTCTCTTCGACGAAGGGCGTCGGAGAGTCTCAAGGAGGAGATCACATGGCACACAACAAGCGCATGCTGGGCGCGCTCGGCTTCATCGGGGCAGGCGTCCTCGCGCTCGGTCTCGCCGGCTGCTCGGGCGGCGACGACGGCGCGGCGTCGGGTGACGCGGGCGGCGACGGCGACCTCACGACCGTCGGCTTCGTCGCCGTCGGCCCCGAGGGCGGCTGGCGCAACGCCAACGAGGAGGCCATCAAGGACGCGTTCAGCGAAGAGGCCGGCTTCGACCTCAAGTACGCGCCCGCCGCGAGCCCGACCGACCAGAAGTCGCAGATCGACGCCTTCTCCACGTTCGTCAACGACGAGGTCGACGTGATCCTCCTCACCGCGACCGAGGCCTCGGGCTGGGAGGACTCGCTCCAGCTCGCGCAGGAGGCCGAGATCCCCGTCATCCTGCTCGACCGCGGCGTCGACGCCGATGAGGACCTCTACGTCACGCGCATCGCTCCCGACAACGTCAAGGTCGCCGGCTCGGTCGGTGACTGGGCCGTCCAGACCTACCCCGAGGGCGCGTCCTACTACGTCCTGGAGGGCGTTCCCGGACTGTCGGTCGTCAACGAGCGCAACGAAGGCTTCGACGCGGCGATCGAGGGCAAGGACGGCTGGAACAAGATCGGCGCCCAGACGGCCAACTGGACCGCGGACGAGGGCAAGTCGGTCATCGAGACCGTGCTCAAGGACAACCCTGACCTTCAGTTCATCTTCGCCCAGAACGACGAGATGGGCATCGGCGCGGCTGCTGCCGTGACCGCCGCGGGTCTGGTCCCGGGCACCGACGTCAAGATCGCCACGATCGACGGCACCACGCCCGCGCTCGAGGCGCTCGCCGCCGGCGACCTGAGCTTCGTGGCGCAGTACAACCCGTTCTTCGGCGACCTCGCCGTCGACGCCGTGAACAAGGCGCTCGCGGGCGACAGCGTCGAGAAGACGATCGTCGTCCCGGGTGAGACGTTCGACTCGGCCGAGGCCGGTCAGGCGGCGATCGACGAGGGCAAGGGCTTCTGATCCGACGCAGCGTCGGTTAGAGACAGAGCAATGCGAGCGGGGGCGGCCGTTCTGGGCAGCCCCCGCTCGTCCCTGTCCACCTCCCGAAAATCCGCAGGCAGCAACAAGGAGTCCAGCGATGATTGAACCGATCGCGATCGTCGAGGTCCGCGACGCGTCCATCACATTCCCGGGCGTCAAGGCACTCGACGAGGTCAGCTTCCGGCTTCTCCCGGGCGAGGTCCACACCCTGATGGGTGAGAACGGCGCGGGAAAGTCCACGCTCATCAAGGCGCTGACCGGTGTCTACCAGATCGACTCCGGCGAGATCGTCGTGAACGGCGAAGTGCGCAGCTTCTCCGGCACCGCGTCCGCG
This sequence comes from Microbacterium sp. BK668, assembly GCF_004362195.1. NCBI lineage: Bacteria > Bacillati > Actinomycetota > Actinomycetes > Micrococcales > Microbacteriaceae > Microbacterium > Microbacterium sp. BK668. Next base: position 1,394,133 of record NZ_SNWG01000001.1, read on the forward strand.
CAGGCCGCGGGTATCTCCACGGTCTACCAGGAGGTCAACCTCTGCACCAACCTCACGATTGGCGAGAACGTCATGCTCGGCCACGAGGTCCGCGGCATCGGCGGCGTCAACTGGCGCAAGACGCACGCCCTGGCCCGTGAGGCGCTCGCGCGCATGGGTCTCGGCGACCTCGATCCCCGCGCGCCCCTGTCCTCCATCTCCCTCGCGATGCAGCAGCTCGTCGCGATCAGCCGCGCCATGGTCACCGACTCGAAGGTGCTGATCCTCGACGAGCCGACGTCGAGCCTCGACGCCAACGAGGTCGAGGTGCTCTTCAGCGTCATCCGGCGCCTTCGCGATCAGGGCGTCGCGATCCTCTTCGTCTCCCACTTCCTCGACCAGGTCTACGCGATCAGCGACCGCATCACGGTTCTGCGCAACGGCCGATTCGTCGGCGAGTACCTGACGCGCGACCTCGACCGGACCCAGCTCATCTCCAAGATGATCGGCAAGGACTTCGAATCGCTGCGCGCGCTCGGCTCGAACCGTCAGACCGAGGTCCGCGACCGGACGCAGACGCCGATCTTCGCGGCGGAAGGACTCGGCCGGAAGGGCTCGATCGAGCCCACCGACGTCGAGGTCCACGCGGGCGAGGTCGTCGGCTTCGCGGGTCTTCTCGGCGCGGGCCGGACGGAGCTCGCGCGGCTGATCGCCGGCGCCGACAAGGCCGACTCCGGCTCTGTGGAGGTCCGCGGCAAGAAGGTCGCGCTCAACTCTCCGGTGACCGGGCTCGCTCACGGCATCGCGTACTCGACCGAGAACCGTCGCGAGGACGGCATCGTCGGGGACCTCAGCATCCGCGAGAACATCATGCTGGCCGTTCAGGCTCGGCGCGGCTGGTTCCGCCGCGTGCCGGCGCGCGAGGTCGACCAGCTCGTCTCCACGTACATGGAGCGCTTCAGCGTGCGCCCCAACGACCCGAGCCGTCCTATCCGCCTGCTCTCGGGCGGCAACCAGCAGAAGGTGCTCCTCGGCCGGTGGCTCGCCACCAACCCCGAGCTGCTGCTGCTCGACGAGCCCACCCGCGGAATCGACGTCGGCGCCAAGGCCGACATCCAGGAGACCGTCGCCGAGCTCGCTGAAGGCGGCATGGGCGTCGTGTTCATCTCGTCCGAGCTCGAAGAGGTCGTCCGCCTCTCCGAGCGCATCGTCATCCTCAAGGACCACCAGAAGGTCGGCGAGGTCGTGAACGGCCCGGAGGTGACCGCGGAGAGCATCGTGTCGGTCATCGCGACGGAATCAGGCGCGAAGGCGGAGGCTCAGGCCGATGTCCTCGCCGAGGAGGTCGCCGACGGCGAAGACGGCGTCCGCAACGAAGGGAACGCGTCATGAGCCGCGTCAAGACCGCACTCCGGACCCCGTGGTTCTGGGCCATCATCGGCATCGCGGTGCTGCTGCTGATCAACACGATCAAGAACCCCGCCTATCTCGCCGTCAGCGTCAACCCGACGACGGGGATGCTGACGGGCAACGTCCTCGACATCCTCCGCGTGTCGGCGCCGATCATCATGATCGCTCTGGGCATGACCTTCGTCATAGCGACCAAGGGCATCGACCTCTCGGTCGGCTCGATGATGGCTGTCGGCGGCGCGGTGGCGATGGAGACCCTCTCCACCCTGAACGACCCGACCTCGGTGGGTGCCATGTTCACCGCCATCGGCCTCGCGCTGGCGCTGGCGATCGTGCTCGGCGCCATCAACGGACTTCTCGTCGCGGTCGTCGGGCTGCAGCCCTTCATCAGCACGCTGATCATGATGATGGCCGCGCGCGGCATCGCCCGCGTGATCACCGACGGGCAGAACACCAACGCGACGAACGAGCCGTTCCGCCAGCTGGCCAACGGCCAGATCCTCGGCCTTCCCACGAGCTTCGTCATCGCCATCGCGATCGTCGTCATCATCGCGCTCTTCATGCGCCGCACGGCGCTCGGTCTCATGATCGAGTCGATCGGCATCAACCCGCACGCGAGTCGGCTCGCCGGCATCCGTCCCCGCCCGATCCTCTTCGGCGTCTACATCCTCTCGGCCGCCCTCGCGTCGGTGGGCGGTCTGTTCAGCGTCTCGGAGGTGATGACGGTGAGCGTCTCGGGCACGGGCAACCTCATGGAGCTCGACGCGATCCTCGCGGTCGTCATCGGCGGGACCTCCCTCGCGGGCGGCAAGTTCTCGATCCTGGGCTCGACCATCGGGGCCCTCCTCATCGCGACCCTGAACAAGACGGTCCTGTTCCTCGGCATCCCCGCCGCGGCCACCCCCGCATTCAAGGCGCTCGTCATCATCGTCCTGGTACTGCTGCAGTCCGAGCGCGTCCGGTCCTTCGCGTTCGGCCGCTCGAAGACGAAGGGCACGCCCCCCGGCCCCCCGAAGCCGACCGTCGACCGGAGCGCCCCCGTTTCGAAGGAGAAGGAGGTCGTCGCATGAGCGCCCGCACTCTTGCCGAATCCGTCCCGCCCGTCGCCGACCTGCCGGAGAGCAGGCAGCCCCGCCAGGTCAAGCGGTTCTCGGGCCTGTGGGAGCGCAGCCAGACGCTGATCCCCACCCTCGCGGCGCTGGTGCTGCTGTTCGGCATGCTCATCTACGCAGAGGTCGCCTACGGACGCGTCTTCCACGCGGGCACGATGTCGACCCTTCTCGTTAGCTTCGCGCCGACCATCATCCTCGCGGTGGGCATGACCATCGTCATCGTCTCCGGCGGGATCGACCTGTCGGTCGGCGCCGTGGTGGCCTTCAGCTCGGTGGCCGGCGTGATGCTCATGAACATCGGCATCAACGGATGGCTCTCGATGCTGCTGATGATCGGCTTCGGCGCGCTCTTCGGCCTGATCTCGGGCGTCATGATCCAGTACTTCAACGTGCAGCCGTTCATCGCCACGCTCGCGATGATGTTCCTGGCGCGCGGGCTGGCCTCGATCCTCTCGACGACCCCCGTCGTGGTGGCGGAGGACTCACCCCTCCTCCTGCTCGCGACGGACTGGAAGATCATCGACGGGCCGAAGGTCAACGACTTCACGATCACGCCGGGCCTGCTCATCGCAGTCCTGGTCGTCCTCGGCGGCATCTTCTTCATGCATCGCACCCGCATGGGCCGTACGGTCTACGCGATCGGCGGCAACGAGTCGTCCGCGCAGCTGATGGGCCTCCCCGTCGCACGCACGCGCGTCTGGATCTACGTCGTCTCGGGCGCCCTGGCCGGCCTCGCCGCCATCGTCTACACCGCCGAGGTAGGCGGCAAGGCGCAGAACGTCACCGGCATCGGGTGGGAGCTCGACGCGATCGCCGCGGTCGTGATCGGCGGCACGCTGCTCACCGGCGGCTACGGCTACGTGCTCGGATCGATCGTCGGCGTGTTCGTACTCGCGGCGCTGCGCCTCATCATCACCAAGGACGGCACGATCAACCCCGAGTACCTGACGATCATCACGGGCGCCGTGCTGCTGGTCTTCGTGCTGCTCCAGCGCGTGCTCACACGACGAAGGGCCGACTGATGGCGGACGCGCAGCGGGATGCCGCGATCCAGCAGATCCGCGAGGACGTCGCGGCTCTCCACGGCGAACTCGTCCGCTACGGACTGATCGTGTGGACCGGCGGCAACGTCTCCGGCCGCGTGCCGGGAGCCGACCTGTTCGTGATCAAGCCGTCGGGAGTCTCGTACGACGACCTCCGGCCCGACAACATGATCCTCTGCGACCTCGACGGGAACGTCGTCCCGGGCACGCCCGGGAGCGAGCGGGCGCCGTCGTCGGACACGGCGGCGCACGCGTACGTGTACCGCAACATGCCCCACGTCGGGGGAGTGGTGCACACGCACTCCACCTACGCAGTGGCGTGGGCCGCCCGCGGCGAGGAGATCCCGTGCGTCATCACGGCGATGGCCGACGAGTTCGGCGGGCCGATCCCGATCGGGCCGTTCGCCATCATCGGCGACGACTCGATCGGCCGCGGCATCGTCGAGACGCTGACGGGTCATCGATCCCGTGCCGTGCTGATGCAGAACCACGGTCCGTTCACGATCGGGGTCGACGCGAAGGACGCCGTGAAGGCGGCGGTCATGGTCGAGGACGTCGCCCGCACCGTGCACGTCGCCCGCCAGGCGGGTCCGCTCATCCCGATCCCGCAGGAGGCGATCGACAGCCTGTTCGACCGCTACCAGAACGTCTACGGGCAGTCAGGGGATGCGCGCCGATGAGCGCTGAGTCGACGACGGATGCCGCGGCCGCCGCGATCCGCGAGGGCCGCACGGCTCTCGGCATCGAGTTCGGCTCGACGCGCATCAAGGCGTGCCTCGTCGACGCCGACGACCCGTCGACCGTGCTCGCGGTGGGAAGCCACGAGTGGGAGAACGAGTTCGTCGGCCGCAGCTGGACGTACGCGCTCGACGCCGTGTGGGCGGGCGTGCAGGATGCCTACGCCGGCCTCGCCGCCGAGGTCCGGTCGCGCTACGGCACGACGCTCGAGACAGTCGGGGCGATCGGCATCTCGGCGATGATGCACGGCTACCTCCCCTTCGACGAGGACGGGCAACTGCTCGTCCCCTTCCGCACGTGGCGCAACACGAGCACCGAGCGCGCGGCGGCGGTGCTGTCCGAGCTCTTCGGCGTGAACATCCCGCTCCGCTGGTCGATCGCACACCTGTACCAGGCGGTGCTCGACGAGGAGCCGCACATCGGCAAGGTGCGCTTCTTCACGACCCTCGCCGGCTACGTGCACTGGAAGCTGACGGGCCGGAAGGTGCTCGGAGTGGGTGACGCATCGGGCATGTTCCCGATCGACCCCGCGACGCGAGGCTATGACGCGGCGATGACCGAGAAGTTCGACCGCCTCGTCTCGGAGCGCGCGTATGGCCTTCACGTCTCCGAACTCCTGCCCGAGGTCCTTCTCGCGGGGCAGCACGCCGGCGACCTCACCGAGACGGGTGCAGCGCTCCTCGACCCGAGCGGTGCGCTTCGGCCCGGGGCTCCCCTGTGCCCGCCGGAAGGCGATGCCGGCACGGGCATGGTCGCGACCGAGTCGGTCGCACCGCGGACGGGCAACGTGAGCGCGGGGACGAGCATCTTCGCGATGGTCGTCCTGGAGCGGCCGCTTCGCAGGGTCCATCATGAGCTCGACATCGTGACCACTCCCGCGGGCGACCCGGTCGCCATGGTGCACTGCAACAACGGCGCGAGCGAGCTGGCCTCCTGGGTGGGCCTCTTCCAGCGTTTCGTCACGGTGGCCGGAGGCGAGCTCGACGCGGACGAGATCTTCGCCGTGCTATTCCGGGAGTCGCTCGACGGCGACCCCGACGCCGGCGGGCTGCTGGCCTACAACCACCTCGCCGGTGAGCCGATCGCCGGCCTGTCGGAGGGTCGCCCGCTGTTCGTGCGTACGCCGGAGAGCCGCTTCACGCTCGCGAACTTCATGCGCGCCCAGCTGTACGGCGTCTTCGGCACGCTCGCCCTCGGCATGCGCGTGCTCGAGGACGAGGGGGTCGCGCTCGACCGGATGTTCGCGCACGGCGGCGTCTTCCGCACGGCCGGAGTCGCCCAGCGGTACCTGGCGGGTGCTCTCGGCGCGCCCGTCGCGGTGGGGGAGACCGCATCGGAGGGCGGCGCCTGGGGGATCGCCGTCCTCGCGGCCTACCTCTCCGAGTCCTCGGCGCTCGACCTCGACGCCTTCCTGCGCGAGCGCGTGTTCGCCCGGGCATCCATCGCCGTCGTCGAGCCCGATGCCGAGGACGTCCCCGGCTTCGCCGCGTACCTCTCCCGCTACCGGGCCGGTCTCGCGGTCGAATCCGCCGCCGTCACCACGCTCTGACCTGACCCTCTCCCCGCACGACACCCAAAAGGACGACCTCCATGACCCGCACCCCGCTTTCCACGTCGCTCGACGGCTATGAGATCTGGTTCGCCACCGGCAGCCAGGACCTCTACGGAGAGGAGACGCTGCGCCAGGTCGCCGAGCAGTCGCAGGCGGTCGCCGAGGGGCTCGCGGGTCTCCCGGTCAAGGTCGTGTGGAAGCCGGTGCTGAAGGACTCCGACTCGATCCGCCGGCTCGCGCTGGATGTCAACGCTCGGGACGAGGTCATCGGCGTCATCGCCTGGATGCACACGTTCAGCCCCGCGAAGATGTGGATCGCCGGGCTCGACGCGCTGCAGAAGCCGCTGCTGCACCTGCACACGCAGGCGAACGTCGAGCTGCCGTGGAACGACATCGACTTCGACTTCATGAACCTCAACCAGGCCGCGCACGGCGACCGCGAGTTCGGCTACATCCAGACCCGCCTGGGCGTCGCGCGCAAGACCGTGGTCGGCCACGTGTCCAACCCCGCGGTCCGGCAGCAGGTCGAGGACTGGCAGCGGGCGTCGGCCGGATGGGCGGCCTCGCGCACGCTCAGGCTGGCCCGCTTCGGGGACAACATGCGCTACGTCGCGGTGACCGAGGGCGACAAGACCGAGGCGGAGCTGCGGTTCGGTGTGCAGGTCAACACGTGGGGCGTCAACGAGCTCGCCGAGCGGGTCGCGCAGGCCACGGATGCCGAGGTCGACGCGCTCGTGGAGGAGTACGTCGCGACGTACGACGTGGTGCCGGAACTGCTGCCCGGAGGCGACTGCCATCAGTCGCTGCGCGACGGCGCGGCGATCGAGGTGGGGCTGCGCTCGTTCCTGGAGGAAGGCGGCTTCGGTGCCTTCACGACGTCGTTCGAAGACCTCGGGGCGCTCACGCAGCTGCCGGGTCTCGCGGTGCAGCGTCTCATGGCCGACGGCTACGGGTTCGGCGCGGAGGGCGACTGGAAGACGGCGATCCTCGTCCGCATCGCGAACGTGATGGGCTCGGGGCTCCCCGGCGGCGCGTCGCTCATGGAGGACTACACGTACGACCTCGTGGCGGGGGATGAGAAGATCCTGGGCGCGCACATGCTCGAGGTCGCACCGACGCTGTCATCCGAGAAGGCACGGCTCGAGATCCACCCGCTCGGCATCGGCGGCAAGGACGACCCGGTGCGCCTGGTCTTCACCGCCGATCCCGGCCCCGCCCTCGTCGTGGCGATGTCGGACATGCGCGACCGGTTCCGCCTCGTCGCGAACGTCGTCGAGAACGTCGAGGCCCCCGACCTGCCCCATCTCCCGGTCGGCCGCGCCGTGTGGAAGCCGCAGCCCGACTTCGCCACCTCGGCAGCGTGCTGGCTGGCCGCGGGCGCCGCGCACCACACCGTCATGACGACCCAGGTCGGCATCGAGGTCTTCCGCGACTTCGCCGAGATCGCAGGGACCGAGCTCGTCGTCATCGACGATTCGACCACCGTTCGCGACTTCCAGCGCGAACTCCGCTGGAACCAGGCGTACTACCGCCTGGCCCAGGGGCTCTGACCTGCGGCCGCACCCGGCGGCCCGTCGACAGCGCCATCACCACCACCCAGAAGAAGGGTCTCGCAGATGAGATCAGGATCCACCAGACAGAAGCGGAGCGTGCGACGTCGGGGTCTCGGGCGCCGCGCCCTCGCCTCGTCGCTCGCGGGCGCGCTCGCCGTCACGGCCTTCGGACTCGCTGCGCCGGCGCAGGCCGCGGACGTCCCGGCGCCGTCGGCCCACTACGACATGTCGCACTCCGGCACGGCGCTGCTCGACGTGTCGGGCAACGGCCGCAACGCATCGCTCACGAGCCTGACCGACGCGTCGTTCGTGAAGGTGGGCGAGAGCGACGACGTCCTGCGGTTCAAGGCCGACGGGTATGCGTCGCTGCCGAAGGGGCTCGTGACGGGCACCGACAACGACTTCACCGTCGAGTACACCGTGACGACGCAGACGGCGGCCAACCACTTCGGCTGGGTCATCGGCGACGGCGTCGGCCCGTGGGACACGACGCAGCTCGGCAACCACATCTTCCTCAGCCCGCGGTCGTCGCAGTCGGGCTACGTCAATCAGGTGCTGGCGGCGATCCGCGTGAAGTCGGGCAACGGCAACGGCGAATCGCGCATGCCGGCCGGCGGCGGCCTCAACCCCGGGTTCACGACGCTCACGATGGTCGGCGCAGGGAACACTCTGACCCTCTACCGGGACGGCTCGGTCATCTCGACGCTGACCCACACGCGCTCGCTGAGCTCGATCATCCCGTCCGGGAACGTCCTCGGCTACCTCGGGCGCTCGCTGTACCAGGGCGACTCCCTGCTGCGCGCGGACGTCACCGACGTCAAGTTCTGGGACTCCGCGCTAAGCGCCGACCAGGTGACGTCGAGCATGCCGACCGCGGCGTCGAAGGCGGCCTCGACCGACGGCATCATCCGCCTCGACATCACCCCGACCGTGCTGGGCGCCAACCCCTCGCTCGACCAGGTGACGAGCAAGCTGACCCTCCCGGCATCCTCGAACGGCATATCGCTCTCGTGGGCGAGCTCGAACCCGGCCGTCGTGTCGACGACCGGCGTCGTATCGCGCTCGATCACGACCGACACGCCCGTCACGCTCACCGCGACGACCTCGCTCGGCACGACGATCGCGCTCGACGTCGTCGTCAAGGCGCCGAATGTGTCGGCCGACCTCGACGCGATCGTCCTCGCGCAGCGCACGACGGAGAACCTGCCGCTCGCGGTCAAGGGCCCGGCGAACGGCGCCGCGATCACGTGGACGTCGTCCGACCCCGCGCTCGTGACGGGGACGGATGCCGCGTACTCCGCGCCCGCGGTCGGTGCCGCCGACCCGTACGCCGGTGGCGGGATCGTGACGCGTCCGGCCTACGGCGAGGGTGACAAGCAGGTCACGCTCACCGCCAGCGCGACGCTCAACGGGCAGACGCAGACGCGCACGTTCCCGGTGACGGTCGCCGAGAAGGGCCGCTGGGCTCCCGACGCCGGCTACGCCGCGGCGTACTTCAAGTCGGATTCGGACGAGAAGATCTACCAGGCGGCGACGTCGGGCAACGACTTCTTCACGTTCGCGCCCGTCAACGGCGGCCAGCCGGTCATCTCGTCGACAGCCGACACGAAGGGTCTGCGCGACCCGTACATCCTCCGCTCGAAGGACGGCGACAAGTACTACATGGTCGCGACCGATCTCTGCATCAGCTGCGGCACGGGCTGGGGCCCGGCGCAGTCCAACGGCAGCCTCAAGATCGAGGTGTGGGAGTCGACCGACCTCGTGCAGTGGACGCGGACCAACGGCGCCGACACCGGCATCACCGTCAACCAGCCCGAGGCGGGCATGACGTGGGCGCCCGAGGCGTACTGGGACGACGAGCTGAAGTCGTACGTCGTCTTCTTCGCCTCGCGGCTGTACGCCGATGCGGCGCACACGAACACCGACAAGCTGTACGCCCGGATGTTCTACGTGCTGACGCGGGACTTCCGCACGTTCACGTACCCGCCCGCCAGCTGGCAGGACACGGGCTACGCGCGGATCGACTCGACCGTGACGAAGATCGGCGACCACTACTACCGCTTCACGAAGAACGAGGAGAGCGGGGCCGCCGGGACCCTCGAGGCGGGCAAGGACATCTTCCTCGAGAAGTCGAAGGTGCTCACGGCTCCCACGACGCAGTCGAGCTGGTCGGCCGACCCGAACACGACGTGGCAGCTCACCGACACGCGTATGACGAGCCTCGAGACCGGCCAGGCGGGTGAAGGTCCCGAGATCGTCAAGCTCAACGCGGGGGACCCGAACAACAACGCCGCCGGCGACGGGTACGTGTTCCTCGTCGACAACTACGGCGCCGGAGGCTATCGGGCGTTCGTGACGAGCGGGACCGCCATCGCCTCGAGCTCGCAGGCGGACCGGCTGTCGCAGCGCGCCGAGTGGAACGTCCGCCCCGTCGGAGGCCTCCCGGCGAGCCCTCGCCACGGCTCGTTCGTGAGCGTCAACCAGTCGGTGCTCGACGCGGTGAACAGCTGGACCTCGGTCAAGGCCGTCGCCTCGACGACCACCCTCATGGCCGAAGGCCGCACCGTGACCGCCGAGGTCGCCGCGGCGGACGGCGGCGAGGTCGCCGGCACGGTCACCTTCACGGGCGGCTCGTGGACCGAGACGGTCGCGCTCGCCTCGGGCACGGCGACGACCGAGGTCCCGGCCGGCATCGGCAGCGTCACCGCCGCGTACGACGGCTACCGCGACGGCCTCGTGAGCGTCTCGACGTCGTCGGCGGTCTCGCTCGGGGTCGACATCGTCGCGACGGCTGCCACCCGCTGTGTCGCCGGCAAGGTCACCGAGGTGATCACCGTCCGAAACGCCGACCGCGTGTCGGCGGAGGTCGCCGTCGCCGGCGCCTACGGCAGCAAGACCGTCACGGTCGCTGCAGGCAAGAGCGCGTCGGTCTCGTTCACGACGCGCCTCGCGTCCATCGGCGCGGACGCCGTCTCGGTGACGTCGACCGCGACCGACGGCCGCAGGTCCGCCGCCACCGTCACGGTGGCAGCCGCGAGCTGCAGCTGATCGACGGACGAAGGGTCCGCGCTCACGGGCGCGGGCCCTTCGCCCTGCGCCCGGGATGCGGCATCCGTCCCCGCCGCTAATCTGAACATCGCCCGATCCCCGACCGAGGAGCCCTCCCCATGGCCCGCACGCCTGTCTCCGGCATCCAGCACACCCTCCGCTCCGGCGCGTACGACGCGTCCATCGCGAGCGTGGGCGCCACGCTGCGCACGCTCCGCCACGACGGACGCGACCTCGTCGTGCCGTTCGATGCCGACGAGCTGCGTCCGAACTACCGAGGAACCACGCTCGCGCCCTGGCCGAACCGCGTCGTGGACGGGCGCTACGCCTTCGGCGGCACGGATCACCAGCTCTCGCTCACCGAGCCCGGTCGCGGCCATGCGCTGCACGGGCTGTCGCCGTGGCTCGATTTCCACGTCACCGACGCGGGAGCCGACCACGTCACCCTGTCGGCCACGATCGAGCCGCAGGCCGGCTATCCGTGGCGCGTCGAGGTGACGACGACCTTCACGCTGAGTTCCGAGGGTCTGACGCAGACCGTGACCGCCCGCAACGACAGCGCTGAGCCCGCGCCGTGGGGGACCGGTCCCCATCCCTATCTGGTCGCCGGACCCTCGGCGCTCGACACATGGACCCTTCGACTTCCCGCCGGCCAGGTGCTGCTGGTCACCGAAAGCCGTCTCATCCCGACCGGGCTGAGCCGGGTCGACGAGGCGGACGCGGCGCGATTCGACTACCGCGAGCCGCGCAGGCTGGGCTCCGTCGAGATCGACCACGCCTACACCGGCCTCGATCGCGACGAGGCGGGCTCGGTCACGGTGACCCTGACGGATGCCTCGGGCACGGGCGTCGCGATGACCTGGGACACCGCGTGCCCCTGGGTGCAGATCCACACCGCCGACCTTCCCGGAGGCGACATCACGCCCGGCCACCGCGCGGGACTCGCGGTCGAGCCCATGACGTGCGCCCCCGACGCCTACAACGCACGCACCTACGACTACGACGCGGGGCTCGTCGTGCTCGAGCCGGGGGCCGACTCGTCGGCATCCTGGCGCATCCACGCCCTCTGACCCCGGCCCCTCCGGTTTCGGAGCCCGCGCGCGGGCGCACACCCCGACCGTCCGGAATCCTCTCAGTGCCGGTGGACGTCTTCGACGCCCCCGTCGTGCACGCTGTGGTCCGGCGCGCGCCTTCCCGCCTCGGTCGCGCCGAGTGCGGGCGTGACGACGGCCGCGACGACCACCGCGGCGACGAGGATCCCCGCGAGCCGCGGCTGCGAGGCATCCCCCGGCCGCGCCTCCGCGCGCAGCGCCCGCCCGCAGCCGACGGCGACCGAGATCAGGAGGATGGATGCCGCCGCCACGGCCGTGACGCTGGTCCGCGCCGGGTCCGCCGCCAGCGCGACGGCGCCCGCGACGAGGCCGGCCAGAACGCCGGCGACACCCGCCCGCGGAGCGACGATGCGTCCGCGGGCGAGTGTGATCGCCCCCCAGGCGAGGGCGAGGAGGGCGAGCGCGATGAGCGGAAGTCCGGCTGGGCCGGTCCCCCCGGTCACCGCGCCCGCGCCGAGTGCGAGCTGGACGAGCCCTGACCCCCAGGCCGCGATCGCGGGCCACATGGCCGCCGAGGCATCCCGGGTCCCCCGTCGGGAGGCCGGCGCCATATCGGGCCGCGCTGCGATCTGCACGTCCATCCCGTCTCGGCGTGTCAGACCGTGCGGCCCGACAGCTTGGGGCTGCGGTCGGCGGCGAGTCCGACGCCCAGCAGCACGATCGCGCTCGCGAGGTGCAGGAAGTGATCGGACGTGTTCAGCGCGAGGATGTTCAGCGCCGTGCCGACGAGGAAGAAGCCGACCATGCCGAGCAGGAGGTAGACCGCGCCGATCGTGATGTTGGCGGCCTTCGCGGCCGCGGCGGAGATGAGTCCGGTCGCCAGCAGCGCGGCTCCGATGAGCAGATGCGCGATGTTGTGCAGCGGGTTCACCTCGAAGACGCCGAGCAGCAGCCCGCCTTCGGTAGCGATGAAGCCGACACCGCCGGTGACGGCAAAGCCGAGCAGGCCGACGAGCAGATATACGGCGCCGAAGATCGCGGCGACGAGGCGGTTCGGTGACGAACGCATGGGAGTCCCTCCTGTTCCCGCGCGGCGGTCCTGCCGCGTCGGGGGGTTCTTCGGAGAGACCGCCCGATCGGTTTGGCCTGCTCCCCGGGGAGCAGCGCCCCCGAGACGCGCGGACGCCCTCGTCCGTCCTGCTAGGAACGTTGCCCGCGCGCGGGCGCCGGACACGCCGCTGCACGTGTCGGCTTCGCGTGCGAGACTCATGCCGTGCGATTCGAGACCACCATGAGTCAGATGGGCAACAACACCGGCATCGAAGTGCCGCCCGAGGTTCTCGAGGCCCTCGGCGGGGGCAAGCGCCCCGCCGTCACGGTCTCGGTCAACGGATTCGAGTACGCGAGCACGGTCGGGGTCATGGGCGGGCGGTCGCTCATCCCCTTCAGCTCCGACAAGCGCGCCGCGAGCGGCATCAAGGGCGGCGACCCCATCACGGTCGACGTCGAGCTCGACACGGCTCCGCGCTCGGTCGAGGTGCCCGAAGACCTCGCCGCGGCGCTCGCCGCCGGCGGGGTCCGCGAACGCTTCGATGCGCTCGCGCCGAGCCACCGCAAGGCGCACGTCACCAGCGTCGAATCGGCGAAGGCGCCCGAGACCCGCGCGCGCCGGGTCGACGCGGTCGTCGCGAAGCTCGCCGGCTAGGCGCTTCCCTCCGACTCTGCCGACGCCTCGGGACGGCGGCGGTTTGGGTAGCCTCGAGAGGGGAGGAGGGAGCGCATGAGCCGCACCGCGGAAGCCATCGAGGAAGGCCTGTCGATCGCGTCGGCGGCCGCTCGCCTCGCCGTGCGCAATCACATCCTCGTCGAGGCCATCGCGAACGACGCGCGGTACGACTACGACCGGGTCGCGATATTCGCCCGCGACACGCTCCTCGCCCTCGCCGACGAGCAGGAGGATGCCGCCGCCACCGTGCGCCGCCAGCGCAAGGCCGCGTGGGGCAAGTACAGCGACTCCCACGGCACGCACGATTACCGCGACCGGGACACCCGCAACCTCCGCCGCCGCCAGCGTCAGTACGTCGGCGTCTCCAAGGAGCTGCGGCGGCGCGCAGGCGACCCCGAGGCGGTCCGCGAGCTGGTCGAGCAGGCACGGGATGCCGCGTGGGGAGACGTCGAGGCGAACCTTCAGCGCCGACTCACGGTGGAGGGCATGCGCGCCGAGAACGACCCGGACTACGGCACGATGCGCGAGGCCCGCATGCAGGCGCTCCGTCTCGTCGATCTTCCCCGTCTGCGCGCGCACCGCCGGCGCCTCGATCAGGCAGAGCGCGAGCTCGCCGAGGCGGACCTCGACCCCGCCTGATCCGGAGTCGCGGGACCGCGTCTCAGCGGTCGCTCGAGCGAGCGTCCCAGTGCGCCCTCGTCAGGAACGCCAGCTGCGCGCGCTTGCCGGGCAGGTCGATCTCGGGCCCCCGCTCGAAGCCGAGTCGCAGCATCCGGTCCACCGCCAGATCGTTCGCACGGTCCGGTTCGACCACGATGCGCTGAGCCGCCGGCGGCGCGAAGAGGAACCCCGCGATCGCCGCGGCGAGCCGCGTCGTGAAGGAGGCGACGGGAGCCCCGCGAGCGCCGAGCAGGAAGTGGATGCCGACGTCGCCTGCTTGCACCGGGTAGCGCGCGCCGACCGGATCGTGCTCGGGCTCGCAGGTCTGCAGCAGCGCGACCGGCTCGCCGTCGCGGCGCACGAGGAAGGCGTGGTGGGTCGGGAGCGAGTCGACGTGCGCATAGAGCTCTGCGAGCTCCTGGCGCGTGAGGTCGGCGAGGCCCCAGAAGCGGGCGCGTGGCTCGGTCACCCATTCGTGCAGGAGGTCGACGTCCGCGTCCGGATCGAACACCGTGAACGCGATGCGGCCGAGGTGCGGGTCGTCCTCGACGTGCACGGTGCGACCCCGCTCGCCGGCGAGGAGGCGCGGTCCGACGACACCGGCGCGGCGCAGCCGCCCCCAGTCCGTGACGACGCGCGCCGGCGCGACGTCGCGGAACGCCTCGAGCTGGTCCGCGAAGTGCGGCGACACCGGGTCGCCCGACGCGCCGAACGGCACGTTCCACAGGCTCTGCTCACGGTCGGCCAGGTCCCACGCCCAGCGCGCCACCGAGCCGCGCCAGCTGCGGTCGGTGACACCGGGCACCGATCCGGCACAGCGTACGGTGTCGCCGTCGCCCGAGAGAGGGATGTCGAGGCGGGCCGCCGGGTCGTCCGTCCCCGGCACACCGGCCAGGACGTGCGCGGCGGTGAGACGGTGGGTCTCGCCCCACGCCCGGGGGGAGGCGGCCGCGACCTCGGACAGCGCCCCGCCGGCGAGGCTCGAGGCGTCTGCGGAGAGCGCGGGGTGTGCGAGCAGCCGGAGCAGTCCGAGCGCGACGTGGGCCTCCACCCCGAACCAGGCGTCGTAGACATCCCCGAAGCCGTGCGGCTCGTGCAGCGGAGCCAGCGCCGGATGCGCCGAGACCCGGCGGACGAGCGCGGCGCGCCACGCGGCGAAGACTCCGGCGGGAAGGGATGCGGCATCCATCCGGTGGTCCCACTCCTCGAGCTGCCGGCGGACCGCGGCCTCCGCGGCCGGAAGCGTGCCGGCGGGCACGTGGCGGAGCAGCGCCGCGGCCGATGCGGAGTCGGTGTCGCCCCAGACCAGGGCGAACTCGTCGACCGATCGCGGGCGCGTCTCCTGGAGGAGCGCCCGGATCCGGCGAGCACGGTAGTCGGCGGCGTAGCCCGCGCCGAGATCGATCGCCTTCCGCTCCGGCCGCTCGTTCGCGTCCACGGCGATGTCCGGGACGGCGACGGCTCGCGGCATCCGGACCAGCGGCGCCGGCGCGTGCCTCCGCGCGTCACGCGGCAGCAGCCGCTCGTGCGCGGCCCGCTCGAAGACGCGCCCCACGGTCGCCGAGCGCACGTCGCCCGCGACATCGGCTGCGAGCAGGCGGTTGACGGGATCGACCCACCCCTCGAACGCCGAGACGACGGCGTCGGCGGTGCGCGCGCGCAGGAGCGGGAGTATGGCCACGAAGCCGAGGTCGCCGTCGGTGCGCGCCGGAAGGCGCACCGACCACCCGACGAGCAGATCGCCCTCGCGGTGCAGGTCGGTGACGACCGGCCCACGTTCGGTCTCGACCGCCTCGACCTCCACCTCGGCGCCGCCCCGCACCCGTATCGTCGAGACCTCGAGGTCCGCCGGCCGCCACCCGTCCGGTCCGAGGGCCTCGTACCCCTCCGCCGTGCGTCGCAGCGTCTCGCGGAAGACATCGGCGCCGTGCGCCATGGCGTTCGTGATCCCCCAGGCCGCGTCCCCGGTGTGACCGAAGTGCTGCACCCCGGGTACGCCCGGGAACGTCAGACCGACGACATCGAACTCGTCGCACGCCAGCCGCACCTGCTGATAGACGCCGGGAAGCTCGAACATGCGGTGCGGATCCCCGCCGAGGAGCGGCATCCCGGATGCCGTGCGCGACCCGTGCAGCGCCCAGGCGTTGCTTCCCGACGTCGGCACCGCCTCGCCGGCGTGGAAGAGCTCGACCCACGCGGGGCCGAGCGTCCGGGCGACGTGCGCGCGCCACAGGATCACCGGGTAGGAGGTGAACAGGACGTGCGACACGTGCATCACCGCGAGGGGTCCGTGAAGCGGCCATTCCCCGCGCTCGACCTCGTCGCCGAACCGCTCGTCCAGCGCGCGGAACTCGGCCGCCGTCGCGGCACGCAGGCCGCGGCGCACGCCTTCGACGTACGCCTCGACGAAGGCGCGCGTCTCGGCGTCGAGCCGCGAGAACGCTCGCCGCGCCGTGTCGTCGAGCCGCGCGCGCCGCGCGAAGACGTCCCACGCGAGCCCGGACTCGCCGACGACCTCCGACAGCCGCCCCTCGCCGCGCAGCCGGTCGACCTCGATCTGCCAGCCGCGGTCCCGCGCCGTCGCTTCGCCCTGCGCGTCGGCCAGGGCCGTCACGTCGTCGGCGCGCAGGTGCGGAATGCCCAGCTCGTCGCGGAACAGCTCGGCCATCAGCGGGCGAGTGCGAGCGACTCGGCAGGCCGCGCCGACCGCGCGATCGGATTGGCGAGCTCGCCCGCATAGAGCAGCGACGCTGATTGGTTCGCCAGGTCGACCATCTGGAGAGTATTGCGCAGTTGGAGCCGATTGAGGCACGAATGGGCGAACGACTCGGCGCGCAGGTCGACCGCGGAGTCGAGATCGGGATGCTGCGCCGCGTGCTCGTCGACGACGTCGGCCACGAGCGACCAGAACACCGCCTCCGGGAGCGTCCCGTCGGCGTGCAGGATGCCGGACACGTGCCGCAGCACGCCGTCGAAGACGTCGGTGAACACCGCGAGCGCCTTCTCGCGGTCGTCGACGGGGGAGACGATGCGGCGGACGTCGTCCGGCACCGCCCGGTCGGAGAGGAGGGCGACCTCTTCGCCGATGTCCTTCATGAACACGCCCGTCGGCACGGCGCCGTCGAGGATCAGGATGAGGTTCTCGCCGTGCGGCATGAACGCCAGGTCGTGCGCCAGCAGGCAGTGCACGACGGGCCGGAGGTACACCTCGAGGTACGCCCGCAGCCAATCCGTCGCCGGGAGCCCGGAGCGCCGCACGAGTGCAGTGGCGACCGACCGCCCCGCGGCATCCCGGTGCAGCAGCGACGCCATCGTGGCCGGGCGCTCGCCGGTGCGTACGAGCGGGACGGGGCTCTCGCGCCACAGCGCCGCGAGCATCTTGCGCTGCGCCGACGGCGCGGCGGTGCGGTGGTATGCGTCGCCCGAGTAGCCGACGGACGCGTGCTCGCGCAGCATCCGGAAGCCCGCGTCACGGAGCGTTGCGTCGTCCTCGACGAGGTGCGCGACCCAGTCGTTGATCGCCGGCGTCACGCGCATGTAGGCGGGCGAGAGCCCCCGCAGGAAGCCCATGTTCTGCACCGCGAGCGCGGTCTTGACGTAGTCGCGGTCGGGGCGGCTGCGGTTGAACATCGTGCGCACCGACTGCTGGGCGGCGTACTCGTCGCGGCCCTCGCCGAGGAAGACCAGGTCGCGCCGGGCGAGATCGGGCGCGAAGGTCACCGCGACGCGGTGCTCCCACTGCCAGGGATGCACGGGGAGCAGCCGGTAGTCCGACATGTCCAGGCCGAGCCCGTCGAGCCGGGCTGCGAAGCGCTCGCGCTCGTCTGCGTCGAGCTCTCGTCGCAGCAGAGCGTCCTCGTCGAGTCCCTCGCCGGTGGCGAGGTGGGAGAGCTCGCGGCGCGCCGCCAGCCACACCAGGCGGAACGGCTGCCCCGCCTCGGGCGCGTACGCGCGGTACTCGCTCACGCCGAATCCGATGCGCCCGTTGTTCGCGACGAACCCCGGGTGTCCCTCGGTCATGGCCGACTCGATCGTCTGGAAGTCCGCGACGGCGAGGTCCTCGGCCGCGGGGCCGCCGCGGTGGATCTTGAACGCGGCGCTCGCGAGAGTGGACGCGATCTCCTCGAGGTACGTCCCGAGCAGGTGATCCGGGATGCCGAGCACCGCCTGGAGCTCGATGATGAGCTGCTGCGCGTCCAGCGGCGCAGGAGCGCCCGCGACCGTGCGGGTAAGGGTGTCCTCCTCGATCGCCCAGTGCTCGAGCATGCCGAGGCGCGCGTGGAAGCGGTACTCCGACCCGTCGGTCTCCAGCCGCCAGGCCGAGGCGCGCTGCTCCGCCGTCCGCACGACGGAAGGGGGACACGCCGTCCTCGCTGAGGCGTCGCCCGGCGTGTCGCTCCCCGGTCGTGCGGACCGCCGGTGCTCGAGCGGGGACGCTGGTGCCGCGGCATCCGTCACCGGCTCGGGGGCGAGCAGGCGCTCGTGTGCGAACTCGGCGATCGCCTTGGCCACGAGGCGGCGCTGAGCGCGCTGCATCGCCTCCGGGCTGAGGTGGGCGGCGGGGTCGGCGGTCATCGGAGGCTTCCCAGGATGGATGCCGCGAAGTCGGCGCGCGTGCAGATCGAGAGCGCGGCGCGCTTGACGCCCTGGCCGTCGGGGACATCGACGACGCGGAGGACGCGGAATCCCGCGCGGGCGTTCTTGCGGGCGATCGCCTCGTTCGCGATGTCGGGCTCGACGACCACCCGCCGGGCGCCGAGCGTGTCGAAGCACCAGCGCATGACCGCCGCGAAGACGGCGTCGGTCAATCCGTGCCGGGGCTCACCGGTGGGCGATGAGATGAGGACGTGCATGCCGAGGTCGCCCTCCCGCGCGCGGTGGATGCCGCGCAGGAGCACGCGGGCGGGATCGTACGTCTCGACGAGGAACATGGGGCGCCCGTCGACCAGTCCGACCCAGGAGTCCTGGTCGGGGTGCGTGGCGACGGCCGAGAGGTATCCCATCACCTCGTCCTCGCTCAGGTCGGCCATGCCCCAGAACGATGCGTGCGGATCGGCGAGCCATCCCCGGACGAGGGCGGCATCGCGGCGGGGATCGGCGGCGATGAGGACGATGTCGGATGCGGCAGCCAGGGTCATCGGCCTGCCTCCGCGGGGACGCCGGCATCACGCGGGATGCCGAACTGCTGGAAGGCGATCCGCCGCTCGAGCGGGTACACCTCGCGGCCGGTGATCGACGCGAGGATGGAGGAGTTGCGCCAGGCGCCGAAGCCGAGGTCGGGAGCGGTGAGACCGTGCGTGTGCTCCTCGCCGTTCTGGACGAAGATGCGTCCGCGGCCGCCGTCGACGGAGTAGTCCCGGGCCACGGCGAGGCGTCCGAGCGGATCGCGGTCGAGGCGGCCGTCGATCGGGGCGAGGAAGGCGGGCGTCTCGGCCGCGTAGCCCGTCGCGAGCACGAGCGCGGATGTCCGGCGGTCGTGATCCCGGTCGAGCTGAGCATGACGCAGGCGCAGTGTGTAGCGCGCACCGTCCCACGAGGCATCCTCGACCGAGGTGTCGGTCAGAAGCGTCGTGGGCACCGGACCCGCGGCACTCAGCCGGTAGAGCGTGTCGTAGATCTCATCGACGAGATCCCCCGAGATCCCCTTGTAGAGCCCGCGCTGCTCGCGGCCGAGGTGCTCGCGCAGGCCCAGCGGGAGCGCGTGGAAGTGATCGGTGTACTCCGGCGAGGTCATCTCGAGGGTGAGCTTGGTGTACTCCATCGGGAAGAACCGCGGCGACCGGGTGATCCAGTCGAGGCGGTAGCCTCCGTCGCGGATCCCCTGGAGCAGGTCGAGGTAGATCTCCGCCGCGGACTGGCCGCTTCCGACGACGGTCACCGACTCAGCGCCCCGCAGCAGATCGCGGTGGGGGAGGTAATCGGCGCTGTGGACGACCGGTCCGGGCAGTCCCCGCAGCGCCGGCGGGACCGCCGGGCGGGTGCCCACCCCGAGTACGACGTGCCGCGCGCGCACCGTCTCCTCTGCTCCGTCCCGGGTGCGCCGGGCGCGCACGACGTAGACATCGTCGAGCGGGTCGTGCTCGATCGCGACGACGTCGCGCCCCCACCGCAGGCCCGGCAGCTGATCTCCGACCCAGCGGCAGTAGGCGTCGTACTCCGTGCGGAGGGGGTAGACGTTCTCCCGGATGTAGAACGGGTAGAGCCGTCCGCTCTGCTTCAGCCAGTTGAGGAACGAGAAGCGCGAGGTCGGATCGGCCATCGTCACGAGATCGGCGAGGAAGGGCACCTGGATGGTCGATCCCTCGAGCATCATGCCGTGGTGCCAGGCGAATCCGTCGGCACGGTCGAGGAACACGGCGTCGAGGGCGAGCGGCTCCGAGAGCGCCGCCAGCCCGAGGTTGAACGGTCCGATGCCGACGCCGACGAGGTCGTGGATGTGCGTGGCGCTCACGCGCGCACCTCCGTCCCGAGAAGGTCGCCGTCGAGCTCGACGCCGAGCGCGGGCGTGATGCCGGCGAGGGCGGCAGCGGCATCCTTCACCAGATCGAGGACGGCGCGCACGTCGTCGAGCGTCGTCTCGGGGTTCAGGAGCGTGAGCTTGAGGCAGGGCCTGCCATCGACCACGGTCTTCGCGACGAGTGCACGGCCGGAGTCGAAGAGCACGCGCCGGACCTGCGCCACGAGGGCGTCCTGCGTCGCCGGATCGGCGCCGGCGGGGGCAGCCCGGAACAGCACGGTGCTCAGCTGGGAGCGCCCCACGAGCTCGAGTTCGGGATCTCGGGCGATCTCATCGTGCACTTCCGCCGCGAGGTCGACGACGGCGTCGAACAGCTCGCCGATGCGCCGCGGCCCGAGGGCGCGCAGAGTGGTCCAGAGCTTCAGCGCGTCGAAGCGACGCGTCGTCTGCAGCGACTTGTCGACCTGATTGGGTTCGGCGTTCTCGACGGGGTTCAGGTAGTCGGCGTGCCACGCGCCGGCCGTGAGATCCACGCGATCGCGCACGAGGAGCGCGCTCGAGGACACCGGCTGGAAGAAGCTCTTGTGGAAGTCGACCGTGACCGAGCGCGCCCGTTCGATCCCGCCGAGGAGGTGGCGGCGGGTCGGCGAGACGAGGAGCCCGCACCCGTACGCGGCGTCGACGTGCAGCCACGCCCCATGGGCCTCGGCTGCGTCCGCGATCGGGTCGATCGGGTCGATGACGCCTCGGTCCGTCGTCCCCGCCGTCGCGACGACCGCCATCGGGATGCGGCCGGCCCCGCGAAGGGCGAGCAGCGTCGCGGTGAGGGCCGAGGCATCCATGCGCCCCTCGCCGTCATCGGGAACCGTGACGACGGCGTCCTCGCCCAGCCCGAGCAGGAGTGCGGCCTTGTCGACGCTGAAGTGGCTCGACGCCGTGGTGAGGATGTGCAGGCGCGGGAGCGTAGTCCCCCTATCACCGCGGTGCCGCGCGAGAGTCCATTCGCGGGCAAGAAGCATCGCGTGGAGGTTCGACTGCGTGCCGCCCGATGTGAAGACCCCGTCACCGTCGGCGAATCCGATGCGCCGCGCCGTCCAGTCGACGAGCCGACGCTCGATGAGCGTGCCGATGGTCGACTGGTCGTACGTGTCGACCGACGTGTTGACAGCGGCGATCACCGCTTCGGCGGCGACCGCGGGGAGCGCGACGGGACAGTTGAGGTGCGCGACGTAAGCCGGATCGTGGAACCACACCGCGTGCTCGAGGAACAGGTCGTCGAGCTCGCCGATCGCTGCCGCGGAGCCGACGCCGAGGCCGTCCAGATCCGGCGCGTCTGCGAGCCGCTGCAGCTCGGCCCGGCTCGCCCCCGAAAAGGGCTGCCTGACCGTCTCCATACGCGCCGCGACCATACGG
This sequence comes from Microbacterium sp. BK668, assembly GCF_004362195.1. Lineage (NCBI taxonomy): Bacteria > Bacillati > Actinomycetota > Actinomycetes > Micrococcales > Microbacteriaceae > Microbacterium > Microbacterium sp. BK668. The sequence continues at coordinate 1,415,876 of NZ_SNWG01000001.1, forward strand.
GCTGCGTGGTCGACGAGTCGGGCGTGGGCGGCCGCACTGGACCTGTTCAGCAGTTCGTGCACGTGCTCGGCTCCGAATTCGAGGGGAGGGGAGGGTGCGAACGTCGTCGGTCGCAGGTAAGCGTTGCCTAACCTAACCTGATGGAGTTGGATGCCTCAACCCCGGCTCGTCGAGTGTTACGGTCCTGCGCGCGCGGCGCGCCCGGGGTTGGGGCTCGATTCGCGGCACGGCGACGCATCGGGTATTCTCATCTGGTGCCTCCGCGCCGTCTCGTGCGGGGTACGTGCGCCCGTAGCTCAATGGATAGAGCATCTGACTACGGATCAGAAGGTTAGGGGTTCGAGTCCCTTCGGGCGCGCACTGTGTTGAGACAGTACTGACGAAGACCCGCGGGCGTCCGCGGGTCTTCGTTGTTTCGCGGCCTCCCCCCGAAGAGCGCGGCTTCCCCCCCCGCGGGGGTCCTCCGCTCGCCGTCTCAGCCGAGGATCGTGGACGGGTCGAACTCGTCGATGGGGATCACCCGGATGCGGGGCAGCGGGGCGTCGAAGACGCGAGCGTCGTACTCGAGGTCGAACTTCTCCAGCCCGGCGATGGAGTTGAACCCCGCGTTCCGGAACTCCGAGAACGCCACGACGCCCACGCGACGCTGCGGCTCGATCAGGGTCGTCAGGTCGTGGATGAAGTCACCGTCATGACTGACGAGCATGAGGTCGCCGGGGCGCCCGGCCAGTGCTTGCAGCGTCCGCTGGATGGCGATGTCGACGACCTTCTCGTCCGGGCCGCCCGACAGCGGCACCACGATGTAGTCCATCGCCTTCAGGGCCTGGACGAACGGCATGGGGATGCCCGACGACGCGTTGAGGTAGAACACGCCGCGCGCCGGCTGCTGCCAGGTCCTCTCCGCGAAGGTCACGAGGCGATCCCAGCGCGGGCGCTCATCCGGCTGGGGCCGCCTGTTGAGGATGGAGGTCCCGAAGGTCGCGTCGATGTTCTCGCCGTCCACGAGCACCCATGTCGTCCGAGAGCCTGTCGCTGACACCGTGTCTCCTCTGCACGCACTTCCGCCCGCATCCTATGGGTCGCGTTCCCTCCATACCTCATCGTCGTGCGGGTCGCCGTCCGACGCCACGGGTATCGTCGTCGATGTGCCCTAGGTCGATCCAGCCCCGCCGCTTCCCGATCTCGACCCTGGCTGCAGCGCTCGCTCTTGTCGGTGCCTCTCTCGCAGGGGTCGGACTCCTCATCGTTCGCCGGTTGACCGTGCCCGCGACCGGCCGGAGCTACGACCTCGTCATCCGCGACGCGATACGGCACGGCGAGCATGAGGCCGTCGTCGTGGATCGAGGCCCGGGTGCAGCGGCGGACGGCGTCTTCAACGTGTGGCTCGAGGACGGCGGCTGGGCCCAGCTCGGGGCTGTCGTCGACGAAGGACCGGGCACGGTCACGCGGATCGTCCTCGGGGCGAAACCGGTGGACGGTCTGCGCGCGGGCCAGCGTGCGTCGTGGAGCGGGGTGTACTACGAGGGCCCGGGCGACGCCGGCCACGAGGCCGAGGAGGTGTCCATTCCGACGACCGCCGGACCGACGCCGGCCTGGGTGGTCCGCTCCGCCGAGGGCGAGGGCAGCCGCTGGGCGATCCACATCCACGGGCTGGGCAGTCGCCGGGCCGGGACGCTGCGGGGGGTGGACGCCGCGACCCGTCGGCGCCTCACGTCGCTCGTGGTGAGCTATCGGAACGACCGGGAAGGCCCGGTCACGGGCTCGGGCAGGCCGACACTCGGCGCGACGGAGACGGACGACGTGCGCGCGGCCCTCCGGTATGCCCTCGACTGCGGCGCGCGCTCCTTCACGCTGTTCGGCTGGTCGATGGGTGCGGCGATCGCGCTGCAGCTCGCCGCGGATGCCGAGTTCCGAAGCCTCGTCGATGCGCTCGTCCTGGATTCGCCCGTGATCGATTGGAACGCGACCATCAACGCCAACTGCGCCCGAGCGGGCTTGCCGTCATGGTTCGGCGTCTTCGCGCAGCCGTGGCTGCGCGTCGGCGCTCTCGCGCGGCTCGCGGGGCTCGAGGCATCCGTCCCGCTCGACCGATTCGACTGGATCCATCGTGCGGACGAACTGTCGGTGCCCATCCTGATCCTTCACGGCGTGCGGGACAGCTCCGTTCCGTTCGCGTTGTCGGCGCGGCTCGCCGAGCTGCGGCCCGACCTCGTGCGCCTGGAGCGCTTCGACTCCGAGCACACGATGACCTGGAACTCCGACAGGGAGCGCTGGCAGCGTGCGGTCGTCGAGTGGCTGGACTCCCTCGGCGTCAGCGGGTGACGGCTGCGCGCCTCACGAGTCGAAGCCCATGCCGACGGCATCCATCGTCTTGAGGAAGAGGCCCCGACGACCCTCGCGGTGGTCGGCGCGGTCCATGGCGCGCTTCATGAGCGTGACGCCGATGGTGGCCGCAGGCTCGGGCGGGAACGGGATCGGCGTCTCCCGCACCATGCGCAGCTCGGTGCGCTCGGTCTGATCGCCCGCGAGAAGGTCGAGCATCACGTCGGCCGCGAACCGGGAAGCCCCGACACCGAGCCCCGTGAACCCCGCCGCGTAGGCGACCCGCTTCTTGCGGGCGAGCCCGTAGAAGGCGCAGAACCGGGAGCAGGTGTCGATCGCCCCCGCCCAGCGATGGCTGAAACGGAGTCCCTCGAGTTGCGGGAAGGTCGTGAAGAAGTGGCTCGCGAGGCGCTCGAACGACTCGGGCCGATCCTCGTAGGCCGACCGGATCCGGCCGCCCGGGTGGTAGACGGCGTCGTAGCCCCCGAACAGGATGCGGTCGTCGGAGGTCCGCCGGTAGTAGTGGAACTGGTTCGCGAGGTCTGCGATGCCCTGGCGCCCCTCCCAGCCGATCGCAGCCTGCTGTGTGGCGGAGAGCGGCTCGGTCATGAGCACGTAGTCGTAGACCGGAACCGTCAGCAAGCGCGTGCGCGTGAGCAGCGACGGGAAGACGTTGGTCGCGAGCGCGACCCGCTCCGCGCGAACCGTCCCCTGCGCGGTCCGCACCGCGACCGCGGTGCCGTCGTCATCAAGGGACGTGACGCGAGAGTGCTCGTAGATCTCCACCCCCAGCTCCGCGGCGACGCGCGCGAGCTCGAGCGCCAGTTTCCCGGGGTGCACGAGGGCGGTGTCGTCGCGTTCCCACGCGCCGGCGAGATACGTCGGGGAATCGACGAGCGCGCGGGTGGCCGCGGCATCCAGGAACCCGTCCTCCTCCGCGAGCCACTCGACCTGGTGAGGCTCGACGGCGACCGACAGCGTTCCGGTCCGTTCGAACTCGGCATCCATCCCGTATCGCTGAACGGTCTCGGCGATCTCGTCGAGGTTCCGCCGCCCCAGCGCATCGAGGGTGTCGAGCTCTTCGGGCCAGCGACGCGCGCCGTTCTCCTCGCCGTGGGTGATGCTCGCCTCGCAGAAGCCGCCGTTGCGTCCCGAGGCCGCCCACCCGATGCGCCCGGCGTCGAGCACGACGACCCGGCGGCCGGGGTCCCGCTCTTTCGCGCGAAGCGCCGTCCACAGACCCGTGTAGCCGGCGCCGACGACGACGAGGTCGGCATCCCGATGGCCGGCGAGGGACGGATGCCGCGGCCGGTCGACATCGTCGAGCCAGAAAACGCCCTGCCGGGTCTCCGCGAGGGAATGCTGAACCACGGCCGCATCGGGGCGGCGGCGTTCGAAGACCGTCTGCATGGAAGCGATCCTCTCGTGCCGGGGCGGGAGGAGGAAAGCCGATCGCGGTGCGCGACGGACACGCACCGGTCGGATCGCCGTCCCCGAGGACGGACTCTCGGGCCGCTCGGAGCGAAGGCCCCGACAATGGGAGGGATGACCAGCTCGACAGCAGGTGGCAGTTCCCAGCCGGCGCGTCGACGGATCGAACGGGCACGTGTGCGGTGACGAGCGTCGCAGAACCGGAGTCGCGCGCCCCGCTGACCTCGCCGCGACCCGTCGGAGCGCGGCGTCCTCTCGCGTGGGCGGCGGTGCTCGTGGGTCTCATCGCGATGTGCGTGAGCCTCATCGGTTCGTGGATCCCCTCGCTGTGGGGTGACGAGGCGGCGAGCGTGCTCTCGGCGCTTCGGCCGCCCGAGTCGCTTCTCGCGATGCTCGGGCACATCGACGCGGTCCACGGCGCGTACTACCTGGGACTGCAGCTGTGGGTCGACCTCTTCGGCGCCGACCCCTTCGCCGTGCGCTTCCCGTCCGCCGTTGCGGTCGGGGTGGCCGCGGGAGCGGTCACGTGGATCTGCGGCCGCTTCGACTCGCTGCGCTTCGCCGTCGTGGCCGGCTTCTTCTCGGCCATCCTCCCGCGCCTGACCTACGCAGGAGAGGAGGCCCGCGCCTACGCGTTCGACGCGGCCATCGCAGCGCTCCTGGTGGTCGTGGCCGTCGAGATCATGCGGCGGCCCGCCCCGCCGCGCCGCTGGTGGGCGGCGTACGGCGCCGTGCTCGCGGTCGGCATCTACACCTTCCTGTACCTCGCGCTCATGGCTCTGGTCGTGGGACTCGCACTCGCCGTGGACCGCCGGAACCGTTCGCAGCTGGTCCGATGGCTGGTCGCGTCCGCAGCCGGCGTGGCCGCAGCCTCGCCGGTCATCGTGCTCGCCCTTCTGCAACGCCGTCAGATCGCCTTTCTGGAGCACCGCGACCGGGTCAATCCTTCGGCCGTCCTCGTGAAGATGTGGTTCGGCGCTGTCCCGTTCGCGATCATCGCGTGGACGCTCATCGTCCTGGTCGTCGTCGGCCTCGTCGTCCGTGCACGCCGAAGTCGCCCGGTTGCGGGGACCCTGGAGGCCCTCGCGCTGCTCTGGCTCGTGGTGCCCATGGGCATCCTGATCGCGGCGAATCCGATCGCGGCGATCTTCACGCCCCGTTACGGGACGTTCTCCGCGCCGGCCGCCGCCATCCTGATGGCCTGCGGGGTGCGCCTGCTCGCCCGAAGGCGTTGGGCGGCCGCGGTCGTGCTCGCGGCGACGGTCGTCGCGGCGGCGCCGATCTGGGTCGGTCAGCGCGAGCCGTGGGCGAAGAACAGGTCGGACTGGAACGAGATCGCCGCCACGATCGACGCTCGCGCGCGTCCGGGCGACGCGATCGTGTTCGACGACTCCGTCCGCCCGTCGCGGCGCCCCCGGCTGGCGCTCGACACCAACCCCGACCCGTTCCACGCGGTGATCGACGCCACGCTCAAGACTTCGTATGCCGACAGCGGCTCGTGGCATTCATCCGACTACTCCGTCGCCGAAGCCGCGTCCCTCGGCCGCTTCACGGACGTCGATCGCGTGTGGGTCGTCGAGTACATGGTCGGAGCGGAGCCGAACGTTTACGGCATCGCAGAGCTCGAGGCCCTCGGCTATCAGCAGGTCGACGCGGTGCGGCTGCACAGCACGGCGGTCCTGCTGTTCACGCGCCCGTGAGAGTCGGGGCGCGAGATGTCACCTGCGATGCTCGTTGGCGCCCGCGGCGATCGGCACGCCGATGGCGGCGACGGACATGAGCAGACCCACGATGAAGACGAGGGCCTGAAGCCCCGGCAGCGAGAACGAGATGCCCATCACGAACATGCCGCCGACCAGCAGGATCGCGTAAACGATGAACAGCATCCGTCACCTCCGTCGATCCGCGGGTGCCGGCGCCTCTTGCGCCGCGCGGATGCCTCCATCGTACGCAAAGGGCGAGGGAGTCCAGAGCGGACTCCCTCGCCACTGGGGGTCGGTCAGGCTCCTCGCCTGATGTAGCGCATCAGTCCGATGATGATCGCGATCACCAGGATGATGATGCCGATCCACAGCAGGAACTGGGCCGCCTGGACGAAGATGCCGAAGAGCAGCAGGACGATGCCGACGATGAGCAGGATCACAGCGAGTGCGGTCATGATCAGACTCTCCCACCGCGGACGATGCGCACGGTACCCCTTGAAGCCGCGGCGAAGTTGTGCAAGCCGTCCGCGGCCCCGGTCATGGTCGCGGAGTCACCCGCAGCCAGGCGAACCCGTGCGCGGGGAGCGACAGCCCGGCGCGAAGATCCCGGCCCGCACCGGTGACGACGTCGGAGGCGTCGCGCGCGAAGCCCGAGAAGACGACCGGGTCGATCAGGACGAGGTCATCGGCGACGTTGGCGAGCACAAGGATGCGATCGGCGCCGGGGTCGCCCCCGGGACGCTGGAAGCCGACCACGGAAGGATGCGGCGTGTGGAACGGGATGAGGTCGTTCCCGGCGAACTCGGGAACGGACCGCCGCGCGGCGATGAGGCCCGTCAGGCGGGAGTAGACGCGTCCGGCTGACGTCGAGGCATCCCGTCTCCGCTCGTAGGCTTTGTCGGGTCGGCGAGGGCGGTGCACCCAGCGGCTGTCCGCGGCCGTGTCGGGGTGGTCGGCGTACGAGTAGTCGTTGAGCTGCGCGACCTCGTCGCCGAGGTAGAGAAGCGGGATGCCGCCCGTGGACAGGGCGAGCGCGTGAGCGAGGATGACGCGGTCCTCGCCGCCGTCGTCACCCGCCTCGATGCCCGCGAGCGAGGCGGTGGTGCCGGTGACGCGCGCATCGCCCGTCTTCGGGTTCTCCTGGAACGGAACCCCACGTGCGAACGTGCCGGGGAATCGCCCTACGTAGAAGTCGTTGAGGAACCGCCGGTGCGGATAGCCGTCGATGCCGAGGGTCGCGGCATCCTCGTCGGCGAACGTCCAGCCGATGTCGTCGTGGCTGCGCACGTAGTTGACCCACGCGGTCCCCGGCGGGAGGGCGTGGCGCTCGTCGAGCGCCTTCTGCAGCAGGCGGGCGTCCCGGGTCGCGAGCGCCTCCCACGTGAGCGCCATCTGCAGCGGGTTGTACGAGAGCTGGCACTCCTCCGGCGAGATGTACTGGATCACCTCGTCGGGGTGCACGATCGCCTCCGACTTGAACAGGAGGCTCGGCGCCGCCATGCGCAGGACGGCATTGAAGGCCTGGAGGAGCAGGTGAGCCTCGGGGAGGGACTCGCACGCGGTACCCAGGCGCTTCCAGATGAAGGCGACAGCATCCATCCGCAGGATCTCGACGCCCTGGTTCGCAAGGAAGAGCATCTCGCCGGCCATGGCGCGGAAGACCGCCGGGTTGGCGTAATTGAGGTCCCACTGGAAGTGGTAGAACGTGGCCCAGATCCACCGTCCGTCGTCCAGCCGCACGAACGCGCCGGGGTGGTCGTCGGGGAAGATCTCGCGCACCGTCCGCTCATACGCGTCGGGCATCGTGCGGTCGGGGAAGATGAGGTAGAAGTCCTCGAAACCTTCGTCGCCCGCCACGGCGCGCTTCGCCCACTCGTGCTCGTTGCTGGTGTGGTTGAAGATGAAGTCGACGACGAGGGAGATGCCGGCGACCCGCAGGTCGGCGGCGAGCCCGGCAAGCTCCTCCATCGTGCCGAGCTCGGGATTCACCCGACGGTAGCTCGACACGGCATAGCCGCCGTCGCTGTTGCCCTCGGGGCTCTCGAAGAGCGGCATGAGGTGGAGGTAGGTGAGCCCGAGCTCCTGGAAGTAGGGGATCTGCTCGCGGATGCCGGCGAGCCCGCCCGCGTAGCGATCAACGTAGCAGACGCCGCCCAGCATCTGCTGCGACTCGAACCAGCTCGGATCGGCCTCGCGCTGCTCGTCACGCGCGCGGAGCTCGAGCGGACGGGAGTTCCAGGATGCCGCGGCCAGCGTCACCACGTCGGCGAGCGCCTCGCGGCCGTCGTCGCGATCGCCGTAGAGCGTGCGGAAGAGGCCGTGCAGGCGGGGGAAGTGCTCGTCGAATTGCCGTGCGAAGAGCTCGTCCAACGAGCCGGCCGCCTGCTCGGCGCGCTCGCGCGCGAAAGCCTGATCGTCGCGGACGTCGTTGCCCAGTGCGGTCATGTCACCCTCCGTGCCCGTGATGCTAGCGTGAGCGCGGTCGAGTCGTTCCGTTCATCCGCCGGGAGGCACCATGCAGCTCGTCCAGGTGGCGCAGCACGCCGACGACCTCGAGCGCGCCGCGACCTTCTACCGCCGCCTGCTGGGCGCGGAGCCGACCGCGCTCTTCGACCCTCCGGGCCTCCTGTTCTTCGATCTGGACGGCGTGCGGCTGCTGCTCGACCGGAACGCGCCGTCGTCGCTGCTGTATCTGCGCGTCGAGAACGTGCACGAGACGATCGAACGCTTCGGCGCCGACATCAAGGTCGTCACGCATCCGCACGTCATCTTCACGCACGAAGACGACACCCTCGGCCCGGCGAACCACGAGGAGTGGCAGGCCTTCGTGCGCGACTCCGAGGGGAACACCGTCGGGCTGATCGCGTTCCAGCGTCGACGCTGATCGCGCGAACGGCCGGATCGGAGCGATGCCGGCCCGGTCGAGGGGCGCTCCCGCGCGCGCTGGCCTGACTGAACGATCGGTCAGTAAACTGGTCGGGTGAGCGCTTACGTCTCGGCGTTCGAGCTGTTCTCCATCGGAGTAGGACCCTCGAGCTCCCACACGGTCGGGCCCATGCGCGCCGCCCGCGACTTCGCCGCGCGTCTGGGCGACGCGGGGGCGCTCGATCGGGTCGCCAGAGTCACCTGCACCCTGTACGGCTCCCTCGGCGCGACGGGCATCGGCCATGGCACGCCCGATGCGGTCGTGGCAGGGCTGCGCGGAGACGATCCGGCGACCGTCGCGCCGGAGGCGGTGCGGCGCGCGTGGAGCGACTGGCCAGGCGGGCGACTGCGCCTGGCCGGCGTGCGTGATGTCGACTTCGCCAAGGACGACATCGTGTTCGCCCCGCGGACGCGGCTGCCGGGGCATCCCAACGCCATGACGCTCGCCGCGCTCGACGCTGCGGGCGAGGCGCTCGCCGAGGAGACGTACTACTCGATCGGCGGCGGATTCATCCGGCGAGAGGGCGAGGCGCCCCGGGTCGCCGCCCACTCGTTTCCGCTGGTCATCGACACCGCGGAGGAGCTCCTCGCGCTCTGCGACGAGCGCGGCCTCACGATCGCCGAGGCCGCGCGGATCAACGAGGAGGCGCTGCGCCCTGAAGCCGACGTGGCCGCGGGCCTCGACGCGATCTGGAACGCGATGGCGGGTTGCATCACCGCCGGGCTGTCGTCCGAGGGCGAGCTTCCGGGCATGCTGCGGGTGAAGCGCCGGGCCGCCGCGATCGCCGGACAGCTGACGGATGCCGAGGCCGGTGGCCACCGCGAGCTTCCGGGGGAGTGGCTCGGGGCGTTCGCCCTGGCGGTCAACGAGGAGAACGCCTCGGGCGGACGCGTCGTGACCGCGCCCACGAACGGCGCGGCCGGCATCCTTCCCGCCGTTGCGATGTACTGGTGGCGCTTCCTGGCCGACTCGGGGCTCGGCGTCGGAAACGCCGTCACTCCGCACGGCGAGCTCGTCGGCAGCGCGCTCCTCGGATTCGCCCCTCACAGCCGGCCACCGAGCTCGGAGCCCGGCGACGAGGGGACGCGCGGGCCGGTCCTGCCCGACGTCGACGTGCTCGACGAAGAGCTCGTCGCCGAGGCCAACCGCCGCCGAGGCATCCGGCGCTTCCTGCTCACGGCGACCGCGCTGGGCTCGCTCTTCAAGGCCAACGCCTCGATCTCGGGTGCCGAGGGAGGGTGTCAGGCGGAGGTCGGCTCAGCGTGTGCGATGGCGGCCGGCGGCTTGACCGCCGTCATGGGCGGCACGAACCGGCAGATCGAGAACGCGGCCGAGATCGCGATGGAGCACCACCTCGGCCTCACGTGCGATCCGGTGGGCGGGCTCGTGCAGATCCCGTGCATCGAGCGGAACGCCATCGCCGCGTCGACAGCGGTGACGGCCGCGCGCCTCGCGCTGCGCGGGGACGGCTCGCACTACGTCACGCTGGATGCCGTCGTCGAGACGATGCGCCAGACCGGCATCGACATGTCGCACAAGTACAAGGAGACGAGCGAGGGCGGCCTCGCGGTCAACGTCATCGAGTGCTGAGCGCCCGCCGCCTGCCGGCTGCCGGCTGCCGGCTGCCGGCTCACTTGCGCCGATCTGCGCCGCTGGGTGCCGATCGCCGCAAGTGAGCGGGCGCCGAAAGGCTCAGTTGCGCCGATCTGCGCGGGTAACTGCAGAACGCCGCAAGTGAGCAAGCGCCGGAGGGCTCACTTGCGCCGGAAAGCTCAGTTGCGCCGATCTGCGCGGGTGGGTGGAGAACGCCGCAAGTGAGCGGGCGCCGGAAGCTCAGTTGCGCCGATCTGCGCGGCTGGGAGCCGATCGCCGCAAGTGAGCGCGCGCGCCGGAAGCTCAGTTGCGCCGATCTGCGTGGCCCTCTGCAGAACGCCGCAAGTGAACGGGTCGAAGGCATCACGGCCCGGGCGTCCACCCGGCGCGGACAAGTGCCGCGCGTACGCGCTCGACGGCGAGCCTCGCATCGGGGTACAGGTGCGCCGAGGTCACTCGCACGACCTCCCAGCCGGCTGCACGGCAGAGGTCGTGTTTCAGGATGTCGCGGTTCCACTGCTTCGCGTCGGTGCGGTGGTGGTCGCCCTCGTACTCGACGAGGACCCCCCACCCGGGGAAGGCGAACTCGGTCCACCCAATCCGGCCACCGCGCGCATCCCGGACGTCGAAATCGAGCTCGGGTTCCGGAAGCGAGGCGGAGGCCATGGCGAGCCGCAGGTGAGTCTCGGGTCGGGATGCCGCGCCCTCGCGCACGAGCCCGAGCGCGACGCGGAGGTCGGCGGCGCCGAGCCGCCGGCCGGCAGCCAGAGCGCCCGCGAGCTCGTCGCGCGTGGTCAGTGGCATCAGACGACGTCCGTCCTTGGCACGTGGGCGGAGCACGAGCGCGTCACCCGCAGCGACCAGGTCGGGCACATCGAGCACCGCGCCGAGCTGCACCCAGGTTGACGACGGGGAGGCGACGGGCAGTCCGCGATGGGTGCGGACGCGCACCAGCTCGGGGGCGAGCTGGTGCCCACGGACGCCGCGCCCCGCTGGGGCGCGTGCCGGCGCGAGGACGCTGACATGCACCGCGTCCAGGGCCGCCTGCGGAAGCGGGACACCACAGATCAGCGCCGCGGTCTGGTGGGAGAAGAACGATCCGACGGGCATCCGGGTCGCATAGGAGCGCAGCATCCTGATGCCGTCGTCCGATCCGTCCGCGTCCCCTCGCCGCATGCGAACCCCCCAGAACGGCGCCGAGAGGTCGACGGCCCGAAGACGCGCCGGCCGGACGCCCGACGCCAAGGCCATGGCCACCGAGAACTCCTCGCCGAGCTCTGCCGGCAACGGCTGCGCGCGCTCATTCATCCCGCGAGCGTGCCTCGGCTCGAATCAGGCGACCGAAGGACGGGGCTGCTCCTGTGCACTTCGCCGGTGCCCCGCCTCTTGTGGAGAAGAGCCGCGTACCCCAGGTTCGGGCGTCCGGCGGTCAGCGCCGCCGAACGCGGCAGCTCAGCGGCGTCACGACGGCTGAAACGGCGCCGGGCCGGCCTCGTTCGCCGTGGGCGAAGCGTTGGCACTCGGCCATGCGGAGTGCTAATCTGGAGTTAGTTGAGCCGAGTCGACTCAACTTCCCACGACCAACCGAACACCACCGATGAGAAGGAGAGAACCATGGCCCAGTACGACCCGTTCCGCGACCTCGACCGCCTCGCTTCCGGCCTCTTCGACACCCGCCGCGGACCGCGCCGCATGCCGATGGACCTCTACCGCGACGGCGACCACTACGTGCTGACCGCCGACATGCCGGGCATCGACCCCGGCTCTGTCGACATCGACGTCGACGGCCAGCTCCTGACGATCCGCGCCGAGCGCACGCTGACGACCGGCGAGGGCGTCAAGTGGATCACCCGCGAGCGCGAGGCCGTGAGCTTCCTCCGCCAGCTCAACCTCGGCCAGGGCATCGACACCGAGCGCATCACCGCGAACTACGCCAACGGCGTGCTGAGCGTCACGATCCCCGTGAGCGAGAAGGCTAAGCCGCGCAAGATCGAGGTGACGGCCAACACCAATCCGTCGACGATCACCGCGCACGAGAACCGCGACGAGCCGCAGCCGGTCGAGCAGTGATCTGATCGCAGGTCGCCCGACCAGCCGTCCGCGCTCCCGCGCGCCCTCACCCGCGACAGCCCCGAGTCCCCCCGGCTCGGGGCTGTGGCCGTGTGACGGGCCCGGGGTTCAACCGCAGCGAGCCGAAATCGCACGGATCACCGTGTGATCGAGCATCCGCCGGTAAACCGTGCGGGCTCGGTGGCGGGCCCTTCGTACGCCCGCGGCTGCGGGGGTTGCCGCGTCTAGGCTGACGCCATGCCCGAATACGTCGTACCGACGCCTCGGCGCCGGGGCCGCCCGCGAGGCGGTGAATCGGGCGCGCGCGATCGCATCCTCGCGGCGGCCGTCGACGAGTTCGGCGAGCAGGGCTACGACGGTGCCACAATCCGGAGCATCGCGGGCCGCGCCGGCGTCGACCCCGCGCTCGTCCATCACTACTTCGGCGCGAAGGCAGACCTCTTCGCCGAGGTCGTCGGCGCCCCGATGCGGCCCGACACCGAGATCCCATCGATGCTCGCCGGTCCCCGAGGCGAGCTCGGTGAGCGGATCGTCCGGTACATCCTCGAGACCTGGGAGCGCCCCGAGGTGCGCAAGCGCGGGGTGGTGCTGCTGCGCTCGGCGGTCGGGAACCGCTACGCGACGCCGCTCGTCGCCGCCTTCCTCTCCCGCGAGCTTCTTGCTCGCATCGCCGCCGAGCTGGACGTGCCGGATGCCGAGCTGCGCGCCGGGCTCGTCGCTTCGCAGGTGGCGGGTCTGCTCATCGCCCGGTACGTCCTGAAGCTGCCCGCGGTGGCTGCGGCATCCGTCGAGGAATTGGTCGAGCGCATCGCGCCCAACGTCCAGCACTACCTCGTCGACTGACATCCGGCCGCCTTGACGGCGCGCCGGCGCGGGCCCACAATTCATCAATGATGAATAAATCGCCTGGCGTGCGGCGAGGAAGGCCGCGCGATGCCTGACCCCGCCGCCGCCGTCGAGGTGCGCGGGCTGCACGTGCGGCGGGGCGCGACCGAGGTCTTCCGCAGCCTCGACCTCGACATCCCGCGCGGACAGATCACCGGCCTCATGGGGCCGTCGGGGTGCGGCAAGACCACGCTCATGCGGTCGATCGTCGGCGTGCAGAAGATCGCCGGGGGCAGCATCGCGGTGCTCGGCGACGCTGCCGGCACGCGCGCGCAGCGTCGGCGGGTCGCGTACGACACCCAGGCCGCGTCCGTCTACGGCGACCTGACCATCCGCCAGAACCTGCGGTACTTCGCGCGCATCATCGGCGCGCCGACGAGCGACGTCGAGCGGGTCATCGCCCAGGTGGGGCTCGCCGACCAGGCGAAGCAGACCGTCGACTCGCTCAGCGGCGGCCAGGAGAAGCGGGTCTCGCTCGCCGTCGCGATGCTCGGAAGCCCCGAGCTCCTCGTGCTCGACGAGCCGACGGTCGGCCTCGACCCCCTCCTGCGCGCCGAGTTGTGGGACATCTTCCGCGCCGTCGCCGGGAACGGCACGACGATCGTCGTATCCAGCCACGTCATGGACGAGGCCCTGCGCTGCGACCGCATCGTCCTGATGCGGGCGGGACGGATCATCGCCGACACCACTCCGGGGCGTCTGCTCGCCGATACGGGGGAGACGGACCCGGATGCGGCGTTCCTGGCCCTCATCGGGATGGATGCCTCGGCCCGCGCCGCCGAGGAGAGCCACCCGAGCCGCGCTGCGCGGCGCGCGCAGGGCCCGGACGCCGGGAGGTCGAGGGAGTGAACGGCATCCGCACGGTCGCCACTGCCGGACGCGTCCTGCGGCAGCTGAGCCACGACCCGCGATCGATCGCGCTGATGCTCATCGCGCCGAGTCTGCTCGTCGGGCTCTTCGCATGGCTGTTCAGTGATCAGGAGGGCGTGTTCGACATCTACGGGCCCCCGATCCTCGCGCTCTTCCCGTTCATCATCATGTTCCTCATCACCTCGATCACGACGCTGCGAGAACGGCGGTCGGGGACGCTCGAGCGCCTCATGACGACACCTCTCGGCAAGGCAGACTTCATCGTCGGCTACGCTCTCGCCTTCGGGCTCATGGCGCTCCTGCAGGCGATCGTGACCGTGTCGTTCGCGGTCTGGGTGTGCGGTCTCGAGACCGACGGCCCCGTGTGGCAGCTCGGCCTCGTGGCGGTGACCGACGCGGTGCTCGGCATGGCGCTGGGGCTGCTCGCGAGTGCGTTCGCGCGGACGGAGTTCCAGGCGGTGCAGTTCATGCCGCTCATCGTGTTTCCGCAGATCCTCCTCGGCGGGCTCTTCATGCCGCGGGACGAGATGCCCGAGGCGCTGTACACGATCAGCAAGGTCCTGCCGCTCAGCTACGCCATCGACGCGATCAACGCCGTGACGGCCGGCGACGAGGGGTGGGACGTGTACGGACCGCTGCTCGTGGTGCTCGCCTTCCTCGCGGGGTCGCTCATCCTCGCGGCGCTGACGCTGCGCCGCCGGACGGCGTAGAGCACCGTGCACCCGTCGCCGGGAGGCGTTTGGTCTCGGTCGCTGCGCGAGTCGGCGATCGCCGCGCAGGTCAGCAGTCGTCGGCGGACTTCGGCCGGCGGAGCTTCGCGGTGAGCTCGCGCAGCTGAGCCAGTTCGGCGTCGTCGAGCACCGACATCCGCTCGGCGATCGCCCGGCCGTGCGAGGATGCGATGCGACGGAACGCCGAAGCGCCCTCGTTGGTTGCGCGCACGAGCGCCCCGCGGCCGTCCTCGGGGTCGGGGCACTTGGAGATGAGTCCGCGCGCCACCATCCGATCGACCAGGCGCGAGACGCTCGGCTGACTGATGAGCATGTTGGCGGTCACGTCGCGCAGCCGCGCGGTCATGCCTTCGCCGCGCGTGACCGTGAGGAGCACGTCGTACTCGGCCTGCGAGAGGGTCTTCGGGTCGAAGTCGTCGTTGATGTCGCCGAAGACCTCGTGCTGGGCACGGAACAGGCTCTCCCACGCGTCGATCGCGAGTCGCCGGTCGGTCATGGGGAACAGACTACGGCGATCGGAGCCTGTCCGGCATGAGCCCTAGGCTGTGCACATGGGGAGCCTCCTCCGGCATGCCGCGGCGGCGACGGTCGCGGCGATGGTGCTCGCGCTCGCCGCCTGCACCGGCCTCTCGGTGACGTTCGGCGACGACACCGCAGACGCGCCCGTGTCGACGAACCTCGACGACTTCTCCTTCACGAGCCTCGATGTCGACTACACCCTCGGGCGTGCCGACGACGGGACGAGCCGGCTCGAGGTGGTGGAGCGGTTCGTGGCCGAGTTCCCGGCCTACGACCAGAACCGCGGGATGCGGCGGACGATCCCCGACTCGTACCAGGGCGTGCCGCTGCATCCCGAACTCGTCTCGATCACCGATGGCGAGGGAGCCCCGAGGCCCGCCGAGGTCGACCACGAGGACGGCGCGTACTCGATGACCTCCCGCGCGGACGACTTCGTGCACGGCGCCCAGACGTACGTGTTCACGTACACACTCGAGAACGTCGTCGGCTCGTTCGCCGACACGCAAGCCGACGAGTTCTACTGGGACGTCAACGGCGTGGATTGGGCCCAGCCGTTCGGCCGCATCTCCGCGACGCTCCATCTCGACGCCGCCCTCGCTGCGCAGCTGACCGGAGGTCTCGCCTGCTACCACGGCTTCCAGGGGGCGATCGACACGTGTCCCATCGGGGCGACGGCAGGGACGGATGCCTCGACCCGCATCGTCGCCGAGACCGGGGACGTGCAGCCCTACGAGACCATGACGATCGCGGTGGGATTCACGCCGGGCACCTTCACGCCGTTCGACACGCGGTACCTCTCCTCGCCGTGGGGCTGGCTGCAGGCGCTCGCGGCCCTCGGCGTTCTCGCCGGGGTCGTGTGGGCCGCCGTGACCCGGCGGCACCGCCTGCGCGACGAACCCGGCCGGCCCACGATCATCGCCGAGTACACGCCTCCGCCGCGCATCGACGCCCTCGAGAGCGCCGTGCTGCTCGGTCGCACGAGCAAAGCGATCCCCGCCGAGGTGCTCGAGCAGGCGGTGGTCGGCAGCATCCGCATCCTCGAGGGCAAGCGCCGCTGGTTCGGCGGCGCGCGCCTCAAGGCGCAGCTCGTCGATCCCGCGCGGGCGGACGGTGACGGACGCATGCTGCTCGACGGGCTCTTCCCCGGCCTGCCCGTGGGGGCGGAGTACGAGTTCGGGCAGTCCGACAAGAGCTTCTCGGCCGCGGCGCAGCGGATTCTGAAGGCGGCGAACAGCGAGCTCGCGCGACGCGGTCTGCGGCGCAAGGTTCCCGCGCGCATCCGCGCGTGGCCCATCATCGTCACGACGCTCGCGGGCGCGCTCGTGTTCCTGCTGGGGATGGCGGCACTGGATGCCGCGGTCGATCCTCTGGTGCCGATCCTTCTCATCGTCGGCGCCTTCGCAGCGGAGTTCGTCGTCATCGCCCTCCTCGCCCACAAGCCGCTCACCGCGCTCGGCGCGGAGGTGCGCGACCATCTCGCGGGTCTGAAGGTCTTCATCGAGTGGGCGGAGGCCGACCGCATCCGGATGCTGCAGTCGCCGCAGGGAGCCGAGCGAGTGCGGATCGACACGACGAGCCCCCGGGAGATGCTGAAGCTGTACGAGACGCTTCTGCCCTACGCAGTCGTCTTCGGCCAGGAGAAGCAGTGGGCCGAGGAACTCGCCGTGCTCTACGGCGAGGGCAACGCGCCCGGCTGGTACTCCGGATCGAGCGGCTTCAACGTCGCAGCGTTCTCCGCCGGTATCGGCTCCCTCTCGACGAGCGCGTCGGCGTCGTCGTCGTCGGGCGGGTCGAGCGGCGGGGGCTCGGCCGGCGGCGGCGGGGGAGGCGGCGGAGGCGGCGGGGTCTGACCCCGCCCCGCGGTCGAGCGGAGCGAGACGAAACGCGTGGGAGCTGCGCGCTACGCCGTGCGGTGCTCCCGGTAGTACTCCACCAGCGCGCGGGTCGAGGCATCCTGAGTCTCGAGCGCCTCGCGATCGCCCTCGAGAGCAGGCGCGATCTGCAGCGCGAGCTGCTTGCCGAGCTCGACGCCCCACTGGTCGAACGAGTTGATGCCCCAGACCACGCCCTGGGTGAAGGTGATGTGCTCGTAGAGCGCGATGAGCTCACCGAGCACCCGGGGCGTAAGGGCGGGCGCGAAGATCGACGTCGTCGGCCGGTTGCCGGGGAAGGTGCGGGCGGCGACGAGTGCGCCGGTCGTCCCTTCGGCCTCGACCTCCTCGGCGGTCTTTCCGAAGGCGAGGGCCTTCGTCTGGGCGAGGAAGTTCGCCAGGAACAGGCCGTGGACGTCGCGCCCGTCGGACTCGAGCGGGAAGGCGGGATTCGCGAACGCGATGAAGTCGGCCGGGATCAGCCGCGTTCCCTGGTGGATGAGCTGATAGAACGCGTGCTGCCCGTTGGTGCCGGGCTCGCCCCAGAACACCTCACCCGTCGTCGTCGTGACGGGGGAGCCGTCCCAGCGGACCGACTTGCCGTTGGACTCCATCGTCAGCTGCTGCAGGTAGGCGGCGAAGCGGTGCAGCTGCTGGGCGTAGGGCAGCACGGCGTGGGTCTGCGCGCCGAGGAAGTTGGAGTACCAGACGTTGAGCAGCCCCATGAGGACGGGCACGTTCTCCGCGAGCGGTGTGCCGGCGACGTGCTCGTCGACAGCGTGGAAGCCGGCGAGCAGCTCGCGGAAGGCCGCGGGTCCGAGGGAGATGACCACCGACAGCCCGATCGCGGAGTCCACCGAGTACCGGCCGCCCACCCAGTCCCAGAACCCGAAGGCGTTCGCCGGGTCGATGCCGAACGCCTCGACCTTGTCGAGTGCGGTCGACACGGCGACGAAGTGGTGGGCGACGGCGTTGTTGCGGTCCCCCTCGTCGGAGGAGATGGCTCCGGATGCCTCGAGCCCGCCCCATAGCCAGTCCCGCGCCAGGCGGGCGTTCGTGAGGGTCTCGAGCGTCGTGAAGGTCTTCGAAGCGACGATGAACAGGGTCGTCTCGGGGTCGAGATCGGCCGTCTTCAGCGCGATGTCGGCCGGGTCGATGTTCGAGACGAAGCGGGCGGCGATGCCGGCGTCGGCGTAGGGCTTGAGCGCCTCGAAGATCATGTACGGCCCGAGGTCCGAGCCGCCGATGCCGATGTTGACGACCGTCTCGACCTTCTTGCCCGTCACGCCACGCCACTGGCCGGAGCGGACCTTATCGCCGAAGGCGTCCATCGCATCGAGCACGGCCTGGACGTCGGCGTCGACATCCTGCCCGTCGACCACCAGCTCGGGCGATGCCCCGGGCGGACGACGCAGCGCCGTGTGCAGCACGGCGCGGTCCTCGGTCGTGTTGATGTGGTCGCCGCGCAGCATCTCGTGGAAGCGCTCGGCGACACCGGTCTGCTCGGCGAGCCGCACGAGGCTCGCCAGCACCTCGTCAGTCACGAGGTTCTTCGACAGGTCGACGTGCAGGTCGGCGAGCGGAAGGCTCAGCTTCGCCACCCGGTCGGGGTCGCTCGCGAACCAGCCCCGCAGGTCGGGCTCGAAGGCGGAGCGGTGGGCGTCGAGCTCGGCCCAGGCGGACGTGGCGGTGGCATCGATGGGAGCACTCACGCACCCCACGCTAGCGCGGGCGGACCGGGGGGACCCGTCTGTTCTCGTCCGATGATGTGGATGCTCCGGCCCGGAGGCGAGCGCCGAGCCGAGGCATCCCCGGCTCAGTACCAGCCGGTCGCGTTCGAGTGACCCCACGCGGCGCACGGCGTGCCGTAGACGGAGGCGATGTAGCCGAGTCCCCAGCGGATCTGGGTCGTGGCGTTGGTCTGCCAGTCGGCACCGGCGCTTGCCATCTTGCTGCCGGGGAGCGACTGCGGGATGCCGGTGGCGCCGCTGCCGGAGTTGTAGGCCTGGTAGTTCCAGCTCGACTCGCGGGTCCAGAGCTTCTCGAGGCACGAGAACTGGTCCGAACCCCAGCCGTGCTCGTCGGCAGCCATCTGGCGGGCGGTCGCCTTGGCGCCGTCCGGGGTGTTCGCGGCGGCCTGTGCGGCCGCGGCCGCGGCGGCCTCCTCGGCCTGGCGCTGAGCCTCGGCGGCCGCAGCGGCGGCGGCGGCCGCGGCGGCCTCTTCGGCTGCCTTCTTCTCCCGCGCGGCGTCGAGGCGGGCGCGGAGGGCGGCCGTCTCCGCCGACACCCTCTCGGTCTCGGCGGCCGTGTCGTCTGCGATGCCGGGAAGGAGGAGAAGCGGCAGCACCCGCATCGACGAGAGCTGCGAGATGCGGTCGACGAGCGTGGAGGTGTCGACGCTCGTCTCCGGGCCGACGTCGAGGCCTGACGACGCGATGTCGGTCGCGACGAGTGACGCCTCCGTGACGGCGGTCCGCGCTGCGGCGAGCGTCGTCCGCGCGTCGTCCGAGATCTCGTGGATCGACGCCGCGCGGGACGTTGCGACCGCTGCGGGCGTCGTCGCCGCCGCGAGCGCCGCGATCGACGTCTCGGACTGCGCGCCCATGTACGCCGACGCCGAGGCGGTCGTCAGACCGGTGATCGCGACGGCACCGAGGACGGTTCCGACGGCGAGTGCGGTGGTGGCGAGGTTGCGGCGGGGGCGCTGGGCGGCGCGGAGCGCACGACGAGTAGGGAGCATACGAGCGGAGAGTTCTTTCGGGAGTCCTGGGCCGTCGAGACGCGACGGCCTGCGCCCTTCGGGTGGGCACGAAGATCCGAGTCTGCGGGGCGTTTCTGGACGATCCCCAAGGCTTCCCTGGAAGGAGCGTGGGAGCGGATGCGGCGAAAACTGCCGATCCGGCGGTTGTTTCCGCGCGAAGATGCAGAGAACGCGGGTGCTCGCGCGTCCTCGACGCCGCGGCGGATCAACCCCGCTCAGCGGGAATCGCCGCGGTACTCATCGCCGACAAGGGCCTCCGGCTCCGAACCGAACGTTTTCCACGCGGTTGTCGCGCTCTGCCGCCGACTGGGACTGCAGCATTATTGAACCTGAGAGGTCGGAGCGGACATTACTAGGTATGACTGACGACGATGTAGCCGACTGGGAACTGCTTCGGCGCGGGGACCGCGCTGCGTTCGCCCGCATCTTCGATCGTCATGAGGCAAGGGTCTTCCGGCACGCGTCGCGGCTGCTGCGTGTTCGCGAGGATGCGAAGGATACGATGACAATCGCCTTCTTCGAGTTGTGGCGTCGGCGCGGCTCCTCGCGTCTTGTGAACGGGTCCCTCCTTCCGTGGCTGCTGAACACCGCCGCCAACACCGCCCGCAACTTCGAGCGATCCTCGCGGCGTTACCAGTTGATGCTCGGCCGCCTGCCG
This sequence comes from Microbacterium sp. BK668, assembly GCF_004362195.1. Classification (NCBI taxonomy): domain Bacteria; kingdom Bacillati; phylum Actinomycetota; class Actinomycetes; order Micrococcales; family Microbacteriaceae; genus Microbacterium; species Microbacterium sp. BK668. The sequence continues at coordinate 1,436,216 of NZ_SNWG01000001.1, forward strand.
GATCCCGAGCCTTCTGCGCCGGTGCGCGCCGCGGACGAGTCCGGGATCCTGGCCGCTCTTCGCCGACTTCCTGAGCGCGAGCAGAGCGTTATCGTCCTCACGGTGCTCGAGGGATACCAGGAGCGCGAGACTGCGCGAGCGCTCGGGATACCGGTCGGCACCGTCAAATCGCGTCTCGCTCGAGCGAAGGAACGGCTTCGGGGCGAACTCGAACAGATTGGATACTCGCAATGACTGAGCCCCTGACTCCACGCGAACACGCCGACGTGCGCGATCTGCTTCTGGCGGGCTCCGAGCGGATGAAGCCGAACGGCATCCTTCGCGCGGCGGTGCCCGTGTCCGCATCCGCTCTCGTGATGGGCCTCGTGGGCATCATGGTCGCGATCAATCTCGCGGGCGATCCAAGTCAGCCGGCAGTAGTTCCGGAACCTACGGCCACGGCCACCGGAGGGATACCCTCATTGTGCGTCGAGTACGGAGGCTCCTCCGCCGACAATGCGCCCGGTGGCGACGCGATCGCGGTCGCGGCGGCGACCGCGGATCTGGGCGAGGAAGCCATACTGAGCCCTGGAGTACAGGTGCGGGATTCAACTGAGAGTCCGGGCACCTTGGAGGCCACTGCGCGCGTGTGTGGCGACGGCCTCGACCGGCCGGATCTGATTGCCGCCGCCACAGCCATCGCGAAGGCGATCTACAGTGACCCGGCGCACGCCCGCCTCTCCACTCTGACAGTGTCGGCTTGGCGCCCGATCAGCCCGGAGGCGATCGCGGAGGACGAGAACCTCCCCTCGGTCAGCACTGCCTACCAAACGCACGATTGGGATGCTGCCGCGGACGCCCTCGTGACGGCGTGGGAGTGAACAAGAGCGCCCGCTGGCCTCATTGAGGGGTTACGGTGCCGACCAGAGACCGCTGCAGTAGGTGCTCGATCCGCACCTTGCGCGGAACTTCAAAGTTGCGGTCACGTTGCCCCACGGGACGCTTCCGCGACCAGCAGCTTCAGCAGTGGCGTACCCGAGTCCGTACCACTGTGCCCAGGTCCCGTAAGTGCTTCCCATATACCCGCGGTAGTAGCCCAAGCCGGAGCCGGCGTTGTTCTGCGCAGTGCCCTGCTGCACGGTCCACGCGTAGCTCACCCGAGCGCTGGCATTCCACCCGATGTTCGTGCCACCGGTAGCAACCGTCCAGGTGGTGCTGTTCGCGCTGTAGCCCCATGTGCCGAGGGTGCCGACCGTCCCAGAGGCGGTGGCGGAACCGTCCGACCCGGGCCCGGAGGTGATCGAGGAGGTACTCGCCGCTGCCCGCTCAGAGGCTATGGCGTCGAGCTTAGCGACCGTGAGGCCATTGGGGAGTGAGCCGTCAGGCTCGGTGATGACAACCATGGTGTCGGCGCTGATCGGCCCAGTTGGGTAGAACGTCGCGTCACCCCTCACTACGCCCCTCGCTCGATTGACAATCACGTACCCTTTGCTTTCGTCGGGCTTTGGAGCAATCTTCACTACTGTCGGTTCCGCTGCGCCGTGCTCGACGGCGGAGCTCGCGGGCGCGGATGCGAAAAGCAACGCAGCTCCAATGGCAGACGCCGAGACCATTGCGCCTGCGCGCGTTCGCCATGCTGTCCGAGTGTCAAATTCCATGATGTCTCCTTTGCGCCGGGGTGTCCGGCGCTCGGAGCCTAGACTCGGCGGGGCTCGAGCACAATAGGACCCGTCGAATAGACAATTGGCGATGCGTCATGTGGTTGCTCGGCGAGGCGCGACACGCACAATAGCGACGCTCTGTTGCAAGCCGTCGAATGCGCATATGGTGTGGGTGTGACCTCGCAGCAAATCGCAAGCTACCGGACGACGGAGGGTAAGCGAGCGTGGACCACTGCTGGAGCGCTCATGGCGGTCGCGCCGCTCGCTTCGCTGGCCACGTATGACATCGGATCCTTCGTGCCCGTGGCCGCCCTGCTGGGACCTGCGCTCTACTCAGCATCCCTCGTGATCTTCGCGGTCGGCTCCAACGGCAAGGGAAGGATCACCGGAGATCGCAAACTGGGGGCGGTTTCGCTCGTCATCCTCGCCGTCGTGATGTTCGCAACCGCTGCGTTTTGGGTGGCGGTCAGTCGGCACCCCAGCCCTGGGCCGCTCATGGCCTTCGGGATCGCGGCGACTGTGGTGGAGTTCGCGCTCGCTCTAGCGGCGGTCGTGGAGATAAAACGAGCACGAGTAGTCCGACGGCCGTGGTGCGACGCACCCCTGTGGGCACTCATCGCTGTGTCCGCAACGTGGCTGATTCCGAACATCATTAATGCAACGGGCACTGCCCAGGCCGATATCGTCACTGCAATGGCTTTCGGCACAGTCGAGGGCTTCCTTCGGATGGCGCTGCCGATCCTTCTGGGCGGTCTAGCCATTCTGCTCGCACATATCCCAGCGACCGAGAAGACAGTAGAGGTGCTCTAGAGGCGAACCGCATGGACGTATGTCGTCGCGCCAGTCGGGAATAGTCGCCGGCCTGGTAGGGCCGAGCCCGATCAGGCGGCGTTCGCGGCACCAATCTAGACTCCTGATTAGTGAAGGACCCATGTGCGAGCCGTAATTGTGGCGCAATCGAGCGCAGAATTGTCGTGCATCTTCACGACTCGCTACATCCGGGCGCGGACCCTTACGCAGACCTGATCGACGGGATATGCATCAGCTCCTGCTGATAGCACTCAACAGCTGCTGTCAAAATCTTGCCCGGCCGTTCTCCGCCCGAGAATCGCGACCGCGAGGAGCAGCGCGGCATGACACCGGCTGGGCGCTGACCAGGGCTTGGGGCTACGCGCGACAGATGGCGCCGCGCGATCGATCCGCAGAACCCATCGGCTTCTCTCGCCGAGCACCGGCGATCGTGTGCGTCGGACTCAGAGTAAGGGCCGGTCGGAGAGGCTTCCGACCGGCCCTTGTCCCTTGCACCAAGAGTGTCCTGCAATCACATGCCGGCAGCTGCCACAGCAAAACAACTACCGTGCCTGCACTCTATAACGAGGAGGTAACGGAAGGGAAGAGTCTGGCGTTACCTTTTCGTGATTCTCAGGCAGCTCATCAGCTTCGGGCGACGCGAAGCGGTGAGAACACCGCGATCCCGGCCGCGACGGCGAACACGGCGGCGACGATCCAGATCGAGGGCGCGACACCGACGACCGACGCGAGGACGCCGCCGAGCACGGCGCCGAGGGCGCCCGCCGTGCGATTTACCGACCGCCCGGTGGCGTTGACGCGGCCGAGGAGCTCGTCGGGGACGGCGCGCTGGCGGTAGCTCATCTCGTTGGCGTTCTCGATTCCCGCGGCGAGACCGCTGATCGCGAGCGCGGCGAACAGCAGAGCGGTCCCCGCCGGCCCGCCGGCGACGGGGACAAGGCCGACGCCGACCCATGCAAGGGGGTAGAGCACACGCGTGCCCGTGATCGTTGCTCCGGATCCGAACCGCCTGCCGGATCGCTCCGCCAGTGCGGCTCCCGCGAGCGTCGCGGCGCCGGCGACCGAGAGAAGCAGTCCGAAGAGGGCGGCGCCGAGATCGAGGGTGCGCAGGACAAGAAGAGACAGGATCGTGAGGGAGGCCGCATTCGCCACGAACCACACGTGGGTCGACAGCGAGAGCGGCAGCAGGACGGGATGCCGGTAGGTTGCTCGCAGGCCCTCTCGGATGTCGCGCACGACCGATCGGCGCCCGCCGCCGGAAACCTCGGTCACCCGAACGCCCGCGACGAGGATCGCGTCGACGACATAGCTCACGGCGTCGATCAGCAGCGCGATCGGCGCTCCGAGCCAGCGCACGACGAGGCCGGCGAGCGTCGGGCCGAGTGTCAGCGCGGCGGCCTCGCCCTGGTCGATCTGTGCGTTGGCACGCAGCAGCCTTTCACGGTCGACGAGGCGAGGCAGGAGCGACTGCGATGCCGCGAAGCCGAACACCGAGAAGCCGCCGAACAGGAGCAGAAGGGCGACCAGGTTCCAGACCGAGAGGGCTCCCACCGCCCACAGCAGCGGGATCATCCCGAGACTGAGCGCGCGGCCGAGACTCGCCACGACGAGGGTTCGTCTGCGGCGCCATCGGTCGACGTAGACGCCCGCGACGAGCCCGAGCACCGCGTACGGAACGAACTGCGCGGCGTTCACGATGCCCACCTCGACAGCGTCGGCCTGGAGGCCGTCCACGACGAGGACCGGCAGCGCGACCGCCGTGGCGGCCGACCCGAACGCGCTGATCGTATTTGCGGCCCAGAACCGCCGGAACCCCTGCGATCTCGTCACCGCGCGTCGATGCGCGGCTCCGCCCGCGGGGGGCCCGTCACCAGATCGGCCGCGCGCCCATCGAACTCGACGTCGCGCCCGAGGATGGACATCGCGACCACGGTGCTCATGGCGCTCCTCTCGATGCGGTGCCCTCAGCCTCCCACGAGGCATCCTCCTCCGCGTGATGCCTGCGCTCTCGGGCTGAGGGCCCTGGGGTGCCGCGCCGGTGCGAGGATGGGGCCGTGGAGGCATGGGGCCGTGACACCGCGAGCGGGCCGTTCGTCGTGACCCTCGTCGTCGACCTGCCGATCGCGAAGCCCGACGCGCTGGAGGTAATCGCGTTCGTCGCCGACACCGAGGTGCAGAACGCGCGCACCGCGTATCCGCGGGTCAGCCTGGAGCCGGACGTGTGGGCCGAGGTGCAGATCCCGCGATTCGCCGACCCGCCGCCGCTCGCGATCGACGTGTGCACCGACGTGTCGATCGACGCCGCGCAGCGGGCCGCCGTTCGGCTGGCGGCGGCGCTGGAGCGCGTGGGCTGGACCGTGCGACCGCCTCGACAGGACGAGGTCTGACGCGACCGGAGGCGGCGTCGGGGATGGATGCGGCCGGAGGCGGCGTCGGGGATGGATGCGGCGACCGCCGCTGAGCGCGGGCTCGGGCATCCTCATGATCGGCCGCGCTCTGCGGCACAGCAGAGGAGATCCGCGCCTCTGAGGACCGGGAAGCGCTTCTCGGTTCTCGGTTGCGCCGATCTCCTCGGAACGGCAGGACCGGCGCCGGCCGCGATCGACGCCTGCTCCGCGCGTCGCGCCCCGCGGCGATCGCGGGGGTGGACCGCCTCGCCGAGGATGTAACACCCCCGTCATCCCCCGTCCTCCCCGCCCGCCTAGGCTTCGGCCAGAGGAGGGTCCATGACCGATGTCGCCGCGCCGCTTCCTGCCGTGAGGATCGCGATCCCGTGGCGCCCGCAGCCGTCGAGGCTGGAGGCGTTCGACCGCGTCGTGGAGTGGTATCGGCGGAACCTCCCCGGCGTCCCCCTCGTGACCGTCGACACCGACGAGGAGACCTTCGTGCTGGCCGCCTGCCGCAACGCCGCGATGAGCGAGGCCGCCTTCGACGAGGTCGTGGTCATCGGCGACGCCGACACCATCCCGGAGCGCGACCCTCTCCTCGCCGCGATCCGGACCGCCGCGGTGAGCGACCGCGTGCAGCTGCCGTACGACGAGTACCGCTGGCTCGGCCGCACCGGAACCGCCGACTACGTGACCGGCGTTCCGCCGGAGGACTGCCGGGTCGAGCAGGTCGTGCACACCGCCTGCTCCGGTGTCTACGTCGCGACGCCCCGGGTGTGGGCGAGTCACGGCGGGCAGGACGAGGGCTTCCGCGGGTGGGGATTCGAGGATGCCGCGTGGTTCGAGGCGCACAGCACGCTGCTCGGCGGGCCGCCGCAGCGGCATCCCGGCCGCGTCTATGCGCTGCATCACGCCGCTGCGCCGCGGGAGGGCGAGAGGTTCCAGGCGAACGTCGACCGTATGGGCCGGTACCGCGCCGCGGCCGGCGACACGCGGGCGATGCGTCTTCTCGTGGCTCAGCCCGTGGATGAGCTCGACAGGGCCTCGTAGGCGACCGACGGACCGGACGACGTCGCGGACGACGCGAGCGCGAGGACGGCACGGCCGGCGAACCCCGGGTCGGTCACGGCGGAGAGCGCCGCGGCGAGTTCGTCGACCGTCGCGCGGTTGGGGTCGAGCGCGACCCCGACTCCGGCCCGTTCGACGGCGGCTGCGCCGGCGAACTGGTCGGTGGAGAACGGCAGGACGACGAGCGGCACGCCCTGTCCGAACGCTTCGGTGACCGAGTTGTTGCCGCCGTGCGTGACCGCCGCCGCCGCCGAACCGAGCAGGCGCACCTGCGGGAGGTAGGGCTCGACGAGCCAGTCGCCGGGGATCGGCCCGAGCTCCGCGGGGTCGGTCACGCCGGTCGCGATCGCCGCCCGCGCGTCGGCCCGCCGCAGAGCCTCGGCGACCCGTGCCAGCACGTCGCCGCGCACCGACAGGAAGCTGCCGAAGCTGACATACACATACGGGGATGCCGCGGCCATCCAGGCCTCGACGTCGCCGGGCTCCTCGCGCGGCGTCCACCCGAGGAAGCGGTGCGGGGGCAGCATGCGTCCGTCGCCTGCGGCGAGCTCCCGCGGGTAGTTGTAGAGCACCGTCTCGCCGTGGAGGGCGAAGGCGTCGGCGATCGCCGGTGCCGAGGCATCCAGCTCCCGTGCCGCGCTGTTCCACTGCTCCGCGAAGCGCGCCGACACCTCGTCACAAAGCCGCCGGAGGGCGGCGAGCTCGGCCGGCTCGGGGGAGAAGGCCGCCGGCCACGCCGGCGGGAAGCCGTAGACCTCGTCGCCGACCGGGAGGGCGGTCGGATGGCCCAGGACGACGTCGCCGTACGCGATGCCCCGCGTGTGCAGCGCGAGGCGCGCGCTGTAGGCGAGGTGGTCGACGAGGATCGCGTCCGGGTGCACTCGCTCGATCACCTCCAGGGTCGCCCGCGCGCGGTCGGCGGGCCGCCACATCAGGTCGGTGAGGCGCTCGCGCGCCTGGTAGGCGAGCGTCGGCACCATGCCTTCGCGCGTCGCGGCGAAGAAGCCGTCGAGGGATGCCGCCTCGGCCTCCTCCTGCTCGGCGGATCGGATGACGCCGGCGTTCGCTCCCCGCCCGAGAGGCAGGTGCGCGCGCTCGTAACCGAACTGGGAGACGATGGATGACGTCGCCTCGCCGGTCGCGACGACGACGCGCTCGCCTGCAGCGCGCCACGCGGTGGCAAGGCTCGCCAGCGGGAGCAGGTGCGAGGCGTAGTCGGGGCTGATGACGAGGAGCGTCACGCGATGAGCCCCGCCGCCCGGCGCAGCTCGCTCTCGGTGCGCACGACGGAGCGGTACACGGGCGTCAGCGTCGCGGCCATCGCCTGGATCGTGAAGCGCTCGGCCACGAGCTCGCGCGCTCGGCGGGCGAGGTCGGGATCGGATGCCTCGGCACGGGCGAGCGCGTTCACGATGCCCTCACTCAGCCCCGCCGGGTCGCCCGGTGCGACGAGGAAGCCCGTGTCGCCGTCGGTGACGTAGGTCGCGGGCCCTCCGGAGTCGGGCGCGACCACGACGAGCCCCGTGGCCATCGCCTCGAGGATCGCCAGCCCGAACTCCTCCTTGACGCTCGCGCACACGTAGACGCCACCGGGGGCGGCGAGCCCGGGCAGGCCGAATCGCGCGGCGGCGAGCCACTCGGCCGCAACGCCGTTGGGTCGGTGCCCGGGGAGGAGGAGCCCTCGCTGGGCGCGGTCCGCCGGCGGGACCGCTGCGTCGATCGCGGCGAGCTGCTCGCGCTCGTCGTCGGACGGCGCCTCGAGGTCGCCCCCCACGATCAGGAGGTTGGCGCGGTCGGCGAGCGGCCCCTCCGCCCAGGCCTGGACGAGTGCGGCCATCCCCTTCACGCGGTGCAGGCGGCCGATCGAGACGAGGAGCGGGAGGCCACGGCGCTCGGCGGGCAGCGCCGCGAGGCCGTCCGCGAGCTCCCGCAGCGCCTCGGTGAGCGGCCCGCCCTCGGACGCGGCGCGGGCGCGCGCGACCGCGTCATCGACGACGTTGAGGTCGACCCCCTCCGCGACGACGCTGTGGCGTTCGGGATGCGACGTGAGATCGATCCCGACGAGCTGGCGCATCTCGCTCACAAGGTCCGGGCGAGGGAAGAGCACGGAGTGCGAAGCCGACGCCGCGAGGCTCTGCACGAGCCGCGCGCGGAACCAGAAGTGCTCGCGCAGGTCCGTCTCGCCGAAGCCGTCACGCGTGAGACGCCCCGACCGCTCGAGCGACGCGATCACGCTGTGAGGATCAGGGGCGACGGTGAAGAGGAACGGGATGCCGAGCTCGCGCGCGACGTCGGCCGCTGCGAGGCTTCCGACATCCGCCATCCGCAGGTGCAGCACATCGACGCGGCCCGCGGCCCGCAGCAGGCGACGGAGCCCTCGCCGCACCGTGACCCGCAGCGGCCACGCCGACGCGGACGGCGGCGGGGGACCCTCGAGCGGGATGTGGCCGTAGACGTGCCCCCGATGGGTTCCGGCGAACTGGAGGAGATCCGGGCCCGCCTGATCGAGCGAGCCGCGCGAGAGGGTCAGCACGCGCTGCACGCCGTCCTGCTGCTCGATGAGAGCGTCGCCGAGGCGCACGAGGAGGGTCGCCACGCCTCCGTTGTCGCCGGCACCGGCCGACGAGAGCGACGAGTCCACGTCGGCGTGCAGGAACAGCTGGGCGATCGTGACGGCGTCCTCGTCGTCGGTGCGCGGGGTCAAACCCTCGGCGTCGATGAGCGAGAGCCGGGCGAGGCCGCCGGCCGCGCCACCCTCGGTCACGATCTCTTCGAGCAGGGCGATGTCCTCCTCGAGGGCGCGCTGACCGAGCGCCGAGATCGCGGCGGCGCGCACGACGGGCGCCTCGGTGGCGTCGGCGGCCGTCCGGCGCAGGAGGGGCCGGACGAGCGCGCGGGGGATGAGCCCGACGGTCTCGACCAGGCGCGCACGGGCGTCGTCGGGCAGCTCTCCGGTGCCCGCGGACTCGAGCGCGGCGGCCAGGAGATCGCCGGACTGCACCGACCACTTCTCGATCGTGTGCTGAGCGAGCATGCCCTGGAACCCGCCCCCCGCGACCATCCGGACGAGCCGGCCCACGGCTTCGGGCCGCGGCGGCCGGCGACCCAGCGCCCACGCGGAATGCTCGGCGATCCACCGCCGGTGGTCGGACAGCAGCGAGACCAGCAGTGCGGCGGCCGCCTCGTCGTGCATCTCGGCCAGCGCGTGCACGGCGGCGATCGCGGCGATGTCGTCGTCGGACGCGAGCGCCGCGCCCAGCACCCGCAGGGTGCGCACACCGGGGTCGCGGCCCGCCTCGAAGGCGACGTCGTCCGCCGCTCGGAGGGCCTCGACGATGGACGCCGCTTCAGTGATGCGATCCATCGCAGTCTGGATTCCCATGGCAACCCCCGCTCCTCGACGTTGTGGTGCCAAGGGGGATGGTAACCCCCTGAAACGAACGAGAAGTACGGTTGACGAAATGCCGACGGGCGGTATGGGAGGGACGGCACGCGTGTCGATCCTCACCATCGGCGACATCGGCGTCTCCTCCGGCATCATCCACATCGGCGACGAGGCGATGTTCGAGGCGGCGCGCGACGAGCTGGCGGATCGAGGCATCCCCATCACCGGCATCTCCTCGCAACCCGACGAGTCGGCCCGCCGCTACGGCATACCGGTCGTCGGACGGCTCGGCTTCGCGGGTCTTGCCCGAGCCGATGCGCAGGAGCGGGCGGCGCTGCTCCTGGACGTCGCTGCGGGCATCCGCGAGCTGCCGCCCGGCGACCCCGCCGAGGGTGCCCTCGCGGCGCTGAGGTCTGCGCGCGGCGTGCTCATCGCGGGCGGCGGCAATCTGGCCTCGCGCTGGCCCGTGCACGTCTTCGAACGCACGACCGTTGCGGCGATGGCTCGCGCGCAGGGTCTGCCGGTCGTCCTGTCGGGGCAGACCCTCGGACCCGACCTCGACCCGGAAGACCGGACGCGCGTCGCGGAGCTCGCCCGCCGGGCGGTGCGCACGGGGGTCCGGGAGCACGCCTCGGGCGACCTCGCGCGGTCGTGGGGCGCGCGCGTGCACGTCGGCGTCGACGACGCGTCGTTCCTCGGCGGGGGCCCGGACGGCGCCGAGGTGTCCGACCGGGTGCTCGTCAGCCTCTCCGGCTGGTTCGCCGTGCGGCCCGCCGACGCGGTCGAGGCCGGCATCGCACGCCTCCTCGATCATGTGGCCGACACCGCGGGAGAGGTGCTCTTCCACGCGCACTTCGGACCCGTCGCCGCCGACGCCGTGCCATCGGGCGACGCCGCGCTCCACGAGCGGGTGCGCGCGCGCATGCGGCGTCCGAGCACCGTCGTCGCGAGCGGCGATCCGCTCGGCGCTGCTCGGCTCGCGCGCAGCGCACGGCTTCTCGTCACGAGCCGTTACCACCCGGCCGTCTTCGCGGCGCCGGCCGGCGTGCCGATCCTCGGGCTCGCCGCGGACGATTACACCCGGATCAAGCTGGCTGGAGCCCTCGGTCATTGGGGCCAGGATGCCGTCCTCGATCTGGACGACCTGCCGACCGCGCCATCCGCCCTCGATCGGCTCGACGATCGTCGATCCGAGGTGGCCGACCGCGCGGCCGCCGCGCTCCCCGGGCATCGCGCCCGTGCCGGCGCGTGGTGGGACGACGTCGCCGACGTCTTCCGCTGACGCGGGGGCGGGTTCACTTGCGGCGATGTGCGCATCGGCGTGCCGATCGGCGCAAGTGAAGCCCGCGTCATCCGTTCGCCTGCGGCGATGTGCGTGTCGGCGTGCCGATCGGCGCAAGTGAAGCCGAGGGCGTCAGACGTCGGTGACGGATGCCGCGCCCGCGGCGTAGCCCTCCGCCCACGACTCGCGCGATCCGGTGTGGAAGAGATCGCGCTCCCGTTCGCGCACGATGCTGCGCGCCCCCGGCAGGTCGAGATCGCCGACGAGGTCGCCTCGCCCGCGCACGATCGCGACCGGGATGCCCGTCGTCTTGCGCTTGACGAGGTCTGCTGCGGCGGCGAGTTCGTCGGCGACGCACGGGAGCGTCACGACGAGCGACCGGCCGGCGGAGTCCACGCGGCCGCGGTGGTCGTCGAAGACGCGCACCCCGGCGGCCCCGATCGCCGAGTCGGTCTGGCCCTCGCGCCACGCGCGCCCCAGCGTGTCGGACACGATCACCCCGACGCGGACGCCGGTCGCCGCACGCAGCCCGGCGACGAGGGCGCGGGCCGAGGCATCCGGATCCTCAGGGAGCAGCAACACCGTCCCCTCGGGCGTGTTGCTCGCGTCGACCCCCGCCGCCGCGGCGATGATTCCGAGGCGGCTCTCGACGATGCGCACCCGATCGTCCGCCGAGACCGCGACCACGCGAACCGTCTCCGCCTCGATCGCGGCCGTGCGGTCGTCGGCGGGGACGATCCGGCCCTCGGCCTTCGACACGATCTTCGAGGTCACGACGAGGATGTCGCCGTCCTGGAGGTCGGCTGCGGCGACGGCGATGACGGCGACCAGGTCGTCGCCGGGTCGGATCTCGGGGATGCCGAGCACGGGCAGGACGGTCAGCGCGGCGGGCTGAGGCATCCCGCCACGCTATCAATCGTGCGGGTAGGCTCCCGTGGGTGCGCGACGACCGGGAGCAGAGGCTCGACCCTCCGACGAGTGCAAGCGCTGGGACCGAGACGAGTGCAGGGACCGGGACGAGCCCAAGGACCGAGACGAGCCCAGGGACCGGGACGAGCCCAGAAGCCGGCGGCGCGGAGGGGCCGAACGTGGTGCTCCTCGCCGGGGGCGCGGGCGGATCGACCTTCGCGGTCGGCCTGCGCGACGTCATCGCCGAGCGAGGCGGCCACCTCACCGTCATCTGCAACACCGCCGACGACCTGTGGGTGCACGGACTGCGCATCCAGCCCGACGTCGACTCGATGCTCTACGGGCTCGCGGGGGTCAAGGATCGCGAGCGCGGCTGGGGTCGCGCCGGCGACTCGGACCGCGTCTCGCACGAGCTCGCCGAGTGGGGGCTCGGCTGGGACTGGTTCACCCTCGGCGACCTCGATCTCGGCACTCACATCGCCCGCACCGCCTGGCTCCGCGGCGGCGTCGACGTCGCCGCGGTCGTGGAGCGCCTCTCCGCCCGTTGGCCGCTCGGTGCGACGCTGCTGCCGATGACCCAGGCCGAGGTCTCGACCTTCGTCGATCTCGGCGACGAGACGATCCACTTCCAGGAGTGGTGGACGCGGTATCGGGCGAAGCGCGAGCCGGTCGCGTTCGCGAATCCGGGGATGGATGCCGCGACCCCGGCCCCCGGCATCCTGGAAGCCCTGGAACAGGCCGACGTGATCGTGCTCGCGCCGTCGAACCCGGTCGTCTCGATCGGCACGATCCTGGCGGTGCCGGGCGTGCGCGAGGCGATCCTGGCGTCGCCGGCGCCCGTCGTCGGGGTCTCGCCCATCATCGGCGGATCGCCCGTGCGCGGCATGGCCGACGTGTGCTTGCGCGTCGTCGGAGCCGAGTGCTCCGCGTCCGGCGTCGCCGGCCTGTACGGGGCGCGCGACGACGGCGGACTGCTCGACGCGTGGCTCATCGCGGAGGAGGACGCCGGCGAAGCTGCGGCGATCGAGGGGCTCGGCATCCGTCCCGTCGTCCGCCCGCTGTGGATGAGGGACGTCCCGCTCACGCGCGCCCTCGCTTCCGACGCGCTCGCCGCGGCGGCGACCGCGACGAGCTGACGCCCCCTGCCTCTTGCGCCGGCGGCGCCGGACCTTAACCATGGGGACACAGCCGGAAACAGGCATGAAACCTTCATGCTCTGGAATGCAGGAACCGGCACGGAGATGCCCGAGCCAGACGCGACGCCGATGTCGTGTCCGACCCGACGGCGCGACATGGAGGCGGCTATGGCTGTAGTTCGAGCGGCGATCACGCAGACGACCTGGACGGGCGACAAAGAGTCCATGCTCGACAAGCACGAGCAGTTCGCGCGGGATGCCGCGGCTCAGGGAGCGCAGGTCGTGTGCTTCCAGGAGCTGTTCTACGGTCCCTACTTCGGCATCACGCAGGACAAGAAGTACTACCGGTTCGCCGAACCCGCGGACGGCCCCATCGTGCAGCGATTCGCCGCGCTCGCGAAGGAGCTCGGGCTCGTCTCCGTGCTGCCGATCTACGAAGAGGCCGAGACCGGGGTGTATTACAACACCTCGGTGCTCGTCGATGCGGACGGCACGATCCTCGGCAAGTACCGCAAGCACCACCTCCCGCACCTCGACCGGTTCTGGGAGAAGTTCTACTTCCGGCCCGGCAACGTCGGGTACCCGGTCTTCGACACCGCCGTCGGGCGGATCGGGATGTACATCTGCTACGACCGGCACTTCCCCGAAGGCTGGCGAGAGCTGGGCCTCAACGACGCCCACATGGTCTTCAACCCCAACGCGACGAAGCCCGGTCTGTCGAACCGGCTGTGGGAGATCGAGGGCCCGGCGGCCGCGGTCGCGAACGGCTACTTCGTGCTGCAGCCCAACCGCGTGGGGCGGGAGGACAACGAGTACGGCGAGCTCGCCGTCGACTTCTACGGCACGAGCCAGGTGATCGACCCGCGCGGGAACTTCGTCGGCGAGCGCGGATCCGGCGACCACGAGGAACTGCTCGTGCGCGACCTCGAACTCGACATGGTCCGCGAGATGCGCGACGACTGGCAGTTCTACCGCGATCGCCGGCCGGACTCCTACACGAAGATCGCGCAGCCGTAAGGAGAGCGCCATGGCCACCACACTCATCAAGGGCGGCACCGTCGTCTCGGCGACGGGACGCGCCGAGGCCGACGTCCTCATCGACGGCGAGACGATCGTCGCCGTGCTGGCACCCGGCTCGCAGCTGCTCGGGACGGATGTCGCGGCATCCGTCGACACCGTCCTCGACGCCACCGGCAAGTACGTGATCCCCGGCGGCATCGACGCGCACACGCACATGCAGCTTCCCTTCGGCGGCACCTCTGCCAGCGACACCTTCGAGACGGGGACGCGCGCCGCGGCATGGGGCGGCACGACGACGATCATCGACTTCGCCGTGCAGACCTACGGGACGAAGGTGCAGGACGGGCTCGCGAAGTGGCACGACCTCGCCGCGGGGAACTGCGCCATCGATTACGGCTTCCACCAGATCATCGGCGGGATCGACGATGACTCGCTGAGGTTCATGCCGGCCCTCATCGACGAGGGCATCACGAGCTTCAAGCTCTTCATGGCGTATCCCGGCGTCTTCTACTCGGACGACGCCCAGGTGCTTCAAGCGATGCAGGTCTCGCGCGAGACGGGCCTGCTGACGATGATGCACGCCGAGAACGGGCCCGCCATCGACGTGCTCGCCAAGCAGCTCGTCGAGCAGGGCAAGACCTCGCCGTACTTCCACGGCGTAGCCCGCGCCTGGCAGATGGAGGAGGAGGCGACGCACCGTGCGATCATGCTCGCCGACGTCACGGGGGCACCGCTGTACGTCGTGCACGTGAGCGCCAAGCAGGCCGTCGAGCAGCTCGCGTGGGCTCGCGACAAGGGGCAGAACGTGTTCGGTGAGACGTGCCCGCAGTATCTGTACCTGTCGCTCGAGGAGCAGCTCGGCGCGTCCAGCGACGAATGGGGCGACTTCGAGGGCGCGAAGTGGGTGTGCTCCACACCGCTGCGCTCGCGCGCGGAGGGCCACCAGGACCACATGTGGCAGGCGCTGCGCACCAACGACCTGCAGATGGTCTCGACCGACCACTGCCCGTTCTGCATGAAGGATCAGAAGGAGCTGGGGCTCGGCGACTTCCGCAAGATCCCGAACGGCATCGGCTCGATCGAGCACCGCATGGACCTCATGTATCAGGGCGTCGTCACCGGGAAGATCACGCTCGAGCGGTGGGTCGAGCTCACCTCGACGACGCCGGCGCGCATGTTCGGGCTGTACGGCCGCAAGGGCGTGATCCAGCCGGGTGCCGACGGCGACGTCGTGATCTACGACCCGAACGGGCACACGTCGATCGGCCTGGGAAAGACCCACCACATGAACATGGACTACTCCGCATGGGAGGGCTACGAGATCGACGGGCACGTCGACACGGTGCTCTCGCGCGGCAAGGTGATCGTCGACCACGGCGAGTACCTCGGATCCAAGGGCGACGGCCGCTACCTCAAGCGCGGTCTCTCGCAGTACCTCCAGTGAACGAAGGCGAGTGACCATGGATTTCGGCGTCGTCCTGCAGACCAACCCGCCCGCCGCGCGGACGGTGCAGCTCGCGAAGCTCGCGGAGGCGCACGGCTTCAGCCACGTGTGGACGTTCGACTCGCACCTCCTGTGGGAGGAGCCGTACGTCATCTACTCGGCGATCCTCGCCCAGACGCAGCGGGTCACCGTGGGTCCGTTCGTGACGAACCCGTCCACCCGGGACTGGACGGTCACGGCATCCGTCTTCGCGACTTTGAACGAGATGTACGGCAATCGCACGATCTGCGGCATCGGCCGGGGCGATTCGGCCGTGCGCGTCACGAACGGGCAGCCGGCCTCGCTCGCCGAGCTCCGCGAGTCGATCCACGTCATCCGCGAGCTGGGCAACTCGCGTCCCGTCGAGTACAAGGGCGCGACGCTGCAGTTCCCGTGGAGCCGCGGCTCGTCGCTCGACGTGTGGGTCGCCGCGTACGGTCCGCTCGCCCTCAAGCTCGCGGGGGAGGTCGGCGACGGCTTCATCCTGCAGCTCGCGGACGTCGACATCGCCGCGTGGATGATCAAGACGGTGAGGGATGCCGCGGCGAACGTCGGCCGCGACCCCGACGCGCTCGCGTTCTGCGTGGCAGCGCCGATGTACATCGGCACCGACCGGGCGCACATGCGGGACCAGTGCCGCTGGTTCGGCGGGATGGTCGGCAATCACGTCGCCGACATCGTGAAGAAGTACGGCCACCACGGCGCGGTGCCCGACGCGCTCACCGACTACATCGCCGGGCGCACCGGATACGACTACAACACCCATGGGCGCGCCGACAACGACCACGTCGACTTCGTTCCGGACGAGATCGTCGACCGCTTCTGCATCCTCGGGACCGCCGACGAGCACATCGACAAGCTGCGGCAGCTGTCGTCTCTCGGTGTGACGCAGTTCGCGGGGTACCTGCAGCATGACAACAAGGAAGAGACGCTGCGGGTCTACGGCGAGCGCGTCATCCCGGCCATCGCCGAGCACGTCGCGGCCAAGTCGTGACCGTGCCGCCCGACACGATCGCCGCGCAGGCGCCGCTGCCGGACGCGATGCTGCCCACGCGCCGCCGCCGCGCCGGCCGGCGCTCGCGCATGGCGATCGTGTGGGGCGTGCTCGGCGTCGTCGCCGTCGTCGCGCTGTGGGAGCTGTACAAGCTCTTCGGCCCCGCGGAAGGCGTGGTGGTCGGGGGAACGGGCGAGGCAGGGTCGGGTTTCCTCATCCTGCCGCGCACGCACGACCGGGCCATGCCGCACGTGTGGGACATGGGCGCGCGCCTGTTCGCGCCGACGAGCGGCGGCGACACCCCTCCGCTGTGGATCACCGTCGTGGCCGCGGGGCTCGTCACGCTCGGGATCGCCGCGGTCGGGTGGGCGCTCGGCGTGGTGGTCGGAGCAGTCCTCGGGGCGCTCATGCAGCGCTGGCGCCTGGCCGAGTGGGGACTCCTGCCGTGGATCGTCGTCAGCCAGACCGTGCCGCTCATCGCCTTCGCGCCCGTCGTGAACGCGATCGGCAACCAGATAGACCGCGATGTCGCGCCGTGGCCGCAATGGCTCTCGGTGGCGATCATCGCGTCGTATCTCGCGTTCTTCCCGGTCGCCATCGGGATGCTGCGCGGGCTCTCCGCGCCGGACCGCATCCATCTCGACCTCATGCGCACATACGCGGCCGGCTACTGGTCGACGCTGTTCCGCCTGCGCCTGCCCGCCGCCGTGCCGCATCTCCTCCCCGCGCTGCGTCTGGCCGCGGCGAGCGCCGTCGTCGGTGCCGTGGTCGCAGAGGTGTCGATCGGCATGCGCGGTGGGATCGGGCGGATGCTCATCCAGCTTGCGGGGCAGGCCTCCAGCGATCCCGCCGCTCCCTGGGGACCCACATTCGGAACCATCGGCCTGGGACTGATCGCGGCGTCCGCGATCGCGGTGCTCGGCTGGACACTGTCGAACTACCGCCGAGGCGAGGAGAACGGATGACCCTTCCACCGTCCGGCACAGGGCCGGGGCCCTCGGCGGTCAGGGCCGTGACGGCGTCCGGCGTGGGCAAGGTGTTCGCGACGAAGGCCGCCGACGTCGTGGCGCTGACCGACGTCGAACTCGAGGTCGCGGCGGGGGAGTTCGTCTCTCTCATCGGCCCCTCCGGGTGCGGAAAGTCCACGCTGCTGCGCCTCATCGCCGACCTCGACGAACCCACGACGGGCCGGCTCGAGATCTTCGGCAAGCCGGCTCAGCGCGCCCGCCTCGACCAGGACTACGGCATCGCGTTCCAGCAGGCCGGGCTCCTGCCGTGGCGCACGGTGTCGGCGAACATCGTCCTGCCTCTGGAGCTGCAGGGGACGGGGAAGGACGAGCGCGCCGCGCGCGTGCGCGAACTCGTCGATCTCGTGGGCCTGCGCGAGTTCGCCGACCGCTATCCCGATCAGCTCTCCGGAGGCATGCAGCAGCGCGTCGCCATCGCGCGAGCCCTCGCCGCGCGGCCGCGACTGCTGCTCATGGACGAGCCGTTCGGGGCACTCGACGAGATGACGCGCGAATATCTGCAGGTCGAGCTCGCGCGCATCGCCGCCGAGACCGGGGCGGCGGTGGTCTTCGTCACCCACTCCATCCCCGAGGCGGTCTTCCTGTCCGACCGCGTCGTGGTCATGAGCCCGCGGCCGGGCCGCATCACGGATGTGCTGCCGACGGGTCTCGGACCGGTGCGCGACGACGCCCTCCGCGAGTCGCCCGGGTTCTTCGAACGGGTCACGGCAGTGCGCGAGGCCCTGCACGGCGCGCCGGTCGAGAGGGCGAACGAGCGATGACCTCCGTCGCGGCGGCGCGCCCCCTGCCTTCGTGGCTGCGCTGGGTCGCGCCCCTCGCGGTCGGCCTGATCGGCCTCGCGCTGTGGGCGCTGTGGGTCGCCTCCGGCACCGCGCCGCGCATGCTCCCCAGTCCGCTGGCGATCCTCGAGGAGTTCGTGCTGCGCTGGAACATCATCGCGGCAGACATGGCGATCACGGCGACGAACGCCCTCGTCGGCCTGATCGCCGGAACAGTGATCGGCATCGTCCTGGCCGGGCTCGCAGCATCCGTCAGAGCAGTCGACGGGATGCTGGCGCCGCTCGTGGCCGCGATCGCGGTCGTGCCGATCGTGGCCATCACGCCGATCCTCAACACGATGTTCGGCGCGTCGAGTCAGTTCGGCCGGCAGGCGGTCGCCGCCATCGCCGCGTTCATCCCGGTCTTCGTGAATGTCCTGCGGGGACTCCGCCAGTCCCGGCCGGTGCATCGCGACCTCTTCCGCGCGTCCGCCGCGACGAACGCGCAGACCTTCCGATCGCTCACCCTTCCCACGGCTCTGCCGTATCTCATGACCGGGCTGCGGATCGCCGCATCCGTCGCCGTCATCTCAGCGCTCGTCGCCGAGTACTTCGGGGGCCCGGCCGATGGTGTGGGCACGGCGATCGCGACCTACGCGAAGTCCGGACGCGCCGCCCTCGCGTGGGCGTACGTGTTCGGCGGCATCCTCATCGGTCTCGCATTCTTCCTCGTGACCTCCGTATTGGAGCGGATCGTCATCAGGAGACCGCCGGCTTAGCCGGCATCGGCGGCGGGCGGCACCGACCGCGGCCAGGGGCACCATCACAGGAAGGGATCAGCATGAGACACAGCATCCGACGGGGCCTCGCGCTCGCGTCCACCGTCGCCGTGGCGGCCCTCGCGCTCGCCGCGTGCTCCGCTTCGGGTTCGCCCGACTCGACCGGGGGCGCGGAAGGCGACTTCGAGCCGCTCACCGACATCTCGCTGCAGCTGCAATGGCTCCCGCAGGCGCAGTTCGCCGGCTACTACGTCGCGCAGGAGAAGGGATACTTCGAGGAAGAGGGGTTCGACAACGTCGACATCGTCCCCTCCGGCGGCGATATCGTGCCGCAGGACGCCCTCGTCGCCGGCGATGTCGACTTCGCCGTCGCCTGGGTGCCGAAGGTGCTCGGGACGCTCGAGGCGTCCGGCGTGGAGCTCACCGACATCGCCCAGGTGTTCCAGAAGTCCGGCACGCTCCAGGTCGCGTGGAAGGACTCCGGCATCAGCGACGTGGCCGACTTCGAGGGGAAGAGGATCGGCTCGTGGGGATTCGGCAACGAGTGGGAGATCTTCGCCGCGATGGCCGCCGAGGGCCTGGACTCGACCAGCGTGTCGATCACGACGCAGGACTTCTCGATGAACGCGCTGCTCGACCGCGACGTCGACGCCGCGCAGGCGATGACCTACAACGAGTGGGCGCAGATCCTCGAGGTCGTGAACCCCGAGACGGGTGAGCTTTACACCTCCGAGGACTTCGACGTCATCTCCTACGAGGACACCGAGGGAGCGATGCTGCAGGACGCCCTGTGGGCAGACACGCAGCGCCTCGCGGACGACCCCGCCTACGCCGACGCCGCGGTGCGATTCCTCAAGGCGGTCACGAAGGGCTGGCTGTTCGCGCGGGACAATCCGGAGGAGGCGGCGGAGATCGTCTACGACATCGCTTCCAACGCCGAGGCGGCCTTCCCGGTCGGCCCCGTCCACCAGCTCTGGCAGATGAACGAGGTCAACAAGCTCATCTGGACGGGCGCAGACTTCGGCGTCATCGACCAGGCCGCGTGGGACAAGACCGTGGAGGGAGCGCTCGCGGCGGTCAATCAGGACGGCCTCAATCTCATCACCGCCGAGCCCTCCGACACCGCCTTCTCGAACGAGTACATCGAGAAGGCGCTCGCCGAGCTGGCCGATGAGGGGGTCGACGTGTCGGGCGAGTACACGCCGATCGAGGTCGCGCTCACCGAGGGCGGCCAGTAGAAGGGATGCCGCGTCTCCGGTCGCTGAGTGAGCTGCGCCTCGCCCAGCGACCGGAGGTTTCGATCCCACAGTGCACCCGGGAGGGGGAGAATGGCCGACATGACTCTGAGCGAACAGTCCACGGACCTCGACGGTCTCGCCGCCGAGCTCGACCGCGAGTACGTCTTCCACTCGTGGTCCGCGCAGGCGTCGCTCTCACCCATTGTCATCGCCGGCGGTTCGGGCAGCGTCGTATGGGATCACGGGGGAAAGCGATACCTCGACTTCTCCAGCCAGCTCGTCAACGTCAACATCGGGCACCAGCATCCGGCCGTCATCGACGCCATCCACCGGCAGGCCGACCTGCTCGCCACCGTCGGCCCCGCCGCCGCGAACCTCACGCGCGGGGAGGCGGCCAAGCGCATCGTCGCCCGCGCCCCCGAGGGATTCTCGAAGGTCTTCTTCACCAACGGAGGCGCCGACGCCATCGAGAACGCCATCCGCATGGCGCGGCTGCACTGTGCGGCACGTGGCGACGTGGGCCGCGACAAAGTCCTCTCGACGTACCGGTCGTACCACGGCAACACCGGGGCCGCGATCGTCGCCACGGGTGACTGGCGACGGATGCCGAACGAGTTCGCCCGCGGACACGTGCACTTCTTCGGGCCCTACCTGTACCGCTCCGAGTTCTGGGCGACGACGCCGGAACAGGAGAGCGAGCGTGCGCTGCAGCACCTTCGCCGCGTCATCCAGTCCGAGGGCCCCGCAACGATCGCGGCGATCCTGCTCGAGTCCGTTCCCGGCACCGCCGGGATCCTCCTGCCGCCGCCCGGATACCTCGCGGGCGTCCGAGCGCTCGCCGACGAGTTCGGGATCCTCCTGATCCTCGACGAGGTCATGGCCGGATTCGGCCGCACGGGGCGCTGGTTCGCCTTCGAGGGGTACGACGTCGTGCCCGACCTCATCACCTTCGCCAAGGGCGTCAACTCCGGCTACGTGCCGGTCGGAGGCGTGGTGATCTCCGAGCCGATCGCGGCGACGTTCGACGACCGCGTGTTCCCCGGCGGTCTCACCTACAGCGGGCACCCGCTCGCGGCGGCGTCGATCGTCGGCGCGCTGGACGCGATGGAATCGGAGGGGATCGTCGAGAACGCCCGTCGTGTGGGCGCGGAGAAGATCGGCCCCGGGCTGCTCGAGCTCGCCGAGAAGCATGCCGCCATCGGCGAGGTCCGCGGCGAGGGCGTCTTCTGGGCGCTCGAGCTCGTCGCCGACCGCACCACACGCGACCCGCTCCCGGCCGCCGCGGTCGCGAAGGTGAAAGGCGAGCTCGTCGCACGGGGCCTTCTTCCGTTCCAGGCCGACAACCGCATCCACGTCGTGCCGCCGTGCGTCGTCACGGACGACGAGGTCGACCAGGCCCTCGCGATCTACGACGAAGCGTTCGCGGCGGCGCTCTGAGCGCGTGCTGCCGATGCGTCCACCGACGTCGGTGTCGTCCCTTTCGGTCGATGAAGCCGAGCGGCTGCTCGGAGCCGCCGACCTCGACGAGCTGCTTGCGCGTGCGTCAGCCGTGCGCGACGAGGGCCTCCGGGCGGCGGGCCGGCCGGGGGTCATCACATACTCGCGCAAGGTCTTCGTGCCGCTGACGACCCTGTGCCGCGACCGCTGCCACTACTGCGTGTTCGTCGACACGCCGGGTCAGCTGCGACTCAAGCGCGCACCGCTGTACATGTCGGACGAGCAGATCCTCCGCGTGGTCCGAGCCGGTCACCACTCCGGCTGCAAGGAAGCGCTGCTGACCCTGGGCGACCGCCCCGAGGACCGGTGGCCCGAGGCGCGCGCCTGGCTCACCGAGCACGGCTTCGCCTCGACGCTCGACTACGTCGGGCACGCCGCCCGGCTCATCACCGCCGAGACCGGATTGCTCGCGCATCTCAACCCGGGCGTCATGACCGCGGCCGAGCTGCGCGAGCTCCGGCCGACCGCCCCCTCGATGGGCATGATGCTCGAGACGACGTCCCGCGCGATCTACGACCAGCCGGGCGGTGCGCACTACGGCTCGCCCGACAAGGACCCGGACGTGCGACTGCGGGTGCTCGACGACGCCGGGGCGGCCGGCATCCCGTTCACGACCGGCATCCTCGTCGGCATCGGCGAGACGGTTCGCGACCGGGCGGAGTCGCTCGTCGCCCTGCGGGACGTGGCCGAGCGCCACGGGCACGTGCAGGAGGTCATCGTCCAGAACTTCCGCGCAAAGCCCGGGACGGCGATGCGGGGGGTGCCGGATGCCGCGCTCCGCGAGTACATCGCGACGGTCGCCGTCGCCCGGCTGGTCCTCGGAGCGCACATGCGCATCCAGGCGCCGCCGAATCTGAGCGACCCGGCCGAGCTCGAGCTGCTCGTGCGCGCGGGCGTGGACGACTGGGGCGGGGTGTCGCCCCTGACCGCCGACCACGTGAACCCCGAGCGCCCGTGGCCGCACCTCGACGACCTCGCCGCGCTGACGGCGGCCTCGGGCTTCGAGCTCCGGGAGCGCCTGACGGCGCACCCGGAGTACGTCCGCGATGCCGATCGCTGGATCGACCCGGCGCTGCACACCGCGGTCGAGCGGCTGGCCGATCGCGGAACGGGCCTCGCGGCGAGGGATGCCTCGTCCGAGCGGGGCGGGGCGGTCGAGGGGAGTGGTTCCTCCCGGTCGTTGAGCGAGCGGAGCGAGACGGTCGAGGGCGGGGATTCTTCCCGGTCGTTGAGCGAGCGGAGCGAGACGAAACGCGCTGAGCCCGCCAGAAAGCGCCTTGTCGAGCAGGCAGCGCAGGACCCGCGGAGTCTCGACCCGGCGGAGTGGGCGGCGCTGCTCACCGCGACCGGCGCCGACCTCGATGCGCTCGTCCGCACCGCCGACGACGTCCGGCGCTACACCGTCGGCGAGGCGGTCAGCATGGTCGTCAACCGCAATCTGACGTCCTCGCATCTGCGCCGGACACCCGGCGAGCCGCCCGAGTTCGGGCTCACGGACGCCGAGGCGATCGCCCGTGATGCCGTCGACCTCGGCGCGACCGAGATCTGCGTGCAGGGTCTCCTCCCGGCATCCGAAGATCCCGAGGGCTATCTCGACCTCGCCCGCGCCATCGCCGCCGCCGCGCCGAGCGTGCACCTGCACGCCTACCGTCCGCAGGACATCGCGGACCTGTCCGACCGGGCCGGCCTCGGCCTGAACGAGGCGCTCGCCGCGCTGCGGTCGGCCGGCGTGAAGACGGTTCCCGGCACGGGGGTCAAGATCCTCAGCGAGCGCGTGCGTCTCGAGGTCGCGCCGGGCGACCTCGAGATCGACCGCTGGATCGAGACGATCACGCACGCGCACCGCGCCGGCTTCCGCTCGACGTCGGTGATCTTCTACGGCTCCGTCGAGACGGCGGAGGAGCGGATCGCCCACCTCGGACTCCTCCGCCGCATCCAGGACGAGACAGGCGGCTTCACGGAGTTCGTGCCGATCCCGCTGCCCGGCCACGGCGTGCCGCTCGTCGACGCCCGCTCGGCGACCGACGAGCACCGGGCGATGGTCGCCGTGTCGCGGCTCTTCTTCGCCGACAGCATCCGGCACATCCAGATCCCGTGGACCCGGCACGGGCGCGATCTCGCGGTCGATCTCCTCGGCGCGGGGGGCGATGATCTCGGCGGGACGCTCCTCGACGGGCGCGTGCTGCCCGAGGCCGGCATCGAGCACGGTCTCGAGTTCCCGTTCGCCGAGGCGTCCGCCCGCGTCGGAAGACTCTTCCGGCCGCTCCGGGAGCGGTCCACCGACTACCGGGAGATCCCGCGCAAGGCGGCCGCGTCATGACACGCCGGCTCGGCGTAGCCATCGTCGGGGCCGGCTTCGCGGGCCTCGCCGCCGCGATGACCCTGCGCGACGCCGGCCACGACATCGCGGTGTTCGAGCGCGCCGACCGCGTCGGCGGCACATGGCGCGACAACACCTACCCCGGCGTCGCCTGCGACGTTCCGTCCCACCTCTACGGCTTCGCCCGGCATCCCGAGCCCTCCTGGTCGGCGGAATTCGCGCCGGGTGCCGAGATCCAGGCCTATCTCGAGCGGGTCGTCGACCGGGAGCGGCTCGACGACCGCATCACGTTCGGCGCCCCCCTCATCGACGCCGGCTGGCACGAGGATGCCGGGATCTGGCGCCTCTCGTTCGGCGGCGCTTCGCCGTTCGACGTGGACGCCGAGGCGCTCGTCCTCGCGTGCGGCCGGCTGAGCGAGCCGCGCATCCCCGACGTGGCGAACCTCGAGGCGTTCCGCGGGCCGCTGTTCCACTCCGCCCGCTGGGACCACGGGGTCGATCTCGTCGGCGCCCACGTGGCCGTCGTCGGTTCCGGTGCGAGCGCCGTGCAGCTGGTGCCGCAGCTCGCGCGCACCGCCTCGAAGGTCACGCTGTTCCAGCGGAGCGCCGCGTGGATCATGCCGCGCGGCGGCCGGCCGTTCTCGCCGGCGGAGCGGGCGCGGTTCGCCGCGAATCCGGACGAGCTCGCGCGACTGCGCGCTCAGCTGGACGCCGAGGGAGAAGCGCGGTTCCCCTCGCGCTCGGGCGGACCCGGGGCCGTCGAGGCCGAGACGGTCGCGCGCGCCCATCTCGCCGCACAGGTCGCCGACCCGCGGCTGCGCGCGACCCTCACCCCGGACTATGCGTTCGGGTGCAAGCGCGTGCTGCTGTCGGACGAGTTCTACCCGGCGGTGGCGTCGGATCGGGTCGTCCTCGAGCCGAGCGCGCTCGCCGCCGTCGACGATGGCGAGCTGATCGCGGCATCGGGGAGCCGTCACCGGGGGGTCGACGCGCTCGTGCTGGCGACCGGGTTCCAGACGACGCGCCAGCCGTACGCGCGGCTCGTCCGAGGCGAGAACGGCGTCACGCTGGGGGAGCACTGGGCCGGCGGCATGACGTCGTTCGGATCGACCGTCGTAGCCGGCTTCCCGCAGCTGTTCGTGCTGAACGGGCCGAACGCATCGCTCGGTCACACGTCGTCGATCCTCATGCTCGAGGCGCAGGCCGAGTACGTGGCGAAGGCGCTCGCCCGTCGCGCGGGCGGGGGAGTGCTGCGGGTCCGGCCCGAGGCCGAGCGGGCGTATACGAGGATGGTGGACGAGCGCGCCGCGGGAACGCCGTGGCTGACGGGCGGATGTCGCAACTGGTACGTCGACGACCGCTCGCGCCGGCTCACCCTGGTGTGGCCGGGCACGGTCGCCGACTACCGGGCGGCCCTCGCCGCGAGCGGCGGTCGGGAGTTCGAGACCGCGCCGGCGGTCGCCGTGGATGCACAGGAGAGGTCGGGATCATGACGGTACCCATCCGGTTCGGCTACAAGGCATCGGCGGAGCAGTTCGGTCCGGCCGAGCTGCTCGATTACGCGATCATGGCCGAAGAGGCCGGGTTCGACTCGGTCTTCGTGTCCGACCACCTGCAGCCCTGGCTGCACGAGGGCGGCCACGCCCCGGCATCCGTCCCCTGGCTCGGGGCGCTCGGCGGCAAGACGTCGCGCGTCCTCATCGGCACGTCCGTGCTGACCCCGACCTTCCGCTACAACCCGACGGTCGTCGCGCAGGACTTCGCGACCCTCGGCGTCATGTACCCCGGGCGCGTGATCCTCGGCGTGGGCACCGGCGAGGCGCTCAACGAGGCGAACCTCGGCATCGCGTGGCCCGATCCTCCGGAGCGGTTCCGGCGGCTCAAAGAGGCGATCGGCCTCATCCGGCGGCTGTGGTCGGAGGACCGCGTCAACTTCGAGGGCGAGTTCTACACGACCCGCAACATCACGATCTACGACAAGATGGACGACCCGGTGCCTATCTACATTGGCGCCGCCGGGCCTGCCGCCACGCGTCTGGCCGGCCGCATCGCCGACGGCTTCATCACCACGAGCGGCAAGAAGCGCGAGCTCTACACCGACACCCTGCTGCCCGCGCTCCGTGAGGGGCTGGAGAAGGCCGGGCGATCCGAAGACGACCTCGACACGCTGATCGAGATCAAGGTGTCGTACCACCCGCGGCGCGACGTGGCGCTGGAGAAGACGCGGTTCTGGGCCCCGCTCGCCCTGAGCCCCGAGGAGAAGATGGGCGTCGACGACCCCCTCGAGATGCAGAGGCTCGGCGAGGAGCTGCCGATCGAGCGCGCCGCCTCGCGCTTCATCGTCTCGGACGACCCCGAGGAGCACATCGAGCGCATCGCGTGGTACGTGTCGCTCGGGTTCCGGCACCTGGTCTTCCACGACCCGGGGCACGATCAGGCGGAGTTCCTGCGGCTGTACGGCGAGCACGTGCTGCCGCGGCTGCGCGAGCGGTTCTCGTGACGGGCTGGACCGTCGTCCTGCCGGTCAAGGCGGCGGTGCGGGCGAAGTCGCGGCTCGCCCGCGGGCCCGAGCTCGCCCGCGCGATCGCCCTGGACACGATCGAGGCGGTGGGCGCGTGCGGGACCGTCGGGCAGGTGGTGGTGGTGACGGATGACGCAGAGCTCGAGGCATCCCTCCCCCCCGGCGCGCGCATGGTCGCCGACCGGGCCCGAGTGGGCCCGAACGCGGCGATCCTCAAGGTGATGGCCGGGCTGGCGGCGTCGGCTCCCCGCGCCGCCCTCCTCGCCGACCTGCCCGCCCTGCGCTCGCCAGACCTCGCGGCCGCGCTGGAGGCGGCCACGATGGTCGAGCGGGCAGTGGTCCCGGATGCCGAGGGCACCGGTTCGACGCTCGTCACCGCCGCGGCCGGGGCGGCGTGGGCCTCGGCCTTCGGCGCGAACTCGTTCGCACGCCATCTGGAGCTCGGCTGCGTGGCGCTGGAGGTTCCGGCCTATTCGTCGCTCCGACGCGACGTCGACACGGCGGAGCACCTCGCCGCCGCCGAGGTGCTCGGCCTCGGGCGGTGGACGTCGGCCTCCCTGCGTCCTGCCGGCGCTCCCGCCGGTCGTTGACCCCGACAGCGGCGAGGAGGCCACCCGGGCCCCGGAAAGCTGTCATAGCGTGGAGGGATGCCGGAGACCCCGTTCCACTCCCTCGACGACTACATCGCCCTGCCGCGCATCGAAGCGCTCGCGCTGTCACCGGACGGAACTCGCGCCGTCCTCACCGTCGCGACGCTGAAGAAGGACGCGACCGCCTACGAGCGCTCGCTGTGGGCCGTGCCGGCCGACGGCGGCGGAACGCCCGCGCGCCTGACGCGGTCGGCGAAGGGCGAATCCGGAGCCGCGTTCCTCGGAAACGGCGACCTGCTCTTCGTCTCGGCGCGACCCGATACCGAGGGCGAGGACGACGACGAGTCCGGACAGCTCTGGGTGCTGCCCGCGCACGGAGGTGAGGCACGCCCGGTCACGCGTCTCGCCGGCGGGGCCTCGTCGATCGCGGCCACGGCCTCGGCATCCGAGCGCGTCGTCATCTCCGCCGATCTGCTTCCCGCCGCCGACACGCTCGAGGAGGATGCGCGGCTTCGCGCTCTGCGCAAGAAGAAGAAGATCTCGGCGATCCTGCACGACACGTACCCCGTCCGGTACTGGGATCACGACCTCGGGCCCGCGCTCCCTCACCTGCTCGCCGTCGATGTCGACGATCTGACGGACACGATCGCGGCGATCCGGGAGGAGTCGGCGGCGGCGTCGGAGGCGGCGGTCGAGGCGGTCGCAGAAGAAGCCGTCTCAGCGACGAAGGACGACGAGGATGCCGCGAAGCCGTACCCCGCGACGCTCCCGCGTCCGCGCGACCTGACGCCTCGGCCCGTCCGCACCGCGTCGCCTGCCGGTGCCGCTCTCACGCCCGACGGAGCGACGCTCATCGTGTCGCTGCCCGTGCCCGCCGGGCGCGACGATCGCTACCGCATCCTGGCGATCGACACCGCGACCGGCGAGCAGACGGTGCTCTTCGACGAGGCGGGGGTCGACTTCGAGCTTCCCGCGGTGAGCCACGACGGCGCCTCGATCGCCTTCGTGCGCACGGCGAAGAGCACTCCCGCGGCTCCTACGCAGCAGGAGCTGTGGACGGCGGCCCTGGACGGCGCCGGCGCTCGCCGCGTCGCCGAGGGCTGGGATCGCTGGCCGACCGCCATCGTGTTCGATCGCGGCGACGACGCGCTCGTCGTGACCGCCGACCAGGACGGCCGAGGGCCGGTCTTCCGCATCGCGTTGCAGGGGGGCGCTGTCGAGCAGGTCACGGACGACGATTTCACCTACACGCACGTCGCCGTCGACGAGCAGACGGGCGACGTCGTCGCGCTGCGGTCATCGTGGGTCGTGCCGTCGCATCCCGTCCGGATCTCCCGCGACGGCGCCGTGACGACGCTCGCGAGTCCGGTACCTCCGCCGGTGACTCCGGGGACGATCACCGAGGTGGAGACGACCGCCGCAGACGGCGTGCGCGTGCGCGGGTGGCTGATGCTGCCCGCCGGGGCCTCCGACGAGAATCCCGCCCCGCTGCTGCTGTGGATCCACGGCGGACCGCTCAACAGCTGGAACGCCTGGAGCTGGCGATGGAACCCCAACCTCGCCGTCGCGCGGGGCTACGCGGTGCTGCTTCCCGACCCTGCCCTCTCGACCGGGTACGGCCTCGACTTCATCGCGCGCGGCTGGAACGCGTGGGGCGCCGCGCCCTATACCGACCTCCTCGCCATCACCGACGCCGTCGTCGCGCGGAGCGACATCGACGAGACCCGGACGGCGGCGATGGGCGGCTCATTCGGCGGCTACATGGCCAACTGGGTCGCTGGGCACACCGACCGATTCCAGGCGATCGTGACGCACGCGAGCCTGTGGGCGCTCGATCAGTTCGCCGGCACGACCGACGCGTCGGCCTACTGGCAGAGCATCTTCACCGAGGAGGCGATGATCGAGAACTCGCCGCACCGCTTCGTGCGCGAGATCCGCACGCCGATGCTCGTCATCCACGGCGACAAGGACTACCGCGTCCCGATCGGCGAGGGCTTGCGTCTGTGGTCGGAGCTCAACGAGCACTTCGGCGCCGAGGACGGCACGGTGCCTCATCGGTATCTGTACTTCCCCGACGAGAACCACTGGGTCCTGAAGCCGCAGCACGCCGTCGTCTGGTACCAGACCGTGTTCGCCTTCCTCGAGGAGCACGTGCGCGGAAAGGCCTGGGCGCGACCCGAGGCGCTCGGGTGACGGCGGCCCACGGCATCCGTCTCATCGCCGTCGACATGGACGGGACGCTGCTCGACGGCGACGGGCGAATCCCCGACGGGCTGTGGCCGCTGCTCGACGAGCTCGACCAGCGCGGCATCCTGTTCGCCCCGGCGAGCGGACGGCAGCTCGCGACACTCCAGCGCTCGTTCGACCACTGGGGCGACGACATCGTCTACATCGCCGAGAACGGCGCGTACGTCGTCCGCGGTGACGACGAGATCGGCACCGACGCGCTCGACGAGGGGTTCGCCGCCTCCGTCGTCCGCCGGGTGCGACACCTCGGCGAGCGCGGCTTCGATGCGGGTGTCGTCGTGTGCGGCAAGCGGTCGGCGTACATCGAGAGGACGGATGCCTCGTTCCTCGCCGAGGCCGAGAAGTACTACGCAAGGCTCGAAGTGGTCGACGATCTCCTGCAGGTAGGCGATCAGATCCTGAAGCTCGCGATCTACGATTTCGGCGAGGCGGAGGACTCGATGGCGCCGGAGCTCGACGACCTGCGCGAGACGCACCAGGTCGTCGTGTCGGGGAAGCACTGGATCGACGTCATGAACGCGGGTGTCAACAAGGGCGTCGCGCTCGAGCGGCTCCAGGCCGCGCTCGGGATCGACCGCGCCCAGACGGCGGCCTTCGGCGACTATCTGAACGACCTCGAACTCCTCGACGCCGCAGGCATGTCGTTCGCGATGTCCAACGCCCATCCGGACGTGATGGCGCGGGCGCGCTATCGCGCCCCGTCGAACGTCGAGCTGGGCGTCCTGACCACGATCCGCCGGCTGCTCGACGGCGATCCTCTCGAGGGGCCCGCCCCCTCCGGCTCGGTCGCCTGACGCGGGTCGGCGTCGGCGTCCACCCGATCCCGGGGGAGCGGTCGGCGGTTCAGGGAGGCTCCTGGTGCGCACCACGGTAGGAGATCGGGCGAGCGCAGGACGACCGGAGCCAGGATCGTCCTACCCCGGTCCCGTTTCCTACGCTCGCAACGCATGGGGGCGCCGGCGCCCGTGCCGTGAGAGGTGAGCGCGGGAGCGCGGCGTCCACGAGGGGCCGAGCCCAGACGTGCGAGGACGCTGGTCCGCTGACAGCGGATGCGGGCGGGGGGCAGGATGGAACCATGCCCACGATCCCCACAGTGACCCTCAATGACGGAACCGCCTTCCCCGAGCTCGGGCTCGGCACCTACAACCTGCGCGAGGCCTCGGGGGTCGACGCGATGGTCGCCGGCATCTCGGCCGGGTACCGCCTGCTCGACTCCGCCGTGAACTACAAGAACGAGCGCGAGGTCGGAGAGGCCGTGCGGCGCGCCGGGGGCGAGCTCGGCGTCGCGCGCGACGAGATCCTGGTCACGACGAAGGTCCCCGGCCGCGACCACGGCTACGACCCGACGATGGCCAGTGCCGAGGCATCCGTCGCCGCCCTGGGTCTCGATCGCATCGACCTGTACCTCATCCACTGGCCGAACCCCAGCGTCGGCAAGTACCTCGAGACGTGGCAGGCGATGATCGCCCTCCGCGAAGCGGGCCTCGTCGGGTCGATCGGCGTCTCGAACTTCACCGAGGCGATGCTCACCGAGCTCATCGACGAGACCGGCGTGACACCGGCGGTCAACCAGGTCGAGCTCCACCCGTACTTCCCCCAGGCCGCGCTGCGCGCGTTCCATCGCGAGCGCGGCATCCGCACCGAGAGCTGGAGCCCGCTTGCGCGCCGCTCGGAGCTGCTGACCGAGTCCGTCATCGCCGACATCGCCGCCGCCCACGGGGTCACGCCGACCCAGGCGGTGCTGCGGTGGCACGTCCAGCTCGGTTCGACGGCGATCCCCAAGTCCGCGAACCCGGAGCGACAGGTGGAGAACGCCGACATCTTCGGCTTCGAGCTCACCGACGACGAGGTCGCCGCGATCTCCGGCCTCGAGCGCGGACGCCTGTGGGACGGTGATCCGAACCACCACGAGGAGATGTAGCGGGCACGCGCGACGAGCGCCCCCTCGAGGTCAGGATGCCGCGCGCTGCAGCTCCAACCACTCCGCGAAGGTCTGCGTCCCGAGCACCGCGTCGGGTCCCGGGAGGAGCGACCCGTCGCGCTGGGCCTTGCCGAATTCTCCAGGGAGGCTCACGGGTACAACGCGACTCGATCGCCCCACGGTGGCTGCGTACGCCCGGACCATCTCGAGAAGCGACTCCTCACGCGGTCCGCCCAGGTCCGCAGCGCGCCCGCCGATCGGCCCTCTCTCGGCGAGGTCCACCAGCCGCGCCCCGACCTCGGCTACCGCGACCGGCTGAGTTCGCATGCGCGGCGCGAAGTGCAGCGGGCCCTTGTGCCCGAAATCCCACACCATCCGCACGAACTCGTGGAACTGCGTCGCGCGCGCGATCGTGAAAGGGACGCCGGATGCCTCGGTCGCGGCCTCCTGCGCGAGCTTGCCGGCGTAGAGGGGATTCGACGTGGCGCGGTCGCATCCGACGATCGACAGCACGACGAGGTGGCGCGCCCCGGCTGTCACGAGGGTGTCGGTCACCGCCTGATGGAACGCCGTGGGGTCGTCCTTGCCCTGGACTCCCGAGGCGTCGATGACGACGTCGGCACCCTCCACAGCCGCTGCCACGCCGGTGCCCGCGACCAGATCGACGCCGCGCGATCGGGCCAGGACGATCACCTCATGACCCCGGGCTCGCGCCGTCGCCACGGCTTCCGCTCCCGCTCGGCCGGTTCCTCCGGCGACGGCGATCCTCATGCGCGCTCCTCTGGTCGTCGCGCGAAGTCCTCCTCCGCGGCGCTGGGCCCGACGCTACTCGCGCCTCGCGGGCCGCCGCCCGCCGCTCTCTCGCGGTCGAGAGATCCGAGGCGGGCGAGATCGGCCGGCTCGGGCAGGGCGAGGCCAGGTGGGCTCGGTTCGACATCAGGCTGCTCCAGGGTTGCGAGCAGGACTCCGGCGAGCGCGATCGCGCCGCCGATCGCCTTCACGAGGTCCAGCGGTTCGCCGAGCAGCAGCGCGAAACCGTACCCGAGGGCGGGGATCGCGGCGGTGGCGACGCCCGATATGGCGGCGGGCACGCGCTCGGCGCCGTAGTTGAAGAGAACGAGGGTCGGTGCGGTCACGACGATAGCGAGGGCCAGGATGCTCAGGATGCCGCGGAGATCCGACGGCGCGGCAGCCGATCCCACCGCCACCTCCCATGCGAGCCACGGCAGCATGAGGGCCGTGCCCCATACGCCTGTCGCAGTGGCGAGCACGATCGCATCGGGGCCGTCCTCGCGCTCGCCGTCACGGCGGAGCAGCACGGTGTAGATCGCATACGACGCGAGCGCGACGACGTTGAGCACGACGCCGAGGTCGAACCGGAAGCCGCTCGCGGCGACCAGGCCCACCCCCACCGTCGCGAGCGCGAGCCCGATGATCGTGCGCCGTGTGAGCCGCTCCCTGAGCATGATCACCGCGGCGACCGCCGTGAGCACCGG
Source organism: Microbacterium sp. BK668 (assembly GCF_004362195.1). Classification (NCBI taxonomy): domain Bacteria; kingdom Bacillati; phylum Actinomycetota; class Actinomycetes; order Micrococcales; family Microbacteriaceae; genus Microbacterium; species Microbacterium sp. BK668. The sequence continues at coordinate 1,468,725 of NZ_SNWG01000001.1, forward strand.
CAGAAGCGACACGACGAGGGCCGCCGTGCCGGGCGTGGTGAAGAGCAGTCCGATGTTCGCGAAGGAGTAGTAGAGCGTGACGCCCGTCAGGCCGAGCAGGATCGTCCGCGGCTCCCGCAGGGTCCGGACGAAGCGGGGCCGCCGGGCGGCGAGCGGCACCAGCACGAGGAGCGCGATCGCGAACCGTGACACCGACAGGACGGCGGGGGAAGCGGTCTCGAGCGCCCATCCCGACAGCACGTACGCCGCCGACCACAGCACGACCGAGAGACCGATCGCGCCGAGGGGCAGCCACCGCGTCGACACGAGCGATCAGTCTAGGCGGGTGACAACACCCGCCCTGCTACGTCCGATGCAGGATCTCGCAGTCCGTGCCCGGTGACAGGATCGTCTCGTGGCCGTCGTCGTACCGGACGACGAGCAGCGGGTCATCCTCATGGCCGCGGATGTCGATGACTTCACCGGTCCGCTCCACCATTCCGACCGCTCGTCCGTGGATGAGCACGCGGTCTCCGACGCTCGCTCTCATGGCGTACCTCCTCTGCGCCACGCTACGCCGCCTGCGCGCTGCGGGAAACAGGAGATCCGGACTTCACCGTCGCGGGTCACCGCCCACACGGGGTGGTCGGCGCCGTCCGCCGACGCGGGCTGCTGCCGACCGTGCGCGATGCACACGCGGATGGCGGCCGACGTGACGTCGTCAAAGGCGTGCGCCGTCGTCGTCCTGGTCGTAGAGGTCGGGGGTCCGGCCGCGCTGCGACTCGTACGCGATCATCCACCCCAGGGCGACCACGGCCGCGATCACGAGACCGAGCCAGATGCTGCCGAGCACGAGGCCGACGATGGCGCCGACGATCAGCATGATGATCGAGCCGGCGATCCAGCCCAGCCGTCCCTTGGGCCAGCCCCTTCCGTTTCCCGCATCACCCGATTGCGTCATGCGTTCAGCCTAGGATGCCGCGGCCCGGAGCACAGTCCGAGCCGCCGCATCCGTCCGTCCTCGGCGTTGCGACGCCGCTACTGCTGCGGCGCGTTCAGCGACACCATCCAGTCGATCCCGAACCGGTCGGTGAGCATGCCGAACTTCCCGCCCCACGGCGGGGTGTCGTAGGGCATCGTGACGGTGCCGCCCGCGGCGAGGGCATCCCAGTAGCCCTGCAGCTTCGACTCGTCCTCGCCGCTCACCGAGACGGCGATCCCCGCCGGAGGCTCGTACGGCATGCGATCGGGCGTGTCGGCGGCCATCAGCACGAAGCCTTCGGGGCTCGTCAGCTGAGCGTGCATGACGAGGGCGTCCTCGGACGCGTCGGCCATCCCGGGGAAGTCGGCGAACGTCGAGATCTGAAGCTCGCCGCCGAAGACGCTCCGGTAGTACTCGACCGCCTCGCGGGCGTTGTCCTTGAACGACAGATAGGGGTTCAGGCTGGGCATCGGGGTATCTCCTGAGGTGTGATGTCGGGTGGATGGATGCCGCCACCGGCCCGCGGCGCGACCCAGTGTGCTCGCGGGTTCCGACATCCGCAAGGGTCGTCGGCGGAGAGCCGCGGCGGACGCCTCAGGATGCCGCGGCCGCGGCATCCTTCCCCGCCGCCCACTCGAGGGCGACCGGAAGCTCTGCCAGCCTGAAGCGGCGGAAGTCGGCGGGCGAGAGCGACCCGAGTCCATGCACCAACTGACCCAGGATGCCGTGATCGGTCACGAGCGCCACACGGCCCCAGCTGCCCTCGGGCTTGCCTTCGAGGAGCATGTCCTGCCAGAGCGCGCTCAGGGAGTAGCGCGTGAACTCCTCGCCGAGGACGTATACCAGGTTCACCTTCCTGCCCTTCGCGATCCATGCGTCGATCGCGGGGTCGAGGACCTTGCGGTAGTCGGCGGCGTCGACGGTGCCGACGGCGCGGAATCCCAGCACGCCCTCGGGCACGTCGGCAAGAGGCTCGATCATGCCATCATCCTGGCGCGCTCGGGCGCGGGCGGAAAGACGGTTGACTCAGCGCCCCCGATGATCTTCGGGGTGCAGGCGGGGACCGCGCCGCTCTTCGCGCACGCCGCTCGCGCCGATGAGTCGGATGACGCGCTGGCGGTGACCCGTCCACGGGGCGAGGAGCTCCAGCATCCCGGCATCGTCCGTACGGGCACCGGTGAGCGCGTAGCCCACCTGATGGGCCAGGTGGTAGTCGCCGACGCTCACGGCGTCGGGGTCGCCGAACGCGCGGATGCGGGTCTCGGCGCTGGTCCACGCGCCGATGCCGGGGAGACTCGTGAGGATGCGCTCCCGGGCGTCGCCGTCCGGCGCCTCCGCGACGGCTCGCACGAGCGACTCGCCGCGACGAGCAGCTTCCACGACCGTGCGCGACTGCGGGGGCTCGAGGCCCGCGCGATGCCAGGCCCAGGAGGGAATGCGCCGCCAGCCGTCGGTGGCCGGGGGAGCGAACATCGGCTTCGGCGTGGGGCCGGGCGCGCGCTCGCCGAACCACGTCACGATGCGACGCCACGCGCCGAACGCCTGTGTGCCGGTGACCTTCTGCTCGAAGATCGCGCTCGCGAGGGCCTCGAAAACGAGGTCGGTGCGGCCGAGCCGCAGCCCGGGGTTGCGACGGTGGGCATCGGCGATGAGCGGATGCCGCGACGGCTCGAAGCCCGAGGGATGGTCGTCGGCGCCGCACAGCGCGGGGAGCTGTGCCAGTGCCCAGTCGGCGCCCGGCCCCCATGCGGCGCCTCTGATGACGCCGCGGCTCGTCTCGCGCAGGGCGAGCGTCGCCACACCCTCGGGCGTCCGGCACGCGCGCCAGATCACGGCGCCGTCGGCCGTCATCGTGGGATCGCCCGGTCCGTGCTGCTGGGACAGCACCGTGGCGCGGACGTCGAGCGGATGCCTCGGCCGGTACTCCGACTCGACCGGGCGGCCGTGTTCGGGCCTCGGATCGTGGGGTCGCTGTCGCGTCGGGACGCTGGAAGCAGCCCGGATGCGCGACAGCGAGGTTGTCATGGGCTCACCCTACGCGCCGACCTCCGACATGCCGCCCGCGAAGACGCCTCGGATTCCGTCTGCACGACGGAACGGCGACACGCCGGGCGCCGGCGGCGAGGTGTCGGCGTGTCCTCGGTGGATCGTGCGGACGGCAGCGGCCCACGGCGCCGAAGTGTCGGCGTGTCCTCGGTGGATCGTGCGGACGGCAGCGGCCTGCCGGCGGCTGCGGCAGCGGATGGTCAGAAGCGGTCCGGCGACGGCGTGCCGTGTCCGTAGCGGATGACGACGTCGGCGTGGCGGTCGAAACGGTAGCCGACGCCGCGAACCGTGCGGACGATGTCCTCGTAGCGGCCGAGCTTGGCGCGCAGGCGACGGACGTGAACGTCGATCGTCCGCTCGCCGGGCGCCTCCTCGTCGCTGGCGTGCCAGAGCGACGAGACGAGCTCCGTGCGCTCGATCGTGCGGCCCTCGCGGAGCACGAGGTATTGGAGCAGCTCGAACTCCTTGAAGGTGAACGCGGCCGACTCGCCCTCGATGAGCACGCGCTTCCGCGAGATGTCGACGACCACGCCGCCCGCGACCCGGTCCTCCTCTTCGGGCTCCTCCTGCTTGGTGCGGGCGACGGCCGAGGGCTCGTGCAGCGCGAGGCGCACGACGTCGACGTCACGGCCGCCGGCTCCCGTCGGGGCGAGGGCGACCGTCGCGTACGTCTCGGCGTTCGGTGCGAGGTCGGCGATCGTGCGGCGGAGGGCCTCGACGAGCGTGCCGAGCGAGACGCCGGCCGCGGCGGCCTTCGCCTCATCCAGACCCACGTAGAGGGCGAAGCCGCGGGGCGCGGTCCCCGGCGGAAGGTTGCGCTGGGCCGGGGTCTCCGTGGCGGGAGCCGGAGCGACCGGGGCGGGGGCGGTGGGCTGCGCGGCGGCAGTGGAAACCGGGCCGGTCACGGCGCGGAGGTGGCGGACGGGGGCGGTGCGCTCGAGAAGGGCGGTGTTCGACATGATGATGATGGTCCTTGCGGGAGTCCGGCGGAGCCGGAAGGTGCGTTGCGATTCGGCCGAGACGGCCTGGCCCGGTCAGAAGGGGCCGTGTGCGAGGCATCCGGAGAGACGCTCGAGGCGCACTCGCGGTGCTCGGGGGAGTCCCGGCGCGCGATCTCGATCAAGCGGCGCGGGAATCCGGCGGTGTCACCGATTCAGTGGCACATTCGACAACACAGGGCAACGCGGCCGGCCATCATCATGCCGGCAGTCCCGTTCGCCTCCCAGGCGGACAGAGAGCGTGCGTTGTCAGTCATGCGCCCGATTATGTCGGAGTGCGTCGGAATGTGTCAAATCGCACGGATGCTGCGCCTCCGCGTCGACGATACGTGGCACTTTGCTCAATCCCGCCGGAGAGAGGGGAAGCAGCCTCTGTATCGCCTGGACACTCCCGCACAGGCGGCGCCTCCCGGCGCAGGCGGGCGTACCCTTTCGGGGTGACCCAGCTGACCTTCGCCCACGAGCCGGACGCCTCGCGCTACACGCTGTTCAAGGGGTCGGACCTCGTGAGCGTCCTCGACTATCGCGATGACGGGCGCAGCGTCGCCATGACCCGCGCGTACACCGTGCCGACCTTCAGAGGCCACGGGTATGCCGGCGACCTCGTCGAACGCGTCGTCTCCGAGCTCGAGGCGGCCGGGGACCGATCGGTCGTCCCCGTCTGCTGGTACGTCGCCGACTGGTTCGACGCGCACCCGGAGCGCGCCGGCATTCTGCAGCACCGCCGCACCGCCTGATCCCGTCCGAGCGGGAGCGGCCGTACGCTGACGCTCGTGGACTTCGAGTCGGTCTTCACCGCTGTCGCCGTCGGCTTCGAGATCGTCGGCGCCGTCGTCATGGTCGTCGGCTTCCTCATCGCGGTCGTGTTCGGCATCCGCTCCCTCGCCCGAGGAGAAGGCGGCCACGCCGGGTACACCGCGTTGCGCACGACGCTCGGCGCCGCGATCCTGCTCGGCCTCGAGGTGCTCGTCGCGGCCGACCTCGTGCGCACCATCACATCCAAGCCGTCGCTCGAAGACGCGGTGATCCTCGGGATCATCGTCATCATCCGCACGATCCTCTCGATCTCGATCCAGATCGAGATCGACGGCGTCGCGCCCTGGCGGCGGGCGCTCCTGACCAGCGGCGGGCAGCTGCTCGGGCAGGCAGTGGCTCGCGATCGGGATGCCGCAGCCCGCGCGGCAGCAGAGCGCGACGCCTCGACCTGAGCCGATCTAGCCCCCCTCCCGTCGATCGTCAACCCCGTGCGGAGTCGGGGTCGCGGCGGAAGGCTGGAAAGGTCGAGAGGAGCGGGCGTATGCACGAGGACGACCGGAACATTCCGGAGGGCGTGATCAACGCCGACCCGGCGGGCGGCTGGGAGAGCGGTCAGGTCGCGGACGGGGAGACGGCGGAGCGATCGGACATGCAGCACGACGCCGCCGTCACCGACGGCTGGGTGTCGGGCATCCCGCAGGCCGAGAACGCGGCGGGGACGGGCGGCGGCACCGACGTGGGTGAGGTCGAGAGCGACGAGCCGAGTCAGGGAGCGGACCCCGATCTGGCGGCCGACACCGACCCGGCAGAGGAGGAGTGACATGTCGACGACAGGCAACGAGAACGAGCAGCCGGGCGTGAACTATCCCGACCGGGGCGACGGCGACGGCGCGATGGGAACGCCGGGCGGCGGCGACGCCGTCCGCGGGGACCAGCGCCGGATGGAGGGCGAGGCCGCGGGCGAGGTCCCGCAGCAGCGCGAGGTCGAGAATCCCGAGCAGGCCGCCGCGGTCCCCGGTGCGGGCGCAGCCGAGGAGGGCTGGAGCGGATCCTTCCCGCCGCCCGGTGAAGCGTCCGACGGCGTCGCGAGTGGCGGCGGGTCGGATGCTTCGAGCAGTGGCGGCGGTTCGGATGCTTCGAGCAGTGGCGGCGGGGCGCACAGCGCCGCGACCGACGACGCCAAGGGCAACCCGCCCAGCGGCGAGCCGAGCCATGAGGCGGTCGGCATCGGCGTCATCGACGACGGCACGTCGGATCCGGCCGCGCGCGCCGCCGGAACGCCAGGCGGCCAGTCGCAGGCCGGCCAGGACGGGCCCACGTACGGCGGCCAGGCGGACGCCGGCCATCACGGCCAGGACGGTGGCCGCGACACGATGACAGCCAGCCAGGCGCAGAAGGAGAATGCGCTCGGAACCGCGCAGGAGCAGAGCCTCCCGGCGATGTCGCAGAACAACGCCAGCGACGTCGAGAAGATCTCGGGCATCGTCGTCCAGACCCGCGACGACATGGCGGCGACCCAGCCTGAGCGCGTCTACGACGTTCTCAAGCAGCGGCTCGAGCAGGCCGGCATCGACCTGCCCGACAGCGAGATCCAGGAGCTGGCGCGCCAGATCACGACCGGCGACGCTTAGCGACAGCATCCTTCGGTCCCCGCAGTCAGCGATCTGACGGCGGGGACCGAAGTGCTGATCAGGCGGTGACGCAGACGGCCCCGACGGGTGTCGCGAGGCCGATCGGGCGTGGCCACGACGTCTCGCGTCGCGCTGCCGGAGCCCACGCCGATCGGCGGGAAGCGAGGTGGGCCTCGCGTTCGCGGATGGCGGCGAGGACGGCCCACTCGCGCTCGCGGAGAGCGGACTCGTGACGGAACTGCGTCTGTGCGCCGTGGACGATCGAGAGCATGATTCCTCCGTTGGTTCCGATGGTGTGAACCTACGCGGGGGCACCGACATTCTCGGGTCGGCGGAAGGTGGCAGGAATCGGACGATCGGCGGCTCTCCCAGCGCGTTACAGTGACGCCGTGAGCGACTACCAGCTGGTGCAGATCGGAAGCCTCGACGAGTGGCGGGACCACTACGGCGGCTTCCGGCCGACGACCTCGCGGGACGGTCGCCGGGTCGTCGACCACGAGATCGCGATGCAGTACATCGGCATGACCGCCAACGCCTTCGCGCCCGGCGAGGAGCGGGCTACTGGCACGCGCACGCGCAGATCGAGGAGCTCTACGTCTTCCTGCAGGGTCGCGGCCAGATGGGCCTCGACGGCGACATCGTCGACGTCGGCCCGGGCTCCGTCGTCCGCGTAGGCCAGGGCGTCTGGCGCACGTGGCGGTGCCTTCCGGACAGCCCGGAGCAGCTGCGCTGGCTCTGCATCCGCGCCGGCGGCTACCCGCTGCCGGAATTCCCCGACGACAGCGAGCGCGACGAGGCCCGGCCCTCACCCTGGTGAGGTCGTACCCGACCGCCCTCGGTCTGCACGACTCCTTCGATCCGCCGCGCCAGCAACGGGATCAGCCCTGCCGGGCGAAGCCCACGATGAGGTCCGCCACCAGGCTGGAGTCGCGGATCATCGTCTCGTGCCCGTGGTCGGCGATCTCGGCGAGCACGCCATCGGGGAGGAGCGCGACGACCGCTTCGCACCAGTCGCGCGGCGCGACGAGGTCGTCAGCGCCTCGCAGCACGAGCACCGGCACGGCTACGCGCGGGAGCGTGTGCTCGATCCGGTGCGCGAGCATCGCACGCATCTTCGCGCGCAGGTGCGGGCCGGCCCGCAGGTACTCGCGCGCCCCCCGGGCCCACACGACGGGACGCTCGACGGCGATGTCCCGCAGCAGCCGCGCAAGCTGCGCCCTCGCGGTGCGCGCGCGCGGGTCGACCGTGGGGCCCGCCAGGACGAGTCGACGGACGAGTGCAGGATGCCGTGCCTCCACCTCGACGGCGATCTGAGCGCCCATCGAGTGACCGATGAGTGTCACGTCGGAGTGCCTCGCGTCCCGCAGGTAGGCCGCGACGACATCGGCGCTGCGTTCCACCGTCAGGGTTCGCGGGGGCTCCGGCGCCTCGCCGTAGCCGGGGAGGTCGATCGTGACGACCCGTCCGCGCGGGCGTAGGTGCTGAGCCAGGTCGGAGAAGACGCTCCGGCCCATGCCGATCCCGTGGACCAGCACGAAAGTCCGCTCGCCGGCGCCCGTGCTCTCGAGGACGATCGTCGCGCCGCGCCAGGTGAACCGGCCGACGCGGGCGGAGGAGGGCATGCTCCGACGCTACCCGAGGGCTGGCAAGGATTTGTTGGGACTGACCACGAACCCCTTGCGCTCCGCGCACGGTTGCGCATACTCTGTTTGTCGAAGCGCTTCGCGAAGCGCTTCGAGTCCCGCAGAAATGGGGCGAACCAGCCAAGGGCGGCGTTGGCAGCCGCTCGGAACGACGGAGTGGACATGGCGAAGATCAACGAGGTGGCAGAGGCCGCCGGCGTGTCGATCAGCACCGTGTCGTACGCGTTGAGCGGCAAGCGACCCGTATCGACGGCGACGCGGCTGCGCATCGAGAAGGCGGTGCACGACCTCGGGTACAGCCCCAACGCGGGGGCGCGCATGCTCGCGGGAAACCGCACGCAGATCTTCGCCCTCACCGAGCCGCTCCGCCGCGACACGCACGCGCCGACGCACATGTCGTTCGTGCTCGCGACCGCCGTCGCGGCGCGCCGGAACGATTACGACATCCTGCTCCTCACCGAGGAGGAGGCCTCGGCCGGCATGGCGAGGGTCGCATCGAGCGGACTCGTCGACGCGATCCTGGTGCTCGACGTCGCACCGGACGACGAGCGGGTGGCCCTGGCGCGTGCCATCGACACCCCGACGGTCTTCATCGGCGTTCCGGACGACCACGAAGGCCTTCTGTGCGTCGACCTCGACTTCGACGCGGCCGCGGCGCTCGCCGTCGACCGGGTCGCGGACGCCGGGCACCGGTCGGTCGGCCTCATCGGCCAGACGCAGGTCGCTTACGAGAAGTCGAACTTCCCGCCGCGCGTACGGCGTGCGTTCGAGCGGCGCGCCGAGGAACGCGGCATCCATCATGCCTTCCGGGTGTCGGGCGACCGCCAGATGAGCGCGCCGACCACGCGTGCGGCCGTCGGCGAGCTGCTGGACGCCGGAGCGACCGCGCTGCTCGTCCACGGTGCTGACGACGTCCACGCTGTCGTGCTGGCCGAGGTCGCTGACCGCGGGCTCTCCGTGCCCGAGGACGTCTCTATCGTGTCGGTCGCGGCTTCCTTCGACACCTCCCTCCTGCCGCTTCCGATCGACGTCATCCCTCTCGTTCCCGAATCGTCGTGCGACCTCGCCGTCGACCTCGCCGTCCGCAGCCTCAGCGCCCAGGACCGGCCCGCCCCGGGCCTCCACCTCATCCCGCCCGTCTACCACGACCGCCATTCGGTCGCCGCGCCGCGGCCTCGCCCCTGAGACCGAACGCAGACCTCCATCCTCATAACTCGATAACGCATCCTCATCTCCATTGTCGAAGCGCTTCGATCAGCGCTTCGCGCACGACCCCCACCCCGACAGGGGACCAAGAAAGGAGTGCCGAAGATGGCACGCATCACCAAGAGAAGGACCCTTGCGGTCGCCGGGGCCCTCACCGTCGCCGCCCTGGGCCTCGCCGGCTGCTCCGGCTCGAGCGCAGACTCGGGTTCGGACGCCGACACGCTCAAGCTGTGGCACTACGAGGGCGCCGACAGTGCGATGGGCAAAGCCTGGGCCGAGGCGATCACGGTGTTCGAAGAGGAGACCGGTGCCACGGTCGAGTTCGAGGAGAAGTCCTTCGAGCAGATTCAGAAGACGGCGAGCCAGGTGCTCGACACGGATGCCGCGCCCGACCTCATGGAGTTCAACAAAGGCAATGCGACGGCCGGCTTCCTGGCGAGCACGGGCCTCATCTCCGACATCTCCGACGCCGTCGACGAGTACGGCTGGGCGGACAAGCTGGCCCCGTCGCTGCAGACGACCGCGAAGTACTCCGAAGACGGGGTGATGGGCGGCGACACCTGGTACGGCGTGCCCAACTACGGCGAGTTCGTCGGCGTGTACTACAACGAGGACGCGTTCGCCGAGGCGGGTCTGGAGATCCCGACGACCTACGACGAGTTCGTGAGCGTGCTGGACGCATTCGTCGCCAAGGGCATCACGCCACTGGCCGAGGCGGGTGCCGAGTATCCGCTCGGCCAACTCTGGTACCAGCTCGCCCTCACCCAGGCCGACCGCAAGTTCGTCGACGACTACCAGCTCTACAAGAGCCCGGTCGACTGGGAAGGCCCCGAGATCACCTACGCCACGGACACCCTCCAGGAGTACGTCGACAAGGGCTACATCGCGAAGGACGTCTCGTCGGTCAAGGCCGAAGACGCCGGCGTCTCGTTCATCAACGGCACCGCGCCCATCTTCGTGTCGGGGTCGTGGTGGTACGGCCGCTTCGTCGAGGAGGCCACCGGCTTCGACTGGACCATGACCGCGTTCCCCGAGTCGGACCTCTCGCTCGGCTCTTCGGGGAACCTGTGGGTCGTTCCCGAGAACGCCGCGAACAAGGAGCTCGCGTACGAGTTCATCGACATCACGATGCGTCCCGAGATCCAGGCCATCATCGGGAACAACGGCGGTCTGCCCGTCGCGGCGAACCCGGAGGACATCACCGACGCGAAGAGCCAGGAGCTCATCTCGACGTTCAACGGGATCCTCGACGATGACGGCCTGTCGTTCTACCCCGACTGGCCCGCCCCCGGCTTCTACGACGTCATCGTGCAGGAGCTCCAGGGCCTCGTGACCGGCGCTCAGGACGCCGCGACGACGAACGCCGACCTCGGCGCGCAGTACGACGAAGGAACAGCGGACTTCCGCTGACCGACCCGCGGGGGCGGCGCCTCGCCGCGCCGCCCCCGCCCGACGCACGGAGCCTGACGGAGTCCACCATGTCTGTCCTCACCCGCGCCGAGCACGGCGCATCCCGCGCCGCGAGCGGCACCGCCCACGACGGCGGCAACACACGCAGATCGCGCACGAAGCTGCCACCCGAAGAACCCGCGATCCCGCAGCGCAAGGGGGGCACCGCCGGCTACTGGCTGTATCTGCTCCCCGGGTTCGTGCTGCTGCTCGTGATCATCGTCATCCCGCTCGTCTTCAACGTGTATCTGACGTTCACGAGGTGGCGCGGCGTGCGCACGCCCGAGTTCATCGGCCTCGACAACTGGGTGAAGATCTTCGGCGACGAGGACTTCTGGACCTCCTTCGCCAATTCGGTCTGGATGGTCATCGCGATGGTCGTCATCCCGACGATCGTCGGCCTGATCGTCGCCGCACTGCTCTTCGACGTCGTCGGTCGCAAGTTCGGCGGTAAGGTCGGAAGCTTCCTCCGGGCGACCTACTACCTTCCGCAGATCCTCCCCATCGCCGTCGCGGGGATCGTGATCGGCTGGATCTTCCGTCCGGGTGCCACCGGTGCGATGAACCAGCTCCTCGGGACCGTCGGCATCGGACCCGTCGATTGGCTCGGCCAGATGCCGTCCGCGCTGCTCGTGCTCATGGCCGTCCTCGTGTGGGTGCAGATCGGCTACCCGATCGTCGTCTTCATGGCCGCACTCCAGCGCGTGGACCCCGAGCTCTACGAGGCCGCCGAGCTCGACGGCGCCAACTGGTTCCAGCGGTTCTCGGCGATCACCCTCAGCATCATCCGGCCCGAGGTCTTCGTCGTGACGCTCACCTGCACGATCGCGGCACTCAAGGTCTTCGGTCCCGTCTACGTCATCACCCAGGGCGGCCCCGCGGGGGCGACCCTCGTCCCCGCCTACTACGCCTACACGGAGTTCTTCACGAAGCGGAACATCGGCTACGGCGCCACGATCGCGACGGTCCTCACGATCCTCGTCGTCATCGTCTCGATCATCTTCATCCGCGTGCAGAGCTCGCTGGAGCGCAAGGAAAGGGCGGGACTCTGATGGCCGCCACTACGGCAATCGTCACGGGCAAGCCGCGCCGCGCGCGCGGCGGGATGACCAAGAAGCGCCCGCTCGACTGGGTGCTGCTCGCCCTCGTCGTCATCGGCGCGCTCATCGTGATCGTGCCCTTCTACCTGATCGTCGTCAACGCCTTCAAGTCGCCGGTCGACTACGCCACGTCGGGTCCGTTCTCACTCCCGCAGGCCATCGACCTCACCGGCATCCAGAACTTCTGGGAGCGCGTCAACTTCCCCGAGAAGGTGTGGAACTCGATCTTCATCTCGGGCATCGTGTCGCTGCTCGCGGTGCTCATCTCCGTGCTCAACGCCTTCGCGATCGGCATCGGGCGGGTGCGCGGCCGCACGTGGATCGTTCTGCTGTTCCTCCTGGCGAACCTGCTGCCTCAGGAGGCCCTGCTCTACCCGCTGTACTACATGTTCAAGTCGGTCGATCTGTACGACAACGTGTGGTCGGTCATCATCGTCTTCACCGTCGTCCAGGCCGCGTTCGGCACGTACCTGCTCTCGTCGGTGTACGGCACGTTCCCCAAGGAGCTCCTCGAGGCGGCCTCGCTCGACGGCGCGACCCGCTGGCAGATCCTCTGGCGCGTGGTCTTCCCGATCAGCCGCCCGACGCTCGCGGTGCTGCTCATCTTCTTCTTCATCTGGACGTGGAACGAGTTCCTCATCCCGCTGACCTTCCTCGCGTCCAACGCCAACCAGACGGTCCCCGTCGCGATCAGCGTGCTGCAGGGGGACCGGCTCATGGACGTCACCACGACGGCCGGATCGGCGCTCCTCGGCATCATCCCGACCCTCATCTTCTTCCTCATCTTCCAGCGGACCCTCACCCGCGGCATCACGGCAGGAGCAGTCAAGTAATGAAGTTCACCGACGGGTTCTGGCAGCTGCGCCCCGGCGTCACCGCTCTGTACGCCCAGGAGGCGTACGACATCTGGAAGACGGATGCTGTCAGCGCCGGCGACGGCGAGGGCCTCGTCATCACCGCCCCCACCACGGTCATCGCCAAGCGCGGCGACACCCTCAACCGCCCGGTCCTGACCGTGACGCTCTCCTCGCCCCTCGAGGGCGTCGTCCGGGTCCGCGTCTCGCACCACACCGGCCGGAAGTGGCACGGCGGCTTCGACCTGCCGGGCGCCGTCGAGGGCGGAGCGGGTGTCGGGACGGTCGACGACGACGGCGGCGTGCTGACGACCGGACCCCTCACCGCGCGCATTGCCCCGGGCTCTCCGTGGTCGCTCTCGTTCGAGGTCGACGGCAGTCGCGTCACGGGTTCGGGCCGCAAGGCGCAGGGCTACATCCAGCTCGCGGGCGACGCCGACGTCTCGCACGGCGTCGCGGGGAACGCCCGCACCGGCCTCGGGGCCCCCGCGTCGCACACGTACGTGCACGAGCAGCTCGATCTCGGGGTGGGCGAGCTCATCTACGGGCTCGGCGAGCGCTTCGGGCCCGTCGTCAAGAACGGGCAGTCCGTCGATATCTGGAACGCCGACGGCGGCACGTCGAGCGAGCAGTCCTACAAGAACGTGCCCTTCTACCTCTCGAACAGGGGGTACGGCGTGCTCGTCAACGATCCGGGGCATGTCTCGTACGAGATCGGCTCGGAGGCCGTCGAGCGCGTGCAGTTCTCGGTCGCGGGGGAGGAGCTCGAGTACTTCCTCATCGCAGGGCCCACCCCGAAGGACGTTCTGAGCCGCTACACGACCCTGACGGGCCGGCCGCCGGTCGTGCCCGCCTGGTCGTACGGTCTCTGGCTCTCGACCTCGTTCACGACGGACTACGACGAGGCGACGGTCAGCTCGTTCCTCGACGAGATGGCCGCGCGCGAGCTGCCCGTCTCGGTCTTCCACTTCGACTGCTTCTGGATGCGAGAGTTCAACTGGTGCGACTTCGAGTGGGATCCCCGCACCTTCCCCGACCCCGACGGCATGCTCGCGCGCCTGCACGACAAGGACCTGAGGGTCTGCGTCTGGATCAACCCGTACATCGGCCAGCGCTCGCCGCTGTTCGCCGAGGCGGCGGCATCCGGCTATCTGGTGAAGCGCCCCGACGGCTCGGTGTGGCAGTGGGATCTCTGGCAGGCCGGAATGGGGCTCGTCGACTTCACCAATCCCGACGCGACGGCGTGGTTCCAGGGGCACCTGCGGCGCCTCCTCGACCAGGGCGTCGACTGCTTCAAGACCGACTTCGGCGAGCGCATCCCGCTGGAGGTCGAGTACTTCGACGGATCCGACCCGTCGCGCATGCACAACCTCTACACGCAGCTCTACAACAAGGCCGTGCACGACGTGCTCGTCGAATCGCGCGGGGAGGGCGACGCGGTCGTCTTCGCCCGCTCCGCGACCGCCGGCGGCCAGTCGATGGCGGTGCACTGGGGCGGGGACTCGACATCCACCTTCGCGTCGATGGCCGAGACCCTGCGCGGCGGCCTCTCGCTCGCGCTGAGCGGGTTCGCCCACTGGAGTCACGACATCGGCGGCTTCGAGGGGACCCCGGATGCCGCGGTGTACAAGCGCTGGACGGCCTTCGGGCTGCTCGGCTCGCACTCGCGCTTCCACGGTTCGAACTCCTACCGCGTGCCGTGGGCGTTCGACGAAGAAGCCGTCGAGGTCACGCGCGTCTTCACGCACCTCAAGATGCAGCTGATGCCGTACCTGTTCCAGGCGGGGGTGGATGCCGCGTCCTCCGGCGTGCCGGTCCTGCGCCCCATGCAGCTCGAGTTCTGCGATGACCCCGCCGTCGGGTATCTCGACCGGCAGTACATGCTCGGTCGCGACATCCTCGTCGCTCCGGTCTTCTCCGAGTCGGGCGATGTCGAGTTCTATCTGCCGCGCGGCACGTGGACCGACCTCCTGACGGGCGAGGTCGTACGCGGCGGATGCTGGCGGAAGGAGAACCACGGCTTCACCTCGCTCCCGCTGTACGTGCGCGGCGGCGCCGTCATCCCGTGGGGTGCCCGCACCGACAGGCCGGACTACGACTACCTCGACGGCGTGCGCCTGCGGGTCTTCCCTGGCGGCGAGGGCGAGGCATCCGTCACCGTCACCAACCCCGACGGACGTGCCGAGACGTTCGTCGTCAACCTCGCGGAGGTGACAAAGTGACTTCCGTGACCGAACCCACGACACGGGGAAACCCCGACTACCGCGATTCCGGCCTCGTCTTCCCGCCGGGCTTCACGTTCGGCTCGGCCACCGCCTCCTATCAGGTCGAGGGGGCATTCGACGAGGACGGCCGCGGTCCGTCCATCTGGGACACGTTCTCCAAGACGCCCGGCAAGGTCTGGAACGGCGACACGGGCGATGTCGCGTGCGACCATTACCACCGATGGGAGAGCGACCTCGACCTGATGAAGCGCCTCGGGCTGGACGCGTATCGCTTCTCGATCGCCTGGCCGCGCATCCAGCCGACCGGGACGGGACGGGCGAACCGCAAGGGCATCGACTTCTACTCCCGCCTTGTCGACGGCCTGCTCGAGCGCGGCATCAAGCCCGTCGCGACGCTGTACCACTGGGATCTTCCGCAGCCGCTGGAGGATGCCGGTGGCTGGCCGGCCCGCGCCACCGCCGACGCGTTCGAGGAGTACGCCTCGATCGTGGGCGCCGCCCTCGGGGACCGCATCCACACCTGGACGACCCTCAACGAGCCGTGGTGCTCCGCCTACCTCGGCTACGGCCAGGGCGGACACGCCCCCGGCCGCCACGAGCCGGCGGCCGCTCTCGCCGCGGTCCACCACCTCAACCTCGCGCACGGCCGGGCGGTGCAGGCACTGCGCGCGACGTCGGCGGGGTCGCCCGAGTACTCCGTCACGCTCAACTTCCACGTCCTGCGTGGGGTCGGGGACGGCGCGGCCGACGCGGTGCGCCGGATCGACGCCCTCGCGAACCGCGCCTTCACGGGTCCGATGCTGCGGGGCGAGTACCCGGCGGATCTGGTCGAGGACACGGCATCCGTCACCGACTGGTCGTTCGTCCAGGACGGTGACCTCGCGACGATCTCCCAGCCCATCGACGTGCTGGGCGTGAACTACTACTCGACCGCGACCGTGCGGCTGTGGGACGGCGTGTCGCCCAAGCAGACGAACGACGGCCACAAGGGGGCCGCCGGCGGAACGGCCTGGCCGGGGAGCGACCAGGTCGTCGAGTTCGTCGAGCAGCCGGGGCCCTACACGGCGATGGGCTGGAACATCGCACCCGAGGGACTCGAGGAGCTGCTCGTGACGCTGTCGGAGCAGTTCCCCGGGCAGCCGCTCATGATCACCGAGAACGGTGCCGCCTTCGACGACGTCGTCTCGCCCGACGGCTCGGTGCAGGATGCCGAGCGCCTGGACTACCTGCGACGCCACTTCACCGCCGCGCACCGGGCGCTGTCACGCGGCGTCGATCTGCGGGGCTACTTCGTGTGGTCGCTCCTCGACAACTTCGAGTGGGGGTACGGCTACGCCAAGCGGTTCGGCATCGTCCGGGTCGACTTCGACACCCTGGAGCGGACGGTCAAGGACTCGGGGAGGTGGTACGCCGACCTCGTACGTGAGCACACCATCCCGCCCGGCCGCTGACGCTCGGGCGGCGTGTGCGGAGGCCGCGGGCCGGGCGACGATGTCCCCGGTGCGTGCGACGATCCGCGGGAGGGATCGTCGGCGGGAGGCGGGGATGCGGGGCGAGGCCACCGTTCTGCACGCGGATCTCGACGCGTTCTACGCCTCCGTCGAGCAGCGCGACGCGCCGCACCTCAGGGGGCGCCCCGTCATCGTCGGCGGGGGAGTGGTGCTGGCCGCGAGCTACGAGGCGAAGGCCCGCGGGGTGCGCACCGCGATGGGCGGGCGGCAGGCGCGAGACCTGTGTCCCGACGCCGTCGTGGTGCCGCCTCGGATGGAGGCCTACTCGGCGGCGAGTCGCGACGTGTTCGCGATCTTCCGCGACACCACACCCCTCGTCGAGGGCATCTCGATCGACGAGGCGTTCCTCGAGGTGGGCGGTCTGCGCCGCATCGCCGGCACGCCGGAGCAGGTCGCGGTGCGGCTTCGCGAACGGGTGCGCACCGAGGTCGGCCTGGCGATCTCGGTCGGCGTCGCGCGGACGAAGTTCCTGGCGAAGGTGGCCAGCGCCGTCAGCAAGCCCGACGGGCTGCTCGTGGTCGATCCCGACCGAGAGCACGAGTTCCTCCTGCCGCTGCCCGTCGAGCGACTGTGGGGGGTCGGGGCGGTGACGGCCCAGAAGCTGCACGGTCTCGGCATCCACACCGTCGGCGAATTGGCCGAGCTGGAAGCGGCGACCGCCGAGCGGCTGCTTGGCAAGGCGACGGGTGCCCACCTGCATGCGCTCGCCCGGCTGCGCGACCCACGCCCGGTGGACAGCACGCGCCGCCGCGGATCGATCGGCTCGCAGCGCGCGCTCGGCAGCCGCCCGCGCTCGCCCGAGGAGCTCGACCTCATCCTCACGCAGATCGTCGACCGGCTGACCCGCCGCCTTCGCGACCGCGATCGCGTGTGCCGCACGATCGTGCTGCGCCTGCGCTTCGGCGACTTCACGAAGGCCACGCGCTCGCGCACCCTCCGTGCCCCGACGGAACGCACCGCCGTGGTGCTCGCCGTCGCGCAGGGGCTGCTCGCAGCAGCGATGCCCGAGATCGAGGCGCGCGGCATCACGCTTCTCGGCGTCTCGCTCTCGCAACTCGGCAGCGCCGACGGCGTACCGCCCGAGCTGCCCATCGATTGGGACGACGGCGCGCGCCTGGACTCGGTGCTCGACGCTGTGCGGGACCGCTTCGGCGCGACGTCCGTGGCGCGCGCGGCCCAGCTCGGCCGGGACCCCGGCTGGTCGACGCCCCTCCTGCCCGAGCACGAGTGAAGGTGCGGATCAGGGGATGTGGTCGCGCACGGCCGCCATGAACCCGTCGACGTCGTCCACCCAGAGGCGGATCGCGGTGACCACCTGGACGCCGCCCTTGGGCGGATGCCCCGGGAGCCGCACCGGGGTCGGCCGCTCGAGGGCGATCTCCACGTTCGTCTCGTCCTGGATGCGCAGAAGCAGCATCCTTCCGCCGTCGCTGTCGACGAAGCGCGGCGACTTCGGCTGGTCGACGCGGGATCCGCGGGACACCGCCGCGATGTCGTCCCAGCCGAGGGGGATGTCGATCTCCAGCCCCTCGCGCACCCTGATCCCCTCCGGCCCTACGGTGTGCGGGCGCATGAGGTACGCGCAGAGCAGCCCGATCATCCACGTGACGCCCCAGATGCCGAGCACCAGCAGGACGACGCGGGGGACGGGCCAGCGGTGGACGATGAGGTCGATGATCGGGATCTCGATCGCCGACAGGGCGATGAAGACGATGAGGATCGTCAGCACCGGGCGGTGGTAGCGGAATCCCCGGGCGCCGACGGGGATCGCCGGCCGGCGGAAGAGGGCGCGCGCGATGTTGGCGTAGATGCGCAGCTCGAGGAGGACCACGCGGACGAGGGTCCTCCCCAGCC
This sequence comes from Microbacterium sp. BK668, assembly GCF_004362195.1. Lineage (NCBI taxonomy): Bacteria > Bacillati > Actinomycetota > Actinomycetes > Micrococcales > Microbacteriaceae > Microbacterium > Microbacterium sp. BK668. The sequence continues at coordinate 1,486,959 of NZ_SNWG01000001.1, forward strand.
GTGCTGCTCGGCGCGGCGGTGCATCCACGCGCGTCACGATCCAGCCCGATCCGTGGATGCTGCGACCTCCGCTTCCGCGACGAGCTGCGACAGGCGATCCGCCATCGCCTCGACGCCGCGCTCGACGGCGGCGCGGTCGTCCGGCGCGACCGCGTCGAGGAGGGTCGCGCTCAGCTCGGCGTGCTCCGCCACCGTCCGCTCCATGAGCCGCGCACCCTCGCGCGTGAGAGAGACGAGGAGCGCGCGCCGGTCGGTCGGGTGAGGCGCCCTCTCGAGATACCCCGCGGCCTCCAGCGCATCCACGAGAGCCGTGACGCTCCGCGGCGTGATGTCGAGCCCGCGGGCGAGCTCCTGCTGCGTCATCGCACCCGAGTGGTGCACCACCCACAGCGCGCGCATGCGAGCGGGCGTCAGGTCGGTCCCCTCGAACGCTCGGTTCATGTCGCGATCGAACAGCGATCCGATGAAGAGGAGACGGTCGAGGATCGTGAGTTCCATATCGTTACATTACCTCACTATTACACACCTACATAACTTCGGTTCGGTCGTGGAAGCGCAGCATCCCGCCCGCGCTCGACAGGCGCGCGCCCGGGGACGTGGGATCGTCCGAGACCCGGACGGCAGAACCGCTGGAGCTAGCCGCAGTTCGGGCGGCACCCGCGCTGGGTGACCGCGTCGATCAACACGGTGCTGATGTCGGTCGGCTGGAACGCCTGGTAGGCAGCTCCGTCGGTCGCCGCAGCGATCTGCTCCAGGGCGGCCTGGTCGGTGTCCGGCCCGTACCCGATCGCGATCACCGCGACCGGCTTGGCCGGGTCGCGCAGTCGCTCGAGCTCGCTGATCAACCCCGGGAGGTCGAGCCCTTCGTCATCCTCGTTCACGCCGTCGGTGTTGAGAAGAACGAGGTTGATCTGGCCGGGCACGTACGTCTCGCGCATGTACTGGACCGCTGCCAGCACACTGTCGTAGAGGCCGGTGCCGCCGCCGACGAAGGCGTCGAGGCCGTTGGCCGTGTCGATCGTCCGCTGCTTGTGCGCGGCGTCGCCGAGCGGTCCGAACGGCACGATCTCCTGCCAGTCCTGCCCGCCGATGCGACGGCTCGAGAACACCCAGGTTGCCAGCGACGACTCGGCCGAGAGCGAGTCGATCGCCCGGACCGCAGCCTGCTCGAAGAGGTCGATCCGCCGCATGTCGGTCGTCACCGGCTGCAGCATCGAGCCCGACACGTCGTTGAGCGACAGCATCCGCGACGGCGCGGTGAGCACCTGCCAGGTGCGCAGCACCTCCGCCTGGTTGGCGCTGTCGCTGACTTCCGGTGCGGCGGTCCCGCGTGCGGCCGAGTCGCTGACGTTCCCCGCCGCGTCGCGGAGCCCGTGCTCCTCGAGATGGTCGGTCGCCTCGCCGACGGCCCTCGCGAGGACCTCCGCGGCCGACGTCGTCTCGTCCGAGGCTTCGGCGAGCGTGACGACCGGGATGTCGATCGCAGGGGTGAAATCCGCCGGGTAGACGGGCACGAGCGGGGTCCGTGCATCGGCTGCGTACTCCAGCAGCGCCTGTTCCGTCGTGACGGCGACGGTCGGCGTCGCCGCGGCGGCAGCCGCGGTGAGAGCGTCGGAGGCGGTGGCGACGACGCCGGTGTCGAGACCGAGCACGAGGCCCGTGAAGGCGCGCGCATCCCCGGCGACGGCGTTCTGCAGGGCGAGCAGCGCCGCCGAACTGGCTGCGACGGTCGCGGGATCAGGCAGCACGGCCGCGACGCCGCGTCCGGCGAGGGTCGCGAAGCCGGCCCCCTCGGCCACCAGCGCCTGGGCCGTGGCCCCCGTCGCCGCGAACACCACCGGGGTGGTCGCCACGACGTCGCCGACCACCAGGTCGGCCGCGGTCGTGCCCGTCAGCTCCGCCTGCCCCTTCGCGCGTGCCGGCCACATGCCCGAGTCCGGCACCCAGACGTCGAAGTCCGCCGCCGCGCCCGATGCGAGCGTCGTCGCCGTCACCGAGCTCTCTTCGGCCCGGATCGTCACCTTGGGGCAGTCGGTGCGAGACCCCGTGAGATCGGCGACGACCGCTCCGATCGCCGCCGAGACGTCCGGGTCGGCGGTGATGCGCAGGCTCGAGGGCAGGCATCCACCCGTCGAGGCAGACGCTTGTTCGGCCTCGCCGGCTCCGCGCACGATGACCGTGCCGAGCACCGCGGTCAGCGCCACCACGAGAACCGCGATGACCGCGATGAGGATCACGGAACGTCGCCGCTGCTGCGCGGCACGTGCCTCGGCCCGCGTCGGGGCGCTGCGGCGAGCGGGCGCGTGCGGCTGCGTTCGGACCACGTGCACTCCGATGGACGGCGGGTTCGGGGCCCGCGTGGGGGGAGACGACGTCGCACCTTCGAGTACGGCATCGTACGGTGGGGGATACTCCAGTGGAGTATAGGCGACCGGGTGGGCGGGGCGATCGCGGCGAGGAAAGCCATCCGCCTCGCGGGTCAACCGTCGCCGAACCGGTCGCTCAGCTGCCGTCGCGAGCTGATCTCCAGTTTCCGGAAGACCTTGCGCAAGTGGTAGTCGACCGTGTTCGGGCTGATGAACATGGTGGCCGCGATCTCCGCGTTGGTGGCACCTCGCGCCGCGAGCAGCGCCACCTGCCTCTCCTGGCTCGTCAGAGGATCCATGGGCGTCGAATGGCTGCTGACCGAACCTCCCGCGGCGAGGATCTCCCGCCGCGCGCGCTCGGCGAACGTGGATGCCCCGACGGTAGAGAAGGCACGGAACGCGAGGGAGAGCTGCGCGTGAGCGTCGGCTCGCCGCCGCACGCGGCGGAGCCACTCGCCATAGAGGAGCCGCGCGCGTGCTCGGTCGCCGAGATGGCTGTCCGGAAACCGCTCGATCGCCGCCAGGAAGTGCTCCTCGGCATCCGCGTCGTCGGAGAGGAGGGCGAGTGACCTCAGGAACAGTCCTCGCGCCACGGCCGATCCGCTGGCATCGGCGTACGACTCGATCTGCGCGAGCGCCCACTGCGCAGCGGCGCGGTTGCCGCTGCGTACCGCGGCCTCGACGTATTCGGGGAGGTGATGGAAGCTCGCCTGCAGGAACGGGCGCCGCACGAGCGGGGTCAGCCTCTCGAACGCGGATTCGTACGAACCGGCTGCGATCTCGTTGATCGCGATCGCGCCGGCCGCCATGCGCGAGATTCCGCCCCAGCCCGCCTCGTGAACGGCGTGGGCGATCTGCTCGACGACCGCCGACGGCGTGCCCTCCCACGCCAGCATCGCCGCGTTGACCGCCTGCTCGTCACCGAATCCGAGCGCACGCCGGAGCTCGGCGGACTGGGCGAGGTGATCGGCGGCCGCCTTCGGATGCACCCTGCTCAGTTCGACGGCGCTGAGGATCCAGAGGCACGCGTCGACATCCCGGAGCGCCCCCGTCGCCCGCCCGGTCTCCGCGGATCGTCGAAGGAGGTCCGCTGCGGCATCCCAGTCCCACAAGGCGACGCAGGGGACCGTGACGAAGAACGCGAGCGACGTGAGGCTCGAACCCGACTCCGCCCGCAATGCCTCGACGGCACGGCGAAGCACCGGCGCGGCAGCGGCGTAGTCATCGAGGATGAACGAGCTGGCGGCTCGCAGGACGACAGCCGTGATGTCCTCGCCGTCGGAGGCGGCCCGCATCCGGAGACCGAGCTCGCGGACCGTCGCCCCCACCGCCTGCTCCTCTGTCACGGTGGCGGAGTTCAGCGCGAGCAGCAGCGCCTGCATGCGGAGCTCGGGTGCCTCGTCACCCACGAGGTCGGCCGCGGCGATGAGCTTCGCCATCCCCGCGCGCAGCCCTTCCGGCTCGGACAGGAACAGTCCGGCCATCGCCTCGACGATCAATCGGCGCGCCTGCCCGATGTCGTCCAGCGCGCTCTCCTCCGCGCGCGCGAGGAGCTGCAGAGCCAGCCGGGCGGCTCCGGCACTCAGCGCCGACTCCGCCGCAGCCACAGATCGTTCGCTGCCTGCGGCGGAGTCGGGCGAGAGCTCTGCCGCACGGGCGAGGAGGTGCGCTCGCGAGAGCATGCCTCCCCGCGCGCCTGCGGCGTCAGCGGCCGCGCCGAGCTGAGCGGCCACGGCGGCGTCCGGCCCGCGCACCGCCGCCGCGGCGTGATGGGCGGCGATGTCGAGCTGTCCCCGGCTCAGGGCATGGTCTCCGAGGGCCTGATGCACGCGTCGTCGATCCGCGTCGGTGGCAGCGCCGTAGACCGCAGACCGGATGAGGGGATGCCGGAACCGGACCGTCTCGCGGACCGCGACGAAGTCGATGCGCTCGGCGGCCGCCGAGGCGCCGGGCGGCACCCCGAGCGCGCGAGCCGACGCTTCGACGGCGGCCGGGTCGCCGCTGGACTCCGCCGCGGCGACGAGCAGCCACAGTCTGCTCGGCGCGGACAGCTCGGACATCCGGTGGCTGTAGATCATCTCCAGCCGACCCCCGATGGGCACCGGTGAGTGCGCGATCGCGGTGGACGTCAGCTCATCGGCCGAGAGCTCGGTCGCGAGCTCCCGCAGTGCGAGCGGGTTGCCCGCGGTGTACCGGACGTATTCTGCTGCCACGGTCGGATCCACGAGGCCACGCACGCCGCTCTGCAGCAGCGCCGACCCGGCTTCCGTGTCCAGCCCGCCGAGCTCCATCCGCGGCACTCCCGCCAGAGCCGCCTCCACCCCTTCGTCGGTTCGCGCCGCCACCAGCAGGCCGACGCGCTCGGCGGAGAGGCGACGGGCGACGAAACCGAGGACGAAGAGGGACTCGGCATCCACGTACTGAGCGTCGTCGATGACGCACACGGTCGCCCGATCCGCACCTGCTCGTGCCAGGAGCGAGAGGAAGCCCAGACCGACGAGCGGTGGCTGCGGTGGCGGCCCCTCGTCCACTCCGGCCGCTATCCGCAGTGCCGCGCGCTGAGCCGGCGGGAGGCCGGACACGAACTCGATGAGCGGGCCGCCGAGACGCTGGAGGGCGCCGAAGGCGATGCCGGACTCCACTTCGACCCCCTGGACGGCAAGCACCCGCAGGGCGTGCGCGTGATCGTGGAGCGCCGCCTCCACCAGCGACGTCTTCCCGATGCCCGGTTCCCCCGCGACGAGCAGGGCGCCGCCGGACCGGTTCCGGACGCCCGTCAGCAGCGCGCGGAGTCTCTCCGACTCGGCCGCGCGTCCCAGCAGGCGCCATCCCCCGTCGATGGAGTCAGAGTAGCGGCGCGCGCACGCCGCCCGGAAGTCCGGGGGATCGGCCGGCCGACGGTGCGGAAGGACTACGTGCTCCACGTGGTTCGCGTGCCGCGGAGATCGGCCACGCTGACAGCAACGGATGGAGGACGTCATGCCCTATGTGACGACAGACGACGGCGCGGAGATCTTCTACAAGGACTGGGGTGGCGATGAGGCGCCCGTCCTTCTGAGCCACGGCTGGCCGCTCAACTCCGACGCGTGGGAGGCGACCGCGCTGTTCCTCGCCGAGCGGGGTCACCGCGCCGTCGCGCACGACCGACGCGGCCACGGCAAGTCGACCCAGACGTGGAACGGCAACGAGATGGATACCTACGCCGACGACCTCGCCTGCCTCATCGACCACCTCGATCTGCAGAATCTGACCCTCATCGGCCATTCGACCGGAGGCGGGGAGGTGCTGCACTACCTGGCCCGGCACGGCTCGACGCGGGTCGCCCGGCTCGTCCTCGTATCCGCCGTTCCGCCGCTCATGGTGCGACGGGAGGACAACCCCGGGGGTCTTCCGATCGACGTCTTCGACGGCATCCGCGCGGGCGAGGCCGCCGGCCGCTCCCAGCTGTACCGGGATCTCGCCGACGGACCTTTCTTCGGCAACAACCGCACCGGCGAGGTCCCTCAGGGCACGCGCGACGCCTTCTGGCTCCAAGGACTGGCGTCGGGCACCCGGAACGCCTACGAGTGCATCGCCGCCTTCTCCGAGACGGACTTCAGGCCCGACCTCGAGAAGGTCGATGTGCCGACCCTCGTGATCCACGGCGACGACGATCAGATCGTCCCGTTCGAGATCAGCGGCAAGCTCTCGGCCGCGGGGATCCGGGATGCCGAGCTCCTCGTCTACGAGGGCGCAGCGCACGGGCTGCCCGACACCGAGCGCGATCGGCTGCACCGCGACATCCTCCGCTTCATCCAGTCCTGACCCACCCGCAGCACCACCCGAAAGGAAACCTCCGATGAGCACAGACCCCGCGCCCGACACCATCGTCCTCGTCCACGGCCTCTGGGTGACACCTCGAAGCTGGGAGCACTGGAAGACGCACTACGAAGCGAAGGGCTTCACCGTCGTCACTCCGCCCTACCCCGGGTTCGAGATCGAGGTCGAGGCGCTCCGCGAGAATCCCGATCTCATCGCGAAGCTGACCGTTCCCGAAACCGTCGAGCACCTCGCGGGCGTCATCGAGGCGCTCCCGGCACGCCCGATCATCATGGGTCACTCTTTCGGCGGGACCCTCACCCAGCTCCTTCTCGCGCGGGGACTCGGGGCCGCAGGGGTGGCGATCAACTCGGCGCCGACGGAGGGGGTCCGCGTCACACCGCTGTCTCAGGCGCGCTCGCTGTTCCCCGCCCTGAAGAACCCCGCGAACATCCACCGCGCTGTCGGCTTCACGAAGGACGAGTGGCACTACGCCTTCGCCAACGCGCTCACCCGCGAGGAATCGGATGCCGCATGGGACCGCTACGCGATCCCCGCCCCCGGCAACTGGGTCTGGGCGTACGGGTTGCTCGCGAACTTCCAGCCCGGTCATCAGGAGACGTGGGTGGACTACTCCGCCGACCGCGCTCCGCTGCTGTTCGTCGGGGGCGGTGTCGACCACATCATGCCGCCCGCCGTCAACAAGTCGAACGCGAAGCACTGGGCGAAATCGCCCGCGCTCACCGAGTACCACGAGTTCGAGGGCAGGGGTCATTGGACCTGCGGCGAGCCCGGGTGGGAGGCGGTCGCCGACTATGCCCTGGAGTGGGCGCTGGCGCACGCTCGTCGCACGACGGCGCCCACCGACGCCTAGGCTCCGCGGGAACCCGCAGGAGCTCGCCGTGCGCCTCACACGCATCGGAGGCCCCACCGTCCTTGTCGAACTGGGAGGCTGGCGCCTCCTGATCGACCCGACCTTCGATGAGGCCGGCCGGCGGTACTCGTTCGGGCTCGGCACCTCGAGCGTCAAGACCAGGGGGCCCGCCCTGCCCGCGGACGAGGTCGGGCGGCCCGACGTGATCCTTCTCAGTCACGATCACCACTCCGACAACCTGGACGACGCGGGCCGCGCTCTCCTGCCGACGGCGACGCACGTCATCACGACGCGCAGCGGCGCACGTCGGCTGTCGTCGCCCACGACGCGCGGGCTGCGGGCTGGGGAGTCGATGCTGCTGGAGGGACCGGACAAGGAGGCGATCCGGATCGCCGCGACGCCCGCCCGGCACGGGCCCTCGCTGACCCGGGCGATCGTCGGGGAGGTCGTCGGCTTCACCGTCCGGCGGGCGTCGCGCGAGAGCGCCGACCTCTGGGTCACCGGTGACAGCGTCCTCACCCGGAGGCTTCGTCGCTTCGCTCGTCGGACACGCGCCGATGTCGCGATCATCAATGCGGGAGGGGTCCGGTTCGCCTCGACCGGACCGCTCGAGTACACCATGACGGGCCGCGACGTCGTCACGCTGATCGGCGATCTGCAGCCGCGGATCGCCGTCCCGGCGCACTACGACGGCTGGTCGCACTTCCGCGATGGCGAAGAGGGACTGCGCCTCGCCCTGGACAACGCCCCGCCCGATGTCCGCGCGAAGGTCCGCTGGCTGCCGGACGGGACGCCGGTCGACGTCGGTGAGCCGCGGCGCCGCGACGGGCGGGGGGACCAACGGCCCGTCAGCGCGCCGGACGACGCGTCAGGCTGAGACCGGAGCGGATGATCCGGGAGGCGCGAAGCGCATGGACATGCGGGGCAGGCGGGCATGGCCGCGTCGAGGCATCCTGCCCGCGCTGGCGGCGGGGGCGGCAGCCTACGCCGTCCTCTACCGGCTCGGACAGGTCTCAGGTTCGACGGTGTCCGAGCGTGCGCGCCGCCTTCCCGGCGACGAGCTGATCGATGGGCCGTCGTTCGTCACCAATCACGCAGCCCACCTCCCGGCCCCTCCCGAGCGCGTGTGGCCGTGGCTCACGCAGGTGGGATGGCACCGGGGAGGCTGGTACACGCCGCGATGGGTGGACAGGATGCTGTTCCCGGGCAATCTGCCGAGCGCCGACCGGCTCGAGCCCGCCTTCCTCCGCGAGCTGAGGAAGGGCGACGTCATCCCCGACGGCCCACCGGGCACGGCCCACTTCGTCGTCGAGCGCGCCGATGCTCCTCGGGTGCTGGTACTGCATTCGCGGAGTCATCTTCCTCCGGGTTGGGACACGCGCTTCGGGGCGGCGCTGGACTGGGTGTGGACGTTCTGCCTCGAGCCGGATGGATCCGGAACGCGGATGCTGATCCGCAACCGCGGGATCGTGCAGCCCGCCTGGCTCGATCGCGCGTATCGAGCCCTCATCACGCCGGCCGACCATGTCATGACGCGGGGGATGTTCCGCGGGCTGTCCGAGCGTGTCCGCGCCGATCGCGCGACATCCCCCGTGACGCGTGAGACGCGCGGGTGCGCGCGAGAGCCCCGGAAGCGGTCCGGTCAGGGAGTGGTGCCGCGATCGAGCGCGCGCATGGCCGAGCGATCGCGGGGTTCGGCGTCCGGAATGCCGATCGCGCAGCAGTACAGCGGCACTTCATGCTCGACATCCATGCCGGAAAGCGCCGCCAGCTCATCGTCGTAGAAACCGCCGAGATCGACGCAGCCGAGGTTCAGCGCCGCCGCCGCCAGATTCAGCGACTGCATGACGTGCCCGGCCTCGAGAAGGGCGTACCGATATCCCCTGTCGCCGTACTTCGGCAGGCTCCGGTCGGGAACGAAGCTGATCACGCCGAGCACGGCGGCTTCGGGCACCCAGGGCTGGCCCATGAAGAGGTAGCTCACGAAGGCGGGCGGGAGGTCGACGGCGCGCACGAGCTCGAGGCCGTGCCGCGCGGGAACGTAGTGGTATACCCCCGACGCGAGCTGGTCGACCGAGCGGACGAGTACCGTCAGTTCGAGCGGGTAGAGGCCCCCTCCGGACGGCGCGGGGCGATCCAGCAGAGGCGCGTCGTCCTGCGCCCGGACCCCGTAGGCCGCGCCCAGCAGCGTGCTGAGCGCGTCCGTGGACAGAGGGTCGATGCGGAAGCGTCGACAGGACACCCGCGCCGCGAGCGCCGCCCCCAGCGACAGCTCGAGCGGGCGAGGAGGCGGCAATGCGACCCAGGGGAGGGAGCCGTCCTCGCGTCCGGGGACGAAGGGCGGGGACTCCCCGCCGCCGGCCGCGTTGAACAGCCATCGTGCCGTGCTGCGGTGATAGGTCCAGGCGGAGGGGGCGTCGCGGGCGAAGAGGAAGTCGAGCATGGTCAGGCGAGAGGATGCGGGTCCGGGTTGAGGTCACCGGCCTCGGCGACCCGCTCACGCAGCCCCCAGCGGTGTGGAGCGGCGAACAGGCGGGGATGGCCTGTCCGGGTGCGGTCCGCGCCGAAATCGATCGGCTGGAATCCGGGGAGGATGCCGCGCACGACGCGCACACCGAGCGCGGCCACATCGGCGGGCGTGACATCGATCACCAGCACGTCTCCCGAGGCGGCCGCGACGGATGCCACCAGGTCGGCCAGCCCCGCCCCGCGCGGCGGGAGGTCTTCCCAGGGCGCGGGGTCCGCGGTGCGCAGATGCGCGAGCCCGCGCGCGGCCGTCGCCGGGTCGGAGTACAGGAGGTCGTGGTCTTCGAGATCGGAGACGAGCGCGGGGTCGGCGACGAGCTGCGCCCGCCGGCTGCGGGTCGCCGGATCCTGCAATCGTGCCCGCAGGGCCGGCCGAACCTGTCCGACCTCCAGCACGGCCGAGCGGGCGGCCGAGAGGGGATCCTGCGCGCTGCCGAGGCCCACGACCGCCGCCGGCTCGGAGTCGTCGCACCACCCGACGGCCATCGCGACGTACGCCGCCCCGTCGGTGGGCAGGAGATGAACCTCGATGTCGACGCCGCGACGGCGGTAGAGCTCGGCGATGGCGGAGGCGTCCGCGTCGGGGATGGTCGCGGCATCGTACGGTCGTGTCGCCAGACGGTGCGCCCACGCGATGCAGAAGGCATCCCGCTCGATCACCTCCAGGAGCGCGCGCTCGGCGGCGAAGGGAACCGTGGGCCCGGCGGCGAAGCCGTTCGAGGTGGGCGCGAACAGGAGCTCGTGCCTCGGCCACCGGCTGCCGGTCAGCGTCGCCGCCTGGAACGGCACCCATACCTCCGCACCGGTCACGAGCGAGCGCGCCGGCACCCAGTCCAGAACGGTGTCCGGCCCGTAGGGTGCGTATCCGAGGCGCTCCGCGTCGGCCCGGCGATGCAGGACGAGGTCTTCCGGGTCCAGAGTCGGCTGGGCGACCTCGGCCCGCCGGGCCCGGACGACCCGGTCCGGCGACCAGGTCAGCGAAGCGTAGCGCTCGAGCGCCTCCCCGATGGCACCGTTGCGTGCGGCATCCACTGTGAGGCCCTTGCCCGAGCACGTGATGAACGCGTCTTCGCCCTGACCGAAGAGCACGTTGGCGAGCTGTGCGCGCACGATGAAGGGCTGGCGCGGCTCTTCGACGGGTTTGGGAACGACGTCGAGGTAGCGGATGAGCCCGCAGAGGTCGCTGACCGTGCGCGCTTCGATCGCGGTGAAATCCGTTTCGCCAGCGGACTCGTCGGTGTCATCCGTCGGCGTGGGTGCTTTTTTTCGGCAGGCCGGGCAGTCCGGGCGCGGGATGACGGGGTGCATCGCCGTCGTCCCGTTCAGCTGGTCCAGAACCATCACCGAGCCCGGCAGCTTCGGCGACATGGCGGAGGTCGTGAGAGCGAGGGTCTCCCGGAGGACGATCGCCCATGCGGCCTCCCTGAGACCGGGGAGCAGTGGTCGGCCCAGGCTCGCGTGTGCACGGTCGAGCGCCTCCTCGCGCGCCATCGCGACCTCGAAGTCGTCGGCGCACGCCAGCGCCCGCATCCGCCAGCACATGTAGCAGGGCCCCTCGCCCGGGAGGACGAGAGGGCCGACGTATCCGAACGACCCCTCCAGCGAGACGAAGAGGGCCGGCGTCCCGGCGTCCAGGCAGGCTCGGTTGAGACGGGCTCGCAGGGCGGCCCAGCCGGGGTCCACGAGGCAGATCACCAGGTCGCGGTCGACGACCGCCGCTGTCAGGTCGTCCGCGAGAGCGTCTTGCGGCGACATACGCTGAACGCGGATCCTCGCCTGGGCTTGGAGCTCCCGCAGACCGGCGGTCTCGCCCTCGTCGCCGATCACCAGCAGATCGACCTCGTCGAGCCGACGACCGAGAGCCTCGCGCGTGTCGGCGTGCGTCGTGAGCAGATTCAGCCAGCCCGGCTCCTCAGCCGTGCCGCTCTCCGTGATCATCCCGGAGTCGATGAGCCGGTCGAGCAGGCGCGAGATCTCCCTCGAGGGCAGATCCGAGAGCGACCTCAGGAGGGAATGCCGGTCGGGAGCGACGGTGAGCGCGGGAAGCATCCGCTCCCGCACCACCGTCGCGACGCCCCCGTCGAGACGCATCATGCCCGCTGGACTGGCGAGGACCAGCTCGTCCCCTTGATCGATGACCTCCAGCCCGGCCGCGGGCGTCAAACGCCGCGACGAAGCGCCCGTTGCCACTGCGTGTCAGCCGCCGAGTCCGCCGAAGCGCTGCAGTCCGCCGCCCATGATCGGACCCTGATTGCACGGCCCGCACGTGCACTCGTAGATGCACGGCACGAAGCAGGTGCGACACACGGTGCACGTCGTGAAGCACAGCCTCGGGCGGAAGCAGTCGTTGATCCCGCAGAACTCGCCGTAGTAGCCCGCCGCGGCCGACACCTTCCGAAAGGTGGCGAGTTCCTCCTCGGTGAAGTCCGGCGGAGCGGCGCCCCCGATCTGCTTCTCGAGGCTCTCCAGACGCCCCTTGAGTTCGTCGAATTCTTCCTGACTCGGCATGAGCTGCCTCCCGGGATCGAGCGGGACGCTCACGGGCTACGTCCGTGATGCAGGACCCGCAACGCTCATTGTCGCCCTGTGCGATATCGCGGGCAAGAGGGCGTCACGGCATCTCGCGGCGCACCCCAGGGCACCGGCGAACGCTCCTCGAACTCGCGCAGCCGTGGCGCGCTTCACCGGCGAGCGCGTCTCACCAGATGGTGCCGCCGCCGACCGAGATGCCGCCCCACGTCAGCGCGATGAAGATCGCCGCGAACACCACCGGCGCGATCCCCTTCCCGTCGCGGGCGATGCCCTTGAACAGGGCGATGACGGTCAGGACCGCCGCCACGATGGACAGCCCCCCGCCGAGGATCAGCCCGATGAACAGCGGGATGGGCATGAGCACGAGGCCGGCCAGGGCGAACCAGAACGCGGCCCACGCTGTCGGATTCGAGCGGCGCGGAACGGAGGAGGACATGCATCCAGTATCTCGTGCCCGCGGCCTCACACCCTCAGCCAGGTCTAGCATGACCCCATGTCTGGTCGAATCGTCGCTCGTTCTCTGACCACCATCGCGCTGGCCGGGCTGCTGGCCGTCTCGACGGCGACGGCGGCCGGGGCCGCCGGCTCGCCTCCGGGCGGCGGGTCTGTCGAAGACCTGATAGCGCTGCCCGACGGCTTCCAGCCCGAGGGGATCACGATCGATCCCCGCGGAGTCGCGTACCTCGGGTCGCTCGCCGACGGCGACATCTACGCCGCCGACCTCCGTACCGGCGACGGCCGGATCATCAGCGAGGGTCCCGGCATCCCCGCCGCCGGACTCAAAGTCGATCGCCAGGGCCGGCTGTTCATCTCCGGCGGGCCGACGGGCATCGCCCGCGTGGTCGACTCGGCGACGGGCGACGAGCTCGCCAGCTATCAGCTGGCGCCCGCCGGTGCGTTCATCAACGACGTCGTGCTGACGCGCGACGGCGCATGGTTCACCAACAGCACGGCCCCAGAGCTGTACTTCCTGCCCATCAGCCCGTCGGGTGAGCTTCCCGATCCCTCCGAGGTCGTGAAGCTGCCGATCACGGGGGAGTGGCAGCAGCAGGGGGTGTTCAACGCGAACGGCATCGCCGAGACGACCGACGGCAAGGCCCTTCTCGTCATCCAGTCGTCCACCGGCACCCTCTTCCGCATCGACCCGGCCACGGGAGTGGCGACCGCCGTGGATCTGGGCGGCACCTCGCTGCAGTTCGGCGACGGACTCCTCGTCCTCGGCAGGACGCTCTACGTCGTGCAGAACCGCCTCAACCAGATCGCGGTCATCCGCCTCGACGCGCAGGGGACCAGCGGCTCGCTCGTCGACGTCCTGACCGACGAGGACTTCGACGTTCCCACGACCGTCGCCGCGTACGGCTCGAGCCTGTTCCTCCCGAATGCGCGCTTCGGCACGCCACCCACGCCCGACACCGAATACGACGTCGTTCGCGTGGGTCGGTGACGCCGGGGCGAGGCATCCGTCGTCCTCATCGCCTCGCGCGGGAGACCGGATGCCTCGCCGGCGCGTCGGCGATGCGTGTCAGGCGCCGGCCTCGGCATCCTCCCGCTCCTCGTCGACGGTCGTCCCGAGATCGGCCGACGACCCCGCGGCGCGGCTGAGGAGCACGAAGGGCACGGCGGCCGCCGTGATGATGCCGCTCCAGAAGAGCGAGACGGCGTAGCCGCTGACGTCGGCCACCCGGCCGAGCACGGGCTGGACCACGACGCCGCCCGCGGAGCCCATGAGCGAGTCGAACGAGAGCACCGTCGCGCGCTGCTTCGACGGGATCATCGCGTTGAGGTAGGCACGGTGCACCGGGTCGTCGATCGCCGACGCGATGCCCCACAGGGCGACGAGGACGATCGCGATCCAGAAGTTCTCGACGAACCCGAAAATCACGAGCACGAGTGCGCCCGTGACCGTGGCGAGGAGGATGGCCGACGTCCGGCGCCGGAACAGCCTGCGGACCCAGGGGGCGAGGAGGCCGCCGACGATCGATGCGCCGGAGAGCAGGGCCGCTGCAAGGCCTGCGATGGTGTACGCCTGCTCGTCGCCCCAGAGCTGCAGCAGGTGCGGCTGAAGGGCGTAGAAGACGTAGATGCCGACGCCGGCGGTGAAGGGGCTGGCGAGCATGAGCCAGCGGACGGCGGGCTTGCCCAGGCCGTAGCGGATGGATGCCCGGAACACCGTGCGGGTGGCGGCGATCGGGCCCTCGCTCCGGTCCGGCGTGAAGCCGATGTCGCGCATCAGCACAGCGGCCACGACGAACATCGCCAGCAGCAGGGCGACCCGGACGAGGAAGGGGGCCCCGAGGTTGCTCAGCTGCGCCACGACGCCGCCGAGGACCGACCCCGCGAGCATCGCGCTGCCGCTGAAGATCTGCGAGCGACCGAACACCGTCTCGAGGCTGCCCTTGTAGCCGACCGCATGCAGCGCGTCGACGAGCCACGCGTCGATGGCCCCGGAGAAGAACGTGAACCCGAGGCCCAGGAGCACCGAGACGATCGCCCAGGCCCAGAAGGGGGACTGCCAGAGCCACAGCATCCAGTACATCGCCGTCGACACCGCCAGCGTGATCGTGCCGATGAGATAGGACGCGCGCCGCCCCACCGTGTCGGCGACGACCCCCGTCGGGATCTCGAACACCAGCATCCCGACCGTGAAGAGCGCGTTCGCCGCGAACGCCTCGAAGTTCGACAGCCCGGCGTCGAGGAGGAAGAGGGTGTTGACGCCCCAGATGAACGATGCGGCCAGCGTGTTCCCGAGCACGAGCACGTAATACGTGCCCTGGATCCGGCGTGCCGTGGGAAGCGGTGCCGCTGCGGTCATGACCCTCCGATCAGAAGAACGACACGTGAAGGCTAGACCCGGTTCACACACGTGAGGCGGTCAGGAGGCGAACCGCGGGCAGATCCGCGTCGGCCCACGCCAGATCGCCGAGCGCTCCTCGCGGGATCCAGCGCAGCTCGTCGTGGTCGGTGCTCGAGACCGGGCGCTCGGCCTGCAGCCGCGCCCGCAGGCAGATGAGCCGGATGGGTCCGGTCTCGTCCGTGGTCAGGTGACCGAGGATCTGGATGCCGATGCCGAGCTCTTCGCGGATCTCGCGCTCGAGGGCCTCGACGGGGCGCTCGCCGGGCTCGACCTTGCCGCCCGGGAACTCCCACCGGCCGGCCGCAGCCTTGTGCGCAGCGCGCCGGCACGCGAGGAACCGGCCGTCCTCCTCGATGACGGCGGCGACGACGTCGATCGGCTCGGGCATGGCACCATCGTGTCACCACCGGAGACCGCCGCTGCTTCACATCCGTCCGCTGCTTCCTCGACCTTCCCCGGCGGGGACGACGGATCTATCGTCGGAGCGTGAAGCGTATCTGGCCGTTCCTCGTCCCGGGCGTCATCCTCGCGGCGGTAGGGCTGATCTGGACGCTGCAGGGCACCGGCGTGATCCAGGGATCCGCGATGAGCGGATCGAGCCTGTGGGCGACCATCGGTCCGGTGGTGCTCCTCGCGGGGATCGCACTCGTCGTCGTCGCGGTCGTGGTGGCCGCGCGGGGGCGACGCGCGCGCTGATCCGGACGGCATCCCGGCCGGTCTCAGCCCTCGGTCAGGCGGCGCCGGGCTCGTCGCGCAGGCCGACGCGGTCGGGGATGTCGAAGTGCACGCGGGGGAGCCACTCGGCGGGTTCGGGCCAGGGGCGTGAGGCCGGCAGCCGACGCAGCCGCGCGCGGAGCGCGGCGGCAGAGGCCTCGACCGGCAGCACGCGCGACGGCGCGTGGTGGGCCAGCGCGCCGAGCCACCAGTGCCGCCACGTGCCGTCGATGGCGTCGGGACCGAGCACGATGTAGTAGTCGGGCATGACGGCCTCGCCCGTCTGGAACTGCGCCAGGACGGTGTCGACCTCGACCTCCAGCGTGCCGAGGGTCGCCTGCTCGCCGTAGAGCTCGACCCACGCGGCGGCGACATGCTCGAGCGGATCGGCGTCGTGCACGACGTAGGGCGTGGTCGCGCCCGCGAGGGCGCGGGCTGTCTCCGCGGGCTCCGAGCCGCGCAGCGACATCGCGAGCAGGGCGGGCAGGCCGTGGAGGCCGTCGAGGAGGGCGTCGCTCTCCGATCCGACGAGAGCGACGACCGTGGATCGAGGAGAGTGATCGGTCGTGGGCGCCATATTCCACAGTACGTCGGTTCGTGTTTCGAGGGGATGACGCGCCTCGGACTTTCGGGAAACGCAAGGCATGCGGCATCCCGTCCTCCGGCTCCGGTGAGGAGCGCGCACGATGACGGAGATGTGCAGGATGACGGATGCCTCGGGCCGGACCGATCCGTCGTCCTGCACATCTCCGTCGTGTCGCGCGGAGCCGCCACCCCCGCCGCGCTCGCTGTGGGCGAACCGCGGGAGCGCCTCGCGGGCGATGTCGGGAGCGCCGCCTACCTTGGCTGCATGCGGATCCTGCACACCTCGGACTGGCACATCGGGCGGTCGTTCCACGGCCATGCCACGCTCGATGCGCTCCGAGTCGTGCTCGCCGCCCTGACCGAGCAGGTACGCGAGCGCGAGGTCGACGTCGTGGTCGTCGCGGGCGACGTGTTCGATTCCGCGACGCCCTCGGCCGACTGCTACACGCTGCTGACGGAGGCGCTCGCGGGACTGTCGGATGCCGGTGCGCAGCTCGTCGTCACGAGCGGGAACCACGACTCCGCGGCGCGCCTCGGCTTCCAGTCGGCCCTGCTGCGCGCAGGGATCCACGTCGTGACGAAGCCCGAACAGGTGGGCACGCCGATCACGATCCACGACGATCACGGGCCGGTCCACTTCTACGGCATCCCCTACCTCGAGCCCGCCATCGTGCGGCGGCTGTGGCCCGACGTGCGTTCTCAGCAGCAGGCGCTGACGCAGGCGATGACCCTCATCCGAGCCGACCTCGCGCAGCGCGGCGGCCGCTCGGTCGCCGTCGCGCACTGCTTCGCCGCCGGGGTCGAGCCCACCCCGAATCTGGAGCGCGAGATCCGGCAGGGGAGTCTCGACGTCGTGCCCATGACCGTGCTCGAGGGGCCCGACTACGTGGCGCTCGGCCACATCCACGGTCGCCAGCGGCTGAGCGACCGCGTGCGTTACGCCGGTGCTCCGCTGCACTACAGCTTCGGCGAGGGCGGCAAGCCGCGCGGATCCTGGCTCGTCGAGCTGGATGCCTCGGGCTACGCCTCGGCCGAATGGCTCGACCTGCCCGTGCCCCGTGCGCTCACGACACTGCGAGCGCCGTTCGACGAGCTGCTGACGCACGAGCGGTTCGCCGACGTCGCGGACGCATGGGTCTGCGCGCAGTACACCGACGCGACGCCGCAGCTCGACACGATGCGCCGCCTGCAGGCCCGGTTCCCGTTCTGCGCGACGGTGATGCACACGCCCGAGGGCGTTCCCGCCGCCGACGGCCGCACCTACGCGGGCCGCGTGCGCGACGCGCGCAGCGACGTCGAGCTCTTCGACGCCTTTCTCGTCCATGTGCGCGCGGGGGAGGGTGCGACGGATGCCGAGCTCGAGGTCATCCGCGACCTCATCGGCGAGCACGCCCTCGCGGAGGCCACCGCGTGAAGCTGCACCGACTCGAGCTGGAGGGCTTCGGCCCGTTCCGCGAGCGGCAGACCGTCGACTTCGACGCCTACGCCGACGACGGCATCTTCCTCATCGCCGGACGCACGGGCGCGGGGAAGTCGAGCGTGCTCGACGGCGTCTGCTTCGCGCTGTACGGCTCCGCGCCGCGGTACGACGGCGCCGACCGGCGCCTGCGCAGCGATCACTGTGCGCCGGAGGACCCGACATCCGTCACCCTCGAGTTCAGCGCCGCGGGAGGGCGATGGCGGCTCACGCGCTCGCCGGAGTACGAGCGGCCCAAGCTGCGCGGCACCGGGATGACGACCGAGCCGCACCGCGCCGAGCTGCTCGAGGAGGTCGACGGGCGTTGGATCGGCCGCGCCGCGCGCCCCGTCGACGTCGCGCACGCCGTCGACGAGCTGCTGGGCCTCAACCAGCAGCAGTTCCTGCAGGTGATCCTGCTGGCGCAGAACCGCTTCGCCGAGTTCCTGCTCGCCCGCAGCGACGATCGGCAGAAGCTCCTGCGCCGGCTGTTCGGCACCCGGACGTACGAGGACTATCAGTCCGCGCTGGATCAGCGGCGCAAGGATGCCGAGGCCGCCGTCTCGTCGGGCGGGGAGCTCGTCGAGCTGCTCCTGGGCGAGGCCGAGAAGGTGCTGAGGGAGCACGCCCTCGAGGGCGAGGCCGCGGAGGGGCGCCGATCGGTCGCGGAGCGGCTCGAAGACTTGCGCCGCGGCCTGCAGCGCGCGGACTACCGCGTCGAGACGCTCGCTCGAGAGGCGGACGACGCCGACGCGGCCCATCGAGAGGCGCAGGCGTCTTTCGCGGCGGCGAAGGAGCTGCGCGAGGCGCAGGAGCGCCGGACTCGTTCGCGCGTGGCTCTCGCGCGTCTCGAAGCCGACGCTCCGCGCATCGCGGCCGGTCGCCTCGAGCTCGAACGCGCCCTCGCGGCCGAGGCCGTGCGCGCACCGATCGAGACCGCGCGTCGGGCCGCGGAGGCCCTCGCCTCGGCGTTGCGAGCGGAGGAGGCGGCGAGGACGGGCTGGCTCGCGCACGACGCGGCCGGCGAGACGGATGCCGCGTCGCTCCGCGCCCGGATCGCGCGGCTCACGGGCGATCTCGCCGTGTGGGCGGGCGCTGCCGAGACCGAGCGGGCTCTCGCTCCGCTGGAGGCCGCACTCGCCCGCGACGCCGCCGGGATCGAGGAGCAGGCGGCGGTCGTCGCGGAGCTGGACGCCGCCCGGGCCCAGCTCCCCGACGCGCTTGCGGCGCTCGACGCGCAGCTCGCGCCGGCGCGGGAAGCGGCGGGATCGGTTGGCGCCGCTCGTGAACGGCTCGCCGGGATCGAGCTGAGGCTCGACGCGGCGCGAGAAGCCGAGGAACTCGCCGAGGCGCTGCGAGCGGCCGACGCCGATCGTCTCGACGCCGTCGAAGCGCACGATCACGCCCGCTCCGCTGTCACGCAGCTCCTCCGCCGACGGCTTGCCGGGCACGCGGCGGAGCTCGCGGCCGGCCTCGTCGAGGGCGAGCCGTGCGCCGTATGCGGGGCGACCGCTCACCCTCATCCCGCGGAGCCCGTCGACGAGCCGGTGACCGACGATCTGCTCGCCGCCGTGGAGCGAGCGCGTGATCGCGCTGCCGGCATCGAGACCGAGGCCGCCGAGCTGGCGCGCGCGGCGCGCGAGGCGCACGCCGCGGCGAGCGCGCGGGCCGGGGGCGGAGCCGTCGCCGAGCTGACCATCGCGCGGAAGCAGGCCGATGCACTCCTCCGCGACGTCGAAGCGGCCGTCGTGCTGTGCGATCGGCTCGCCGCGGAGCGCGTCGAGCTCGTCGCGATGGATGCCGCGGCCGCCGCTGAGCGCGAGGAGCTCGCCGCCGCCCTGGCCGCCGCCCGCGAGGCGCTGGCGGCGAAGTCGGCGGAGGCCGAGGCTGCTCGGGCGGCGGTGTCATCGGCGCGAGGCGGCTTCGCGACGGTCGCGGAGCGGATCGCCGCGGCCGCGACGCTCCGCGACGCCGCCGGCGCGCTGACGGATGCCCTCGACCGGACCGCGACGGCGCGGGTTCAGGATGCCGAGGCCCGCGCCGACCGCGATGCCCGGGTGGCGGCATCCATGTTCACCGGCGACAAGACGGCGGGCCCGGACGATGCGGTGATCGCGGCGACGGCGGCTCTCCGCGATGCGGCGACGCGTGCCCGACTCGACGAGGACATCCGCGCCCACGACGCGGCGCTGCGCGCCGAGCGCGACAGGCTGCGCGAGCTCGAACTGGAGCTCGCCGGCGTGCCCGACGAGCACATCGACGTCGCCGCGGCGGCGGCCGCCCTCGAGACCGCGCGAAGCCGCTGGTCGGCGGCGGCTCAGGCGATGCTCCGAACAGAGCAGCTCGCGGCCCGCGTGCGCGACCTGCTCTCGCGGGCGGAGGCAGAGCACGCGGGCATCGAGGTGCTCGCGGCCGAGGCATCCGTCATCGCGAGACTGGCGAACGCGGTCGCCGGGCGCCCGCCGAACACCCTGCGGATGACGCTCGAGGCCTTCGTGCTGGCGGCGGAGCTGGAAGAGATCGTCGAGGCCGCCAACCTGCGGCTGTCGGAGATGTCGGCGGGGCGCTACCTGATCCAGCACACTGACGCGCGGGCCGCGCGCAACGCGGCATCCGGGCTCGGCCTCGAGATCTTCGACTCCTTCACCGGCATGCCGCGACCGGCACAGTCCCTGTCGGGGGGTGAGACCTTCCTCGCGTCGCTCGCGCTCGCGTTGGGGCTCGCCGAGGTCGTCACGTCCCGCGCCGGCGGTGTGCGGCTGGACACTCTCTTCATCGACGAGGGATTCGGCTCCCTGGACGGCGACACGCTCGAGCTCGCGATGCGCACGCTCGACGAGCTCCGCCAGGGCGGTCGCACGGTCGGCGTCATCAGCCACGTCGAGGCGATGAAGGAGCAGCTCCCGGCCCAGCTCGTGGTCGAGGCGACACCTCGGGGACCGAGCGTGGTCCGGGCGCAGGTCGTCTCAGCCGGCGCGCTCGCCTGACCCGCGGGCGCCGACGCCCTCGACGATCCCCGGGACGCTCGCGGGAACCCCGGTCCAGCCTGCCGGGCTTTCCCGTCCGGTCGCAGCGCAGAAGTCGTCATTGTGCCCACGCGATGGTCCGGTATATCGTTTCCGCGGAGACCGGCCCGCCCGACGGGTCTTCAACGATGCGACTTGCGCGCGGCCGTCCGGCCGTGCACGACAACGGTTTCCTGTCCACGCAGCAGAGTCAGGAAGCGCAATGGCGCTGGGGGAGAAACGGCGCTCCGAGGTTCCGCCCGGAGCGCCGTTTCCACGCGGGGCGGGGCGCGCCGTTGTCAGCCGCTCGACGCGGGTATAGGTTGTGCGCCAGATCGGTCCGCTCCGGACCGGTCACGCCTACACCGCCGGTGCCGCGGACGACTCACGGACGAGTGGCCCACCCGCCGACCTGAGTTGTCCTGGGGGACTCATGCGCGTATCCAAGGCCGGGCGACGCGCCCTGGCCGCTGTCCTCGCCGGCGTGATCGCCGTCGGCTCGCTCTTCGCCTCGTCGGCCGCGTCGGCCGCACCGGCCCTTCCCGCCCGCATGGCGGCGCTGGGCGATTCCATCTCGCAGGCCGCCATGACGTGCTCGGCGCTGCTGTCGTGTCCGGCGAACAGCTGGTCGACGGGAACGACCACGTCCGTCGTGTCGCACGCGGCGCGACTGCGTGCGGCGGGGGCGACGTCGCTCGTCGCCTACAACGACGCCGTCAGTTCGTCGTTGTCCTCGGCACTCGCCACGCAGGCGTCGCGCGCGGTCTCGCAGGGCGCGCAGTACGTCACGATCGAGATCGGCGCGAACGACGCGTGCACCAAGACCGTCGCCGGGATGACGTCGGTCGCGACCTTCACGGCCAACGTGCAGGCCGGCCTCTCGACGCTCGCGGCCGGCGCGAATCAGCCGGAGATCTTCGTGGCGTCGATCCCGAACCTGTTGAGGATGTACGAGCTCAACAAGGGGAGCTTCACCGCCCGACTCACGTGGGCGAGCCTGGGCATCTGCCAGTCGCTGCTGGCCAATCCGTCGAGCACGAACGCCGCCGACGTCAATCGCCGCAACGCCGTACAGCAGCGGGTCAACGAGTTCAACGCCGCCCTCGCGGCCGTCTGCGCCGCGACGGCGAAGTGCCGCTTCGACAACTACGCGGTCGCGAACTACGCCTTCACCAAAGCCGACATCTCGACCCGCGACTACTTCCACCCGTCGATCACGGGGCAGGCGAGACTCGCCGCCATCACGTGGCCGACCACCCAGTGGGCGTCGTAGGGAGTCGCGCGTCGGTCGGAGGCTCTGGGTCCCGCTTCGCTCGCTCCTCGACCGGAAGGGTGCCTCTCAGTCCCGCAGGCGGAGGGGGCGCACGAGGAGGCGCGGCTCGTCGCGCACCCAGCGCTCGCCCGTGGCACGGAACTCCGCTCGGGTCGAGAAGCGGTAGTGGTACGACACGACGCGGATCGCGCGCGGGCGCTCGCCGGCGAAGGGATCGCGGGCCAGCAGCCGCAGGGTCGCGGCATCCGATTCCAGCAACCTCATGAGGAACGTCAGGAACCAGTCCTCGAGCGATCGGCCGAGCGGAAGGAACCACATCAGCCAGTCCAGCCGCAGGTGATAGGGCGCCCACTGCCGCGGGATGCGGCGCACATCGCCCGGCTTGCCCTTGAAGCCGTACTCGAGCCAATCGTCGTCGTCGGGGTCGTCGGAGGCGGTCCCCTCGACCACGTACTCGATGCGCCGCTTCGTCACGGTGCCGAAGGCGCCGTAGGCGCTGGCGAGCTGCCAGCGGTTGAAGCTCGCGTTCATGAGCTGCCGCCGAGCCGCGAGGTTCTGCGCGGCGGGCCAGCTGATCGCGAGGTAGAGCACGAACACGGCCGTCGTCATCACGACCCAGTACAGCGGCATCCCGTTCACGAGCAAGGGCAGGTCGGACGGCGCGCGAGCGGACGCGGCGCCGATGCCCGGAATGCCGAATCCCGCGAACGCGATGACGATCGTGGCCCAGTTGAGCCACGCGAAGTTGCCGGTGACGACGAGCCACGCCTGGGTGGCGACGATGATGGATGCCGCGACCGCCCCCACGATCGCAGGTGCCGGCCCGGGCAGCACGAGGCCCAGCAGCGGTGCGAAGACGAACCACGGCACGACCAGCTGCGCGAAGTGGTTCCCCAGGACCTCGCCCTGGTGGAACCATCGCGGCAGAAGATGCGCCTGGCGGCTGAGCGGCCCGGGCATGGGCTGCGTCTCGTGGTGGTACGTCAGCGCCGTGAGGTCGCGCCACTCGCGCCCGCCGCGGATCTTGATCATCCCGGCGCCGAACTCGAGGCGGAACAGGAGCCACCAGAACAGCACGATCACGAGCGTCGGCGGCGGCTCGCCGTTCGAGCCGAGGAACGCAGCGAGGAACCCGGCTTCGAGGAGGAGCATCTCCCACCCGAACCCGTAGAACGTCTGGCCGATCGAGACGATCGACATGTAGCCGAACCACACGGCGAGGAAGCACACCATCGGCACCCACGGGGGCCCGAGCTGGGGGAGCCCGGCGACCAGCGCCGCCCCGACGAGGATGCCCGCCCAGCAGAGGGCCGCCAGGCGCTTGTCGGTGTAACGGAACCGGAGGAAGAGGGTGGGGCGCAGCATCCGCCCCCGCGACCGCGACGAGCGCGCCCACTCGAGCAGATCCGGCGCCGGCAGGAGCCCGCGCTCGCCGAGGAGCGCGCGGAACTGGTTGAGCGACGAGACGAACGCCACGATGTAGAGCGCCGCGATCCCGCGCTGCAGCACCTGCCGGGCGAACTCGAAGTCGACCGCCGCGAACCCGTCCATGATGTCGCAGTCTCGCACCGGGGAACGGATGCTGCGACGGGGGTTGACGGCCGCCAGCGCCGCGGCCACGAACTACGGCGGGTACCGGTGCGAGGCGCGACCCGATGCGTCAGGATGAAGGTGCGGCTCGCCCCCCGCAGGAAGAGGCTTCTCGATGGAATCCGTTCTCCTCGACACACCCTCCGGCATCGGAGCCCGCCTGGGGTGGGACCCGAAGCTCACCGAGCACGACCGCAAGCGGATCCTCGCTCGGCAGCTCGTCGCGTCGCGCCTGGGCGTCGAGGAGAAGTCCGTGCGCATCGAGCGAGAGGCTCCCGCGCAGTTCGGCTTCCACACGCAGCTGTTCGCCGAGGTCGACGACGAGGAGGTTCCGCTGGAGATCCGCACGGCGAGCTTCCGCGCCGCGACCGTCGCCGCCGTCGCCGAGCCCGGTGTCAAGGTCGGCCTCGACCTGCGCGACGCGCACCCCGACGATGCCACCACGTCGGAGATGAAGCGCCACTCGCACCTCTTCGACAACGACGACCTCCCCGCGCTGCTGTCGCACTGGACGAAGGTGCAGGCCGTGCGCGAGGCGGACGGCCGCGGAGTGCGCGTGAAGCCGGATTACGTGCGCCTCGACCTGTCGCGGAACAAGGGCTGGATCCCCGACCGTCCGGTGCACTACTCCCTGGTGGACCTTTCGCGCGACGGGTGGATCATCACCCTCGCGTACGGGAACGAGGCGTAGCCCCACAGCGGGGCCGGAGGCGGAGATGTCTCGCGAACGGCCCATCCTCGTCACGGGAGCGACCGGCTTCATCGCCGGGCACGTCATTTCCGAGCTGCTCCGCCACGGTTACGACGTGCGTGCGACGGTGCGCGACTCCTCCCGAGCGGACGTCGACCACCTCCGCGCGGTCGCCCGCGAGGAGGGATACGCCTTCGACCTCGTCGAGGCCTCCCTCGACGCCGACGACGGCTGGTCCGAGGCGCTGCGGGGCGCGATCGCGGTCATCCACGTCGCCTCTCCGCTGCCGAAATCGCGCCCGCGCGACCCCGACGAGGTCATCCGGCCGGCCGTCGACGGCACGGAGCGGGTGCTCCGCGCCGCGATCGCCGCCGGCGCCGAGCGCGTCGTCATGACGTCGTCGATCGCCGCCGTGCTGGGCGGGCACGACCTCCGCGACGGCCGCGTGCGCACCGAGGAGGACTGGTCGATCGTCGAGAGGTGCGAGCCGTACGAGGCGAGCAAGACCCTCGCCGAGCGCGCGGCCTGGGAGGTCGCCGCGGGGTCGGAGCTCGAGCTCGTGACGATCTGCCCGGGCTTCGTGCTCGGGCCGCTGCAGCGCGCGGGAACCAACACCTCGATGGACGTCGTCGATCAGCTGCTCGCGCGGACGATTCCGGCGATGCCCCACATGGGTTTCTCCGTCGTCGACGTGCGGGACGTCGCGATCGCGCACCGGCTCGCGCTCGAGAAGGTGAAGGCGGCCGGCCACCGGTACATCGTCGCGGGGGACGCGACGTGGCTGAGCGAGATCGCCGAGATCCTGGCCGCCGAGTACCGACCGCGCGGCTACCGGGTGCCGACCGCCGAGCTGCCCGCGTTCGTCGTGCGAGCGGGCGCACTCGTCAATCCCTCGCTCCGGCTCGCCGTGCCGCTGCTGGATCAGCCGATCCTGGTGTCGTCGGCGCGGGCGCGGGGCGAGCTCGGCTGGCGACGACGGCCGATGCGGGAGACGGTGATCGACGCCGCCGAGTCGCTCATCGCGTTCGGGCGCGCTCCGGGTCGTCGGTGAGCGTGCCTCAGTCCTTCGCCGCGTCCTGCGGCAGGGCGGCATCCAGCTCCGCGAGCCACGCGTTCGCGTTGCCGTCCGAGGGTGCGCGCCAGTCGCCGCGCGGGGAGAGCGACCCCGCGGGCGAGACCTTCGGCCCGTTCGGGATCGCGGAGCGCTTGAACTGGGCGAACGCGAAGTAGCGCTGCAGGAAGACCCTGAGCCACTTCACGATCGTCGGCAGGTCGTAGGCGTAGCGATCCTCCTGGGGGAAGCCGGGGGGCCAGGCCCCGGCATCCTGATCCCTCCAGGACTGCTCCGCGAGGAACGCGATCTTGGAGGGGCGCATCCCGAAGCGGAGGATCCAGTAGAGCGCGAAGTCGTGCAGCGCGTACGGGCCGATGCGGTCCTCGGTGGACTGCATCCTGCCGTCCTGCCCGGCCGGCACCAGCTCGGGGCTGATCTCGGTGTCGAGCACCGACTGCAGCACCTCCCGCGCGCGAGGGCTGAGGTCGGTCGAACCGCCCTCGTGCCCCTCCTGCGAGACGACCCACCGGATCACGTGCTGGATGAGCGTCTTGGGAACGCCGGCGTTCACCGCGTAGTGACTCATCTGATCGCCCACGCCGTAGGTCGCCCAGCCGAGTGCGAGCTCGGACAGGTCGGACGTGCCGATGACCATCCCGCCGTTCTGATTGGCCAGGCGGAACAGGTAATCGGTGCGCAGGCCCGCCTGCACGTTCTCGAACGTGATGTCGTGCACCGGCTCGCCCTCGGCGAAGGGGTGCCCGATGCGCTCCAGCATCTCCGTCGCCGCGGGACGGATGTCGATCGTCTCGATCGATGCGCCGATCGTCTCGGCCAGCGCGATGGCGTTCGACTTCGTGTGCTCGCTGGTCGCGAAGCCAGGCATCGTGTAGGCGAGGATGTCGCTGCGCGGCCGTTCCATGCGGTCCATCGCGCGGGCGACCACGAGGAGCGCGTGGGTCGAGTCGAGCCCGCCGCTCACGCCGATGACGGGCTTCGGGTCGCCGATCGCCCGCATCCGCTGGATGAGTCCGGACACCTGGATGTTGAAGGCCTCGTAGCAGTCGAGCGCGAGGCGCTCGGGATCGTCGGGCACGAACGGGAACCGGTCGAGGGGTCGCCTCAGACCGGTGTCGGCCACCGGCGGGTCGAGCTCGAAGTGGACGACGCGGAAGTAGGGCTCGCGCGTGCGGCGGTTGTCGTCGAACGTCCCCTGGCGGAGGCGGTCCTGACGCAGGCGGTCGAGGTCGATGTCGGCGATGCTGTGACGCGGGCCGTCGGGGAAGCGCTCGGTCTCGTCGAGGAGCAGCCCGCCCTCGTAGATCATCGTCTGGCCGTCCCATGAGACGTCGTTCGTGGACTCGCCCATTCCCGCGGCGGCGTAGGCATAGGCCGCGAGGCAGCGCAGCGACTGCGACAGGCACAGGTTCTTGCGGTCCTCGGCCCGCGCGATCGTGATGGGGCTGCCGCTCAGGTTGAGGAGCACGGTCGCTCCGGCGAGCGCAGCCGATGAGGACGGCGGGATCGGCACCCACACGTCTTCGCAGACCTCGGCGTGCACGACGAGGCCGGGGATGTCGAGCGCTTCGAACAGCAGGTCCGGTCCGAACGGCGCCTCGAGGCGGCCGACCCGGATGTCTTCGAGCTGCTGGTCGTCGCCGGGTGCGAACCAGCGGCGCTCGTAGAACTCGCGGTAGTTCGGCAGGTACGACTTCGGCGCCACGCCGAGCAGCTCGCCGCGATGGATGACGACCGCGCAGTTGAAGAGGCGGTTCCGATGGCGAAGCGGGGCCCCTACGACGATGAGCGGAAGAAGGTCGACGGATGCCTCGACCAGCCGCTCGATCGCCCTCACGACGCCGTCGAGCACGGCATCCTGCAGGAAGAGGTCCTCGACCGAGTAGCCGGTGAGGCACAGCTCGGGGAAGACGGCGACCGCGACGTTGTCTTCGCTGAGCTCGCGAGCACTCGCGAGGACGGTCTCGGCGTTGGCCGCCGGATCGGCGATCACGAGCGGGACGGTGCTCGCCGCGACGCGCGCGAAGCCATGGCGGTACGCGCTCTCGAAGGGGAGGCTCATGTCCCCAGTCTGGCAGGAGCGGTCGGCCCTGCGGGGCCGTCGTGCCCCGGTCCTTGAGCGAGCGGAGCGAGACGAAACGGGCCGGATCTCCGAGGCCGGTCGTGCGCCCGGTCGTTGAGCGAGCGGAGCGAGACGAAACGGGCCGGATCTCCGAGGCCGGTCGTTCTCGCACATCCGGTGCCCGTCGTCTTCGGCGCTCCAGCGCTTCCCCCACCACGCATCGGCCGCGGCGGATGAGGTGTCGGGGGCCGCGGCTAGGGTCGAGAGACGGAAGGGGACCATGCGATACATCGAGGACGAAGGCCGGATCGTCTGGAGCGCGAGCGACCTCAAGGCCGCCGCCGAGTGCGAGTTCGCGTGGCTGCGTGCGATCGACGCGAAGCTCGGGCGCGTGGCGGCCGTCGACGAGCCCGAAGACGCGACGCTGGTGCGCGCGGGCCTGCTCGGCGGCGAGCACGAGCGCCGCGTGCTCGCGGAGTATCGGGCGCGGTACGGCGACAAGGTCGTCGAGATCCCCGAGACGCGGTCGACGGATGCCGAGGCCCTCGCCCGCGCGGTCGAGCTCACGAACGCCGCCCTCGCGTCCGACGCCGTGGTCGTGTACCAGGCCGCGTTCGCGACGAGCGAGTTCGTCGGCTTCGCCGACTTCCTGCTCCGCGAGTCTTCGACGACCTCGACGACCTCGACGACCCCGACGACCTCGGCGGCCGAGGGCGGCCGATCGGGGACGGAGCGGGACGGCGAGCCGACGGGCCCGTGGATCGTTCAGGACACGAAGCTCGCCCGGCATGCCCGGGTGACGGCGCTCATGCAGCTCGCTGCCTACGTCGCGCAGCTCGATCGGCTGGGCGTGGCCCGGTCCAGGAGGGTCGAGCTGCTCCTCGGCGACGGTACGGTGAGCGAGCACGAGGCATCCGATCTCCTTCCCGTCTTCGAGCTGCGGCGCGAGCGTCTGCGCGCGCTCGTGGCCGACCGTCGGCTCGATCTCGGCGCCGCCGGCCCCGCGATCGCGTGGGGCGACGACCGCGGAGAACTCGGCGTCATCGCGTGCGGACGGTGCGCAACGTGCGACGCCGAAGTCATCGCGCACCGCGATCTGCTGCTCGTCGCCGGTATGCGCCCGATCCAGCGGGAGCGGCTGCGCGCTGCCGGGATGACCACGATCGACGCGCTCGCCGGCGCCGCGTCAGCGCCCGACCACATGAGCCCCGACACGTTCGCGATGCTGCGCACGCAGGCTCGACTCCAGCTCGAGAGTCCGGCGGGTCTCGGCATCCCGCCCCTCATCGCCCCGGTCGCCGCCGTGCAGCCGGTGCCGGTCATCGAGCCCATCCCGGGACTGCAGCCCGTCGCCGAGCTGGCCGAGGCGCCGGCGCCGACGGCGACGGCCACGCTCGTCGCCGCGCCGCCCGTGCCGGTTCCCACCTACGAGGTCGTCCATCCGAAGGCCCTCGGCGCGCTTCCGCGTCCCGATCTCGGCGACCTCTTCTTCGACTTCGAGGGCGACCCGCTGTACACCGAGACTCCGGCGCTGCCCGGCGATCCGGTGCAGTGGGGCCTCGACTACCTCTTCGGCTTCGTCGACCTCGACGAGCGGTACTCGGCGCTGTGGGCTCACTCCTTCGCGCAGGAGCGCCAGGCGCTCGAGCGCTTCATCGACCTCGTGAACCTGCGGCGGATGCAGCACCCCGGCATGCACATCTATCACTACGCTCCCTACGAGCCGACGCACCTGCTGTCGATGGCGGCGCGGCACGGCACCCGTGAGAGCGACGTCGACCGACTGCTGCGCGACGGCGTCTTCGTCGACCTCTACCCCATCGTGCGCCGGGCGCTGCGGGTGGGGTCGCGCTCGTACTCGATCAAGAAGCTCGAGCCGCTCTATATGGGCGCCGAGGTGCGCACGAGCGATGTTCAGAAGGGCGACGACTCGATCGTCAAGTACGTCCAGGCGAGGGCGCTCGAGGACGATGGGCAGGATGCCGCGGCACGGGGCATCCTCGATGATCTGGCCGACTACAACCGCTACGACTGCGTCTCTACCCGGCGCCTGCGCGACTGGCTCGTCGACCGCGCCCGCGAGGCCGGGCTGAGACCGTCGCCCGAGGCGGAGCCCGGCGAGACGGCGTACGAGCCGTCGGTGCGTGCGCTCACCCTGTCGTCGCTCGCCGAGCGCCTGCCCGAGGATTCGGCTGCGGCCCGATCGCTTCGCCTCGGCGCCGCCGCGATCGACTACTACCCGCGGGAGGCCAAGACCTTCTGGGCCACCCACTTCCTGCGGCTGCGCGAGCCGCTGTCGGTCTGGGAGGACGCGCGCGACGTCGTGATCCTCGACGCCGCCCGCTGCCGTGTCGTGGAGGACTGGCACCGCGGCGAAGGTCAGCGCACCGACCGGCGGATCCTCGAGCTGCGCGGCGAGGTCGCCCCCGGCACGAGGCTCAGCGAGGGATCGAACCCTTTCGCCCTCTACGACCTGCCCGCGCCGTTCCCCTTCGAGCCGTCGCCCCGCTGGATCCACGCGGATCGACGCGTCACAGTCGTCGAGGTGCTCGACGACGGCGCACTGGTCGAGGAGTACGCCGTCGAAGGTCTCACGTGGTCGGAACTGCCGCTCGCGCTGACCCCGGCCGCGCCACCGCGGGCGGGCAATCAGCAATCGGCGATCGACGCGTGGGCCGACGCGGTGATCGCCGCATCGCCCGATCTTCCGAACGACCCCGCGACCGACATCCTTCGCCGGCGCCCGCCGCGGACCCTTCGGCGAGATCAGGGGCTCAATGGTGCTGTCGTCGCGGCCGGCGGCGACGACGTCGAGGCGATCACGCGGTCGATCCTCGATCTCGATCGCAGCTACCTCGCCGTGCAGGGGCCTCCGGGCACCGGCAAGACGTATGTCGGGTCGCACGTCATCGCCCGGCTCGTTCGCGACCACGGGTACAAGGTCGGCGTCGTCGCGCAGTCTCACGCGGTCATCGAGAACATGCTCGACCGCATCGTGGCGGCGGGGGTCGCCCCGCAGCAGGTCGCGAAGGCGCCGAAGCACGCCTCGGCCGACGACACCTCGTTCACGGCGATCCCGAAGAACGGCGTCGCCGCGTGGGTCGCCGAGCAGTCCGGCGGGTACGTCCTCGGCGGCACCGCGTGGGACTTCGGCCACGAGGGTCGCGTTCCCCGTGGCAGTCTCGACCTCCTCGTCATCGACGAGGCCGGGCAGTTCTCGCTCGCCTCGACGATCGCCGTGTCGCTGGCCGCGCCGCGCCTGCTGCTGCTCGGCGACCCGCAGCAGCTGCCGCAGGTGAGCCAGGGCACGCACCCCGAACCCGTCGACACGTCCGCCCTCGGCTGGGTCATGGACGGCGCCGACGTCGTGCCGCCCGAGTACGGGTACTTCCTCGGCCGCACGTGGCGCATGCATCCGGCCGTCGCCGAGCCGGTGTCGCGCCTGTCGTACCGCGGCGAGCTGGCGTCCCACCCCTCCGCCGCGCTGCGCACGCTGGCGGGAGTGATGCCCGGCGTGCGTGCCCTGCCGGTACGCCACCACGGCAACTCGACCTCGTCTGCGGAGGAGTCGGGCGCGGTCGTCGCGCTCGTGCGCGATCTCGTGGGGAGGGAGTGGACGGATGCCGCGACCGACGACGACGGTCACGCCACAGCGCTCCCGCCTCGTCCGCTCGAGGAGAGCGACATCATCGTGGTGACCCCGTACAACGCGCAGCAGGTCGAGGTCGAGCGCGCGCTCGCCGCCGCAGGCTTCGCCGACGTCCCGGTCGGCACCGTCGACCGGTTCCAGGGGCAGGAGGCGGTCGTCGCGATCCTCTCCCTCGCCGCCTCCTCCGGACGCGATGCGCCGCGCGGTCTGGAGTTCCTGCTGCTGCGCAACCGGCTCAACGTCGGCATCTCGCGAGCGAAGCACACCGCCTACGTGGTCTACGCGCCGGGACTGCTCGACGACCTTCCCCGGACGCCCGAGGGGGTCGCTCGTCTGAGCGGTTTCGCGAGGCTCATTTCGGACGCCGCCGGCTAACGGGCCGGTTCTCCGATGTCAACCCCTTAGGGACATTTTCCCGACCCGCATAATCTGGGAAAGCGTCATCACGACGCAGGTGCGGTACCCGTTCGGCGAGGGGCGGGTGCCGCACCACTTGTCTGTCGGGGGTGCGATGGCCCCGCTCTCCGGCCGGTCGACGCACCACGGGCGTTCCGCCGCCCCGACCCCCGGCATCCTGGTCGAAAGCCACGCGCAAGCGTCGCGCCGGAGGGCTATCCGGATCGCACCGCCGGGCCCCGTCCGATCGCACGGCCGAGCCCCGTCCGGACCCTGGCGAAACCCGTCCGGATCGCACGAATGACGGGTGCACGAGCCGCCGGACGGTGATCCGTGCGATCTCGGCACCCGCGGGGACCGACGCCCAGCGTTCAGCCGCGAGGGTCAGACGGTGCCGTAGAGCCGGTCGCCGGCGTCGCCGAGCCCCGGCACGATGTAGCCCTTGTCGTTGAGACGCTCGTCCAGCGCGCCGAGCACGAGCGTGACGTCCCGCCCGTCGACCTGGCGCTCGATGGCGGCGACTCCCTCGGGTGCGCCGAGCAGGCATATGGCGGTCACGTCCTGCGCGCCGCGCGTGAAGAGGAAGTCGATCGCCGCCCCCAGCGATCCGCCGGTCGCGAGCATCGGGTCCAGGACGAAGCACTGCCGGTCGCTGAGGTCGTCGGGAAGGCGCTCGGCGTAGGTCGACGGCTCGAGCGTCTCTTCGTTGCGCACCATCCCGAGGAAGCCGACCTCGGCCGTGGGCAGGAGCTTGACCATGCCCTCCAGCATCCCGAGCCCGGCCCGCAGGATCGGCACGACGAGCGGCCGCGGCTCGCCGATCTTCACCCCGGTCGTGGTGGTCACGGGAGTCTGGATCTCGATCGGCGCCACTCTCACGCTGCGCGTCGCCTCGTAGGCGAGGAGCGTCACGAGCTCTTCGGTCAGCTGGCGGAACACCGGCGAGGTCGTGCGCGCGTCGCGCAGCACCGTGAGCTTGTGGGTGATGAGAGGGTGGTCGGCGACGTGCAGGCGCATACGCTCAGGGTACTGGGCCCTAGTCTCGGACTGTGATCCACGACCGCGCAGATCTCGCCGCGATGGACCGCGCACTGACCCTCGCAGCCGCCGCGGGCGCCCAGGGCGATGTGCCCGTCGGGGCGGTGGTGACGGATGCCTCGGGCGCGGTCATCGGCGAGGGCCGCAACCTCCGCGAGGCCACCGACGACCCGACGGCGCACGCCGAGATCATCGCGCTCCGCGCCGCCGCGGCCGCCCTCGGCACGTGGAACCTGTCCGACTGCACGCTCGTGGTGACCCTCGAGCCGTGCCTCATGTGCGCGGGCGCGCTGCTCCAGGCGCGGATCCGGCGGCTCGTCTTCGGCGCGTGGGACGAAAAGGCCGGAGCAGCGGGCTCGATGTACGACGTCGTGCGCGACCGCCGCCTGCCCCACCGGGCCGAGGTCGTGGCGGGCGTGCGCGAGGACGAGGCATCCGCTCTCCTGCGGCGCTTCTTCGATCCGCTTCGCTGAGCGCGCCGCTGCGTCAGCGAGGCAGGTGGGGGAGCACCTCGGCACCGAGGTACTCGACGTGTCCGAGGTCCTGCAGATCGAGGAGCTGGAAGTACACGCGCTGGATGCCGAGCTCGGCGTAGCGGGCGATCCGCTCGCCGATCTCGGCGGCGTCGCCGACGATGTTGACGCCGTCGCGCACCTCCCGCGCCGTGCGGTCGAGCTTCGCGGCCCGGCGACCGATCTCCGCGTCGTCGGCGCCGGCGAACGTCGACATCGCCAGCGAGAGCTTGAGCGATTCGTGGTCCCGACCGACCCGGGCGCAGGCGGCGCGGAGATTCGCCAGCCGTTGCGGGATCTCCTCCAGGGCGGGGAAGCCGAGGTTGAACTCGGTGGCGTACCGGGCCGCGAGCTCGGGCGTGCGACGGGGGCCGCGCCCGCCGACGATGACGGGGACGCGCTCCTGCTGAGGTTTGGGGAGCGCGGGCGACTCCTCGAGCCGGTGATGATCGCCCTCGAACGAGAAGGTTTCGTCGACGGGCGTCCGCCAGAGGCCCGTCACGATGGCGAGCTGCTCCTCGAGGATGCCGAACCGCTTCGCGGGGAACGGTATGCCGTAGGCGCGGTGCTCCTGCTCCATCCAGCCGGCTCCGAGGCCGAGCTCGACGCGTCCGCTGGACATCTCGTCCACCTGGGCCACCTGCACGGCGAGGATTCCGGGATGCCGGAACGTGACCGACGAGACGAGCGTGCCGAGCCGGATCCGCGAGGTCTCCCGGGCGAGTCCCGCGAGGGTCGTCCAGGCGTCGGTGGGGCCGGGCAGACGCTGATCGCGCCC
Organism: Microbacterium sp. BK668; assembly: GCF_004362195.1. Taxonomy (NCBI): domain Bacteria; kingdom Bacillati; phylum Actinomycetota; class Actinomycetes; order Micrococcales; family Microbacteriaceae; genus Microbacterium; species Microbacterium sp. BK668. The sequence goes on from NZ_SNWG01000001.1 coordinate 1,520,730, forward strand.
CGAGCGCATGTAGTGGTCCGAGCGGAAGAAGCCGTCGAACCCGAGCCGCTCGGCGGCCTGTGCGAACGCCAGCTGGTCGCCGTACGAGGCGCCGAGCTGGGGCTCGACGAAGATGCAGTACTCCATCGCCGCGCGCCGTCAGTTCTCGGACTTCAGGACGATCTGCTCGGTCGGGGCGGGCGCCGCTGCCGTGCCCTGACGCACGATGTCCGGCTCGAGGTAGATCACTCGGGCAGCGGGAACCGCCTCGCGGATGCGTGCCTCGATGGCGTCGATGTCGGCTGCGACGTCGCCCAGCGGGCGGTTCGAGGTGAATCCGAGCTTGGCCGCGACCAGGAGCTCGTCGGGCCCCAGGTACAGCGTCTTGATGTGGATGAGCTTCTCCATCTCGCCGCCGCTTCCGATGGCACCCACGATCCGGTCGTAGTCCGCGCGCGTGGCGCCTTCACCGACGAGCAGGCTCTTCGTCTCGATGCCGAGCACGATCGCGACGAGCACGAGCAAGGTGCCGATCATGAGCGTGCCGATCGCGTCGAAGACGGAGTCGCCCGTGATCGCGGTGAGGCCGACGCCGAACAGCGCGAACACGAGCCCGGTCAGGGCGGCCACGTCTTCCAGCAGCACGACGGGCAGCTCGGGGGCCTTCGCGTGCCGGACGAAGGTCACCCACGATTCGCCTCTCCCGCGCACATGGTTGCTCTCGCGCACCGCCGTGCGCAACGAGAACGACTCGAGCACGATGGCGATGACGAGCACCGTGAGGGGCACCCATACGTTCTCGAGCTCATGCGGGTCGCGGAGTTTCTCGACGCCCTCGTAGATCGAGAACAGGCCGCCGACGGAGAAAAGGATGATCGACACGACGAACGCGTAGACGTAACGCTCGCGTCCGTGGCCGAACGGATGCTCCGCGTCGGCCCGGCGACGCGCCTGCCGGCCGCCCAGCATGAGCAGCAGCTGGTTTCCGGAGTCGGCGACGGAGTGGATCGCCTCGGCGAGCATCGACGAGGAGCCCGAGATCAGCCACGCGACGAACTTGGCCAGGGCGATCCCCATGTTGGCGAGGAACGCCGCCAGGATGGCCTTTCCGCCGCCTGAAGCACTCATGCGGAGAAGTCTACGGAGGCCGCTGCATCCGGCTTCTCCCCCTTGACGTGCGCCGTCGCAGCGCTTCCGTCCGCCCGAGTCGAGGGCGTTCCGGCCGGGTCAGTCCGCCGATCGGATGATGATCGCCTCGGTCGCCGGCGCCGGCTCCGCCGGGTGTCCCACGTAGCCGATCACCTGGAGGACCGCGTGGCGGAACTCGGCGGGGCGCTCCAGGAAGGCCGAGTGACCGACCCCCTCGAGTGCGAGCTCGGTCACCTCGCCGCCCTTCTCGCGGTACCGATCCAGCACGTCGCGCGTCTGCGACACCATCGGCTGCGCGGGCGCGACCTCCTCACCGGGCCAGCCGGGGACGATGCCCAGCGCGCCGAGGTGGTTGAAGTCGTAGAACGACGTGTCGGAGACGATGGGGTCCAGCGTCCCGTGCACCCAGAGGATCGGGGGCTTCGGCTCGATGTCGGCGATGCCGGAGGTGTTGAAGTACTTCGGCACGATCGAGTTGAGGACGCCGACGGTGCCCGCGCCGAAGCCGGGCCAGGAGTCGCTGTGCACCGAGTCGCCCGGGTAGTTGCCCGTCGCGGTCGACGTCGAGAGGATGGACTCGACCCACACGTCCTCGTGATCGGTGGTGTATCCCGGGGCGACATACCCCGAGCGGAAGACATTGCGCGGCGAGGTGGGCGCCTCGTCCGAGGTGTCGTGCGCGGTCAGTCGCTCGACGAAGTCGGGGTTGCCTGCGCCGCCGCCGCAGCCGGCGTCGTCGTCGGTGAGACGGCTCCCGTCGCGACGCGTCCCGCCGAAGCCGTACGGCGAGACGGGCGACACGAGCGTCAGGCTCAGGGTGGGATGGTCGAGGGCGTACTGCATGATGACCCCGCCGCCGAGCGACCAGCCGACGAAGTGCGCCGTCGGAAGGCCGAGCGCTGCGAGGGTCGCGTGCACGTCGTCGCTGAAGTCCCGCACGCCCCGTGTCGCGTCGACGGGGGAGTGCTCCGTGCCGCCGTACCCGCGCAGGTCGATCGCGATCGCCCGGAGGTCTCTCGGGAGATCCTCCATGACCTCCTGCCAGAACAGCGATGACGAGCCGTTTCCGTGAATGAGGACGACCGTGCGCTCCGGCGGCGTGGCGGCGTCGTCGCCCGCTCGTTCGAGGATGTTGACCGTCAATCGGGGAGTGTCGATGAGTCGGGCTGTGATGCCGTCGAAGAGAGTCATGGAGCGTCCTTCGGTATCCCCTGGGGAGCGTCTGCGTTCCCGTCTGCCTCGACTATAAACCCCTCCCGTCGGGGGGTGAATGGACTCTCAGGTCTCACCTCGGCCGCGCCCGCCGGAGGGCTTCCGCGCTCCTCACCCCTCCGGCCCGTCAGGCGCCGGCGCCGTCGCTCTCCGCGGGTTCCGCGGGCATCTCGCCCATGTAGGCGGCCGCGGTCGCCTCGGCGGCGCGGGCCGCGACCTCGGGCGCGGCGCCGTCCGCGACGTGCGCGTCCTTCCAGGCGTCGGCGGCGGCGCGGGTGAACGCCTTCCCCTCGTCCGACAGCATCCACGCCTGGCCCTCCTCCGGCGTCGGACCGTCGACCGCGGACCCGAGGTGCAGGGCGAGGCCCAGCAGCCCGGAGTCCCACCCGATGCCTGTCGCCGCCGGGCCGAACTGCTGCCACACCTCTTCGGGGACGTCCGCTACCGACGCGACGTGCTCGAGTTCGAATCGGGTGCGATCGGATGCTGTCGCCTCCAGCCGCACCGTCACCCACGTCACGCCGCCGCCGTACTCCCACGTCGCGCGGTAGGACGCTCTGCCGTCCTCGGGCGGATCGCAGGCGAGGATCTCGCCTCCCGCGTTGCCCTCGAACTGATACCGCCCGCCGACCCTCAGGTCTCCCGAGATGGGAAGGAACCACCTTGGGATGCGATCCGGCGTGGTGACGGCCTCCCACACGTCGGCGATGTCCGACGGGTACTCCTGGGCGAGCCGCTGCACGCGGACCTCCGCTCCGTCGCGCTGCGTCGTCTCTACTCGGCGCTCGACGGCGGCGATCTGGGCGTTCACATCGACCATGGGCTCTTCTCCTTCATCGGATCTCAGTTGTCGGCGTCACCGTCGTCGGCGACGTCGGCGGCATCGTGGCCTTCTGCCGGGGGAGCGGATGCCGCGGCATCCGAAACGTCCTTCCTGTCGTCGGCCGGCCGGCGTGCGCGCCGCCCGCGCGCCAGCTCGGTGCCGAGGGCGTCGAGCTTGGGCTGCCAGAACCGCCGGAACGGATCCAGCCACGCGTCGGCGGCCTGGAGCGGCCGCGGATCGACGGCGTAGAGCCGCCGCGTGCCCTCGGCGCGGACGGTGGCGAAGCCGGCATCCCGGATCACGCGGAGGTGCTGCGACACGGCGGGCTGCGAGATGCCGAACTCGCGCTGGATGACGGCGCCGATCTGCCCCGCGCTCAGCTCGCCATCGGCGAGCAGCTCGATGATCCGGCGGCGGACGGGGTCTCCGAGGATGTCGAGCGCGTGCATCCACTTATCATTGCGTGGTGACTTATATAAGTCAAGACGCAATCTATTGGCGTACCTCCCCTCGGTGGCGGGGGAGCGGGGGGAGGGCGGCGGGTTCGGAGATGTGACTCGACGACCGGGAGGCTGTCGACGACCGGTGGCGGTGCGCGCACCGCTCGTAGGATGGTGGTCATGCCTGCTTCGCTCCCCTCGATCGCGATCCTCGGCGCCGGCTCCATGGGCGGCGCGATCCTTCGCGGGCTGGTGCGCTCCGGCCTCGCGACGTCCGGCCTCACCGCCACCAACCGCTCGGTCTCGAAAGCCGCTGCCTTCGAGGGCCTCGATGGGGTGACCTCGATCGCGCTCGAGCAGCAGCCGACCGGGAGCGCGGACGCGGCAGCCGCCGCCGACATCGTCCTCATCGGGGTGAAGCCTGCGATGGTGCCCGAGCTGCTCCGCGAGATCGCGCCGCGCCTTCGCCCCGGCACGATCGTGGTGAGCCTGGCGGCCGGCGTGACGATCGCGACCTTCGAGTCGATCCTCGGCCCCGGACTGCCGGTGCTGCGGTCCATGCCCAACACGCCCGCACTGGTCGGCCGCGGCGTCACCGGTCTCGCCGCGGGAACCGAGGCGAGCGCCGCCGACCGGGCGCTCGTGCGGAGTCTCTTCGAGACGGTCGGCACCGTCATCGAGGTCCCCGAGGCCAAGATCGACGCCCTCTCGACCATCTCGGGCTCAGGTCCCGCATACGTCTACCTGTTCATCGAGGAGTTCACCGAGGCGGCCGTCGGCAAGGGGTTCAGCGAGGAGGAGGCCCGCCTTATGGCGGAGCAGACCTTCATCGGCGCGACGGCGCTGCTCGAGGCGTCCGGTGAGCGGCCCTCGGAGCTGCGCCGTCAGGTCACGAGCCCCAAGGGCACGACGGAGCGGGCCGTCGCCGTGCTGCAGGGCGCGCGCCTGGCGGGCGTGTTCTCGGAGGCGACGGATGCCGCGCTCGCCCGCGCCCGCGAACTCGCCGCGGGCGGGTAGCACCTGCCGCCCTCGTTCGCCACGCCTCTGCAGACGAGGTGCGCCGACCGACGGCGGTCAGCGGAACTTCCGCCGGTAGATAGCCATCGAGACGCCGTACCCGATGACGAGGATGCCGACGCACCATGCCAGGGCGACCCAGATGTCACCGCCTACAGGCTGGCCGGCCAGAAGGTCGCGGATCGCGTCGACGATCGACGTGGTCGGCTGATACTCGGCGAAGAACCGCACCGGCCCCGGCATCGTCTCGGTGGGCACGAACGCCGAGCTGATGAACGGCAGGAAGATGAGCGGGTAGGCGAAGGCGCCGGCGCCGTCCATCGTCTTGGCCGAGAGGCCGGCGATGACCGCGAGCCACGTCAGCGCGAGGGTGAAGAGGATCAGGATGCCCGCGACCGCGAGCCACTCGAAGACGTTCGCGCCGGAGCGGAAGCCCATGAGCAGCGCGACGGCGATGACGACGACGACCGACGTGAGGTTGGCCACGACCGACGTGAGCACGTGCGACCACAGCACCGCCGAGCGGGCGATCGGCATGGACTGGAACCGCTCGAAGATCCCGCTCTGCATGTCTGTGAACAGGCGCGCGGAGGTGTAGGCGACGCCGGAGGCGACCGTGATGAGCAGGATGCCGGGCAGCAGGTAGCTGACGTACGGCACCGACCCCGTGTCGATTGCTCCGCCGAAGACGAACACGAACAGCAGCATGATCGCGACCGGGGTTATCGCCGTCGTGATGATCGTGTCGAGGCTGCGCGTGATGTGGCGCAGCGACCGGCCCGTGAGGACGGCGGTATCGCCGATGACGTGCGTGGTCATGGTCGTTCCTTCACTTCTCACGCGCGCCGTCGGCGGCGTCGCTCTTGCGATCAGATCCGACGATCGAGAGGAAGACCTCTTCGAGGGTCGGCTGCTTCTCGACGTACTCGACCTGCGCCGGCGGCAGCAGGCGCTTGAGCTCGGCGAGGGTCCCGTCCGCGATGATGCGACCCTCGTGCAGGATCGCGATCCGGTCGGCGAGCTGCTCGGCCTCCTCGAGGTACTGCGTCGTGAGGAGCACCGTCGTGCCGTTCGCAGCGAGCTCCCGAATCGCCTCCCACACCTCGACGCGCGCCTGGGGGTCCAGACCCGTCGTCGGCTCGTCGAGGAAGATCACCGCCGGGCTGCCGATGAGGCTCATCGCGATGTCGAGGCGTCGCCGCATGCCGCCGGAGTAGGTCGCGACCTTGCGGGAGGCGGCATCGGTCAGCGAGAAGCGCTCGAGCAGGCCGTCGGCGATCGATCCCGGCTCGTCGAGGTGGCGGAGTCGCGCGACGAGCACGAGGTTCTCGCGTCCGCTCAGGACCTCGTCGACCGCTGCGAACTGACCCGTGAGGCTGATCGCCTCGCGGACCTCCCGGCCTCGCGTCGCGACGTCGAGGTCGTTGACGCTCGCCGCCCCGCCGTCGGCCTCGAGCAGCGTCGAGAGGATGCGGACGAGCGTCGTCTTGCCGGCGCCGTTCGACCCGAGGAGCGCGAAGATCGTACCCCGCTCGACGTCGAAGTCGACGCCGCGCAGGACGGAGAGGTCCTTGAAGGACTTCTCGATCCCGCGCACGCGGACGGCGGGTGCGGCGAGGGATGGGGTGGTCATCGTTCCTGCGCTCCTTCCGCGTCTTCGATCGCCTTCGCGAGGTGGGCGCGCTCCTTGTCGATCCATCGGGTGCCGCCGTACGACTGGGCGAACGTCTCGGCGAAGTCGACGGGGTCCGGTCCGACGATGTCGCGGACGGGGGTGCCGTCGGCGGCTGCGCGTTCCCACAGCTCCACGAGGTCCTCGAACATCTTCACGAGGTCGTCGCCGTCGGTGATGCCGCCGTAGTACATGAAGTACCTGTGCATCGCCTTCGCGGCGCTGCCGTAGGGCTCCGGCAGCGCATCGAGGCGCGCCTTGAGCTGCCTGTACTGCTTCTTCTGCTCGAGTGAGCCGGTGATCGCTTCGATCCATTTGGCGGCCATGGTCACTTCTCCTTCTCGCCGACCTCGTCGGCATCGGTCGTGAGGGGAACGTCGGTGCGGAGCTTGTCGAGCCGGTCCGTGAGGAAGCTCCAGGTCCTCCAGAACTCGTCGAGGTAGTCCTTGCCCCGCGCGTTGAGCGAGTAGACCTTGCGCGGCGGTCCCTTCTCCGAAGGCACCTTCTCGACGTCGACCAGCCCGCGCTGTTCGACGCGGACGAGGAGCGCGTAGATCGTCCCCTCCGCGATGTCGGCGAAGCCCTGGTCGCGCAGCCACGCCGTGATCTCGTATCCGTATGCGTCGCGGGCGGACAGGACGGCGAGGACGATCCCCTCGAGAACGCCCTTGAGCATCTCGGTCTCCTGCTTGCCCATCGGCCTCCGCCTTCTGCTACTCAGTATCGCTGACTACTGGTAGATAGTAACGCCGAGTACCGGTACTTAGCAAGACCGAATAGCGAGGAGATCGGATGCCGCGGCCGGACTCGCCGGAGAGGGTCGCCGTCGTCCCCTCCTCTCGCTGCGCTCGCTCGGGGACCGGATGTTCCCGGTCCCCGAGCGAGGAGCGCAGCGGCGGTTCCCGGTCCCCGAGCGAGGAGCGCAGCGACGAGACGAGGGGACGACGCCGGACCACCGCGTCACGCGGCTCAGCTGAGAGCCTTCGGCAGGCTCATGGACCGGAGAGGCGCGTCCCCGGGCGGGCCGGGTCGGCCTCAGCGGTCGAGGGCGGCGAACCGCTCGATGTCGGTGTTCGTCCCCGACACGATGATGAGGTCGTGGTTCGTCACGACGGTCGTCGCCTCGGCGTACCGGAAGGGCTTCCCCGGGCTCTTCACGCCCACGACGGTCACGTTGTACTTAGAGCGCACGCCCGACTCGTTGAGGCCGACGCCGCGGATGAACTTCGGCGGGTACATCTTGGCGAGCACGAAGTCGTCGTCGAAGCGGATGAAGTCCAGCATCCGCCCGCTCACGAGGTGGGCGACGCGCTCGCCGGCCTCGCGCTCGGGGTAGATGACGTGGTTCGCGCCGACGCGGGCGAGGATCTTGCCGTGCGACTGCGAGACGGCCTTCGCCCAGATCTGCGGCACCTTGAGGTCGACGAGGTTCGCCGTGATGAGAACGGATGCCTCGATCGACGACCCGACGGCGACGACGGCGACCTGGAAGTCCTGCGCGCCGATCTGCTTCAGCGCGTCGATGTTCTTCGCGTCGGCCTGAACAGTGTGGGTCACGCGCTCGGACCACTTCTGCACGAGCTCGAGGTTCTCGTCGATGGCGAGCACCTCGCGGTCCAGCCGGTCTAGCTCGCCCGCGCACGCGGCGCCGAAACGCCCGAGTCCGATGACCAGGACGGGCGCGTCGCCGCGGATCTGCTCAACCAACGATCGGCCTTTCCACCGGCAGCGAGTACAGCTGCGAACGGGATGTCGCGGCCACGGCCGCGGCGAGTGTCACTGTACCAATCCGGCCCATGAACATCGTGAGCGCCATCACGTACACGGCGGGGTCGGGGAGGCTCTGGGTGAGCCCGGTCGAGAGGCCGACCGTCGCGAAACCGGAGATGACGTCGAAGAGGACGTCCTCGACCGGGGACTTGGTGATGTGCGAGATCACGATGGTCGACAGCGCGACGATCGTGGCGCCCCACGCGACGACCGACAGCGCGACGCGCTGGACATCGCTCGGGATGCGGCGGCCGAAGGCCTGCACCGACTGGCGACCCTTCGCCTCCGACCACACGGCCAGGGCGAGCACGGCGAGGGTCGTGACCTTGATGCCGCCCGCTGTCGAGGCGGAGCCTCCGCCCACGAACATGAGCATGGAGCCGACGATGAGTGACGACCCGTTGAGCTCCCCGACGTCGATGACCGCGAAGCCGCCGGACCGGGTCATGGCGGAGAGGAAGAAGGACTGGAAGACGGTGTCCCAGGCGTTCATGCTCCCGAAGGTGGCGGGGTTGTCGTACTCGAGGGCGAGGAAGGCGCCGGCGCCCAGGACGAAGAGGAGCACCGTCGTGATCATGGTGAGCTTGGCGTGGAGGGACCACAGCCGGAAGCGCCAGTAGTGCCGCCACAGCGTGTAGATGACAGGGAATCCGATCGAGCCGAGGAAGACGCCGGCCATCATGACCGTCAGGAAGAAGTAGTCGGTCGCGAACGGCTCGAGCCCGTTCTCGGTCGGCGTGAAGCCCGTGTTCGTGAACGACATGGCGGCGAAGTACGGGGCTTCCCACAGAGCCGTCAGAGGATCCATGCCGGCGATCAGGATAGAAGGGTAGAGGAGCACCGCAAGGATCGCCTCGATCACGAGCGTCGACAGGGCGACGGTGCGAAGGAGCACGCCCACCTCACCCAGGCGCACGGTCTGCCCTTCGTTCACCGGGCCGCCGTGAGCGCGCATCGGATTGGTGTCGCCGGCCGCGATGAGCTTCGCTCGCAGGCCTAGGCGCTTCGAGATGATCAGGCCCAGGATCGATGCCAGAGTCAGCACGCCCATGGCGCCGACGTTGACGCCGATGAAGATGATCACCTGGCCGAGGGGCGACCAGAACGTGCCCATGTTCACCGTCGTCAGGCCCGTGACGCAGATCGTGGAGACGGCCGTGAAGAGCGCGTCGGCGAACGGGGGCCGCGTCCCCGACGCGGTCGCTGCCGGCTGCCACAGGAGCAGCGTGAACAGGAGGATGAGCGATGCGAAGACCAGCACGGCGAACCGCGCGGGCGAGGATGTGGTCAGCGAGCGGAGGTCATCCCAGAAGCGGCGGAAGAACCGGCCGAGCGAGTGGCGCGAGAACGGACTGACGGGATCGGCCGTCATGTCTCGCCCCTCTCGTCCGCGGAAACCCCAGTCATGGTACTCCGCCGGGCGCGCGGCTAGTCTGTCGACATGGCGGACATCTTCGACGTGATCGCAGACGGCACACGGCGCGAGATCCTGCAGCTTCTGCTGTCCCGGTCCGCCGATGGGGAGCGGGGAACGAGCGTCTCCCACATCGTGCATGAGCTCGGCGTCAGCCAGCCGACGGTGTCCAAGCACCTCAAGGTGCTGCGCGAGGCATCCCTCGTCTCGGTGCGAGAAGAAGGTCAGCACCGCTACTACAGCCTTTCGCCGGCCCCGCTGGACGAGGTCGACGACTGGCTCGTGCCCTTCCTCCTCGACGAGGAGACAGAAGAAGAGGACGAGCTCGACGGGTCGGCCCCGGTCCTCAACGAGTCCGCCGCGCACGCGGCCGAGGTCGTCGGGCGCGCCGCCGCCTCGGCCAAGCACGCGTTCGAGAGCGCGCTGCGCAAGCTCCCCGGCCGCTGACCCGGCCGCGCGGTCGTCGGACCCGACCCGCGCCTGACCGCGGCCGCCTCATCGTTCACATCTGCAACAGCGGTTTACACCGGTCTCGCCGGAGCCCTAGAGTGGCTCTGATAGGCAACGCCGAGGGGAGGCGAGGGGAAATGGCGCAGCTACCCGACGTGCGGTTTCTCACGGTCGCCGAAGTCGCCGAGCTCATGCGGGTGTCGAAGATGACGGTCTACCGCCTCGTGCACGCCGGCGAGCTTCCCGCCGTGCGGTTCGGACGCAGCTACCGCGTGCCCGAGACCGCGGTCACGGAGGCTCTGCAACGGCCGGTCGCCGACGTCGGCTAGACTGTTCCGAGGCATTTTTCCGTTTTGCCCGTTCCCGGGCGCGCACGCACCGCGCCCAGACCCCGACATAGTGAGGTTTTCCGTGGGTTCAGTCATCAAGAAGCGCCGCAAGCGCATGGCGAAGAAGAAGCACCGCAAGCTGCTTCGCAAGACTCGCCACCAGCGCCGCAACAAGAAGTAAGCGGCCAGAACACCTAGCGCCTGTCTCCGGACGGGCGCTTCGTGTTCGTCTCGGCAGGCCTCCGACTTCCGACGCACTCGACAGGGAACCATGCAGTCCATCACCGTCCAGGAGCTCCGCGAGCGCACCGGCGTGCCGCTCATCGATGTGCGCGAGGCCTACGAGTTCGAGGCCGGGCACGTTCCCGGTGCCGTCAACCTGCCGATGTCGACTCTCGGGGAGCGTCTCCACGAGCTTCCCGAGGGCGCGTTCGACGTCATCTGCCAGGTGGGCGGGCGCTCGGCCCGCGTCGTGGAGGCGCTGGAGGCCCGAGGATACGACGCCACCAACGTCGAGGGCGGCACGGGGGAGTGGGCTGCGGCGGGGTATCCCATCGAGCGGTGAGCGAGGGGTTGCGCCGCCCGGCGGCGGACTTCCGCGCGCTCGTGCGATGGCCCGCTCGTACGATGAAGGAGTGACGACGCTCACCCTCATCTCCAAGCCGGACTGCCACCTGTGCGACGTCGCGCGTGAGATCGTCGAGGCCGTGGTGGCGGAGCTACCCGAGGACAGCGTCGAGGTCGAGGACAAGTCGATCCTCGACGATGCGGCCCTCTACGAGCTGTGGTGGGAGAAGATCCCGGTCGTCCTCATCGACGGCGCGGTGCACGGCCACTGGCGGGTCTCGCCCGACCGCCTGCGCGCCGCTCTGCAGGAGGCATCGGCGCGGGCCTGAGGCATCCGTCCGCTGCTTCCCTCCCCCGCGGGGGAGAACCAGGGATGCTGCGCTCAGCCGGCGAGGCGCGCGCGCAGCGGTGCGAGCTCGGCGTCGGTGAGACCGCCGTCCGCGTTCACGGCGCGAGGCGCGTCGGGCCGCGGAAGAGGTACGTGACCTCGCGGATCGAGGACTCCCCGAGGAGCAGCATGAGCAGTCGCGCGAGGCCCATTCCGAACCCGCCGTGCGGCGGAGCGCCGTAGCGGAAGAAGTCGAGGTAGTGCTCGAGGCCCTCGAGGTCGAGGCCCTTCTCGACCGCCTGCGCCTCGAGCACCTCGATGCGGTGCTCGCGCTGTGCGCCGGTCGTGATCTCGGTGCCCCGGTAGAGGAGGTCGTAGCTCTTCGTGAGGCCGGTCTCGGCATCCCGCATGTGATAGAACGGCCGGATCCCGGCGTGGTAGTCGGTCACGAACACGAAGTCGTGGTCGAAGGTCTCCTTCACGTACGCGGAGACCTGGCGCTCGCCCTCGGGGTCGAGGTCGCCGTCGGCACGGGGGATCTCATAGCCACGGTCGCGCACGATCTCGCGCGCTTCGGCGAGCGGGATGCGCGGGAACGGGGTGGCCGGCACGGTCACCTCGACGCCGAAGAGCTCCTCGATCTCGGCGCCGTGCTTCTCCTTGACCGCCGCCAAGGCGAAGGCGAGCAGCTCCTCCTGCATGGCCGCGACGTCCTCGTGGGAGTCGACCCAGCTGATCTCGGCGTCGATCGAGGTGAACTCGGTCGCGTGGCGGCTCGTGAACGAGGGGTCGGCGCGGAAGGCGTCGGCGATCTCGAACACCTTGCCGAAGCCGGCGGCCTGCGCCATCTGCTTGAAGTGCTGCGGGCTCTGGGCGAGGTAGGCCGTCTGGTCGCCGAAGTACTCGAGCTGGAACAGCTCGGCGCGCGACTCCGCGGGACTCGACATCAGCTTGGGCGTGTGGATCTCGATGTAGTCGCGCTCGATCCAGTACGTGCGCATGGCGTGCTCGAGCGTCGTCTGCACGCGGAAGATGAGGTTGTTGCGGCGCTGACGCAGGTCGAGGAAGCGCCAGTCCATGCGCTTGTCGAGGCCGGAGTCGGCGGCGATGGGCGTCTCGGGGAGCGCCGACGACTCGACGACGAGGCTCCCGATCTTGATCTCGACGCCGCCGAGCTTGACGCGCTCGTCGTGCTTCAGCTCGCCGCGCACGGTGAGGAAGGTGCCGGTCGTGAGGCCCGAGATCGTCTCGGTGAGGGCGAGGGCAGTGGATGCCTCGGGGCCGGCGTCTTCGCCGAGCTCCCTGGTCGCCGGGTTCACGAGCTGCACGGCGCCGGTCTCGTCGCGCAGGATGACGAACTGCACCTTCTTCTGGTCGCGGACCGTCTCGACCCATCCCGAGACGACGACGGGACCGTCGGCAAGACCCTGCAGCTGTTCCACCAGGACGCGTTCACTCACGAGGATCCATCCTACGTGGAGGCGATTCACCGCTTTTCTTCACGTGGGCGTAACCGATGCACAGGCCCCGGTCATGTCGGTTGTCTAGGGTCGAGGCATGGCGACGGCAAACGATGGCTCCTGGCTCACCGCGCTCGTCGACTGGTCGGTCTCGCTCATGGAGGTCATCGGACCCGCGGGCGCGGGGCTGGCCATCGCCCTCGAGAACGTCTTCCCGCCGCTGCCGAGCGAGGTCATCCTGCCGATGGCGGGCCTGACCGCCAGCCGCGGCACGTTCACGCTCTTCGAGGCGCTGTTCTGGACCACGCTCGGCTCGATCGTCGGCGCGTTCGCGCTCTACGGCCTCGGCCGATGGCTCGGCGTGGACCGCCTCCGGCGGGCGGCGGGGCGCATTCCGCTCGTCCACCCCGAGGACATCGACCGGACCGTCGCGTGGTTCGACCGGCACGGCGGCAAGGCCGTCTTCTTCGGCCGGATGGTGCCGCTCTTCCGGAGCCTCATCTCGATCCCCGCGGGCGTCACGCGCATGCCCGTCTGGAAGTTCGGCGTCCTCACGGCGTCGGGCAGTCTCATCTGGAACAGCATCTTCGTGCTCGCCGGGTTCTTCCTCGGGGAGCAGTGGCACGTCGTGGAGACGTACGCCGACGTCCTGCAGTACATCGTCATCGCCGCCGTCGGTCTGGGGATCGCCTGGTTCGTCTGGGCGCGCACCCGCGCCCTCCTGCGGCACAGGCAGGATGCCTCGACCGCGACGGGTGAACAGGGCTGACGCCGCGGCATCCGTCGTCCCTAGGATGGCGGCGTGACCACGCCTCCGCCCTCCGCACCGCCGCCGTACGGACAGCCCTCGCCGGGCCCCCAGCCGGGCTACCCCGGCTTCGCCCCGGCCGCGCCGCCGGCCTACCGCGGGCAGCCCCCGGCCTACGCCGGCCCGGGAGGATCTCTGCCGCGCAAGCGGCCGCGCCAGCCGGTGCAGATGTGGGACGTCGTGCTCACCATCGTGTTCCTCGTCGCGCTGATCGTGTACACGGCGCTCGCCTCGTTCGCGGGGCTCTTCCTCGTCATGGCCTCCGACTCGTGCGGCGTGCGGGACTGCAGCACCGAGCTCATCACGACGGGCTGGCTCATCGGCACGCTCGTCCCCTGGGCGGTGCTCGTCGGCGCGGCGATCTGGGCGATCGTCTTCATGGTCAAGCGCAGGCTCGCGTTCTACATCCCGCTCCTGGGTGCCGTCGGCGTGACCCTCGTGCTCGTCATCGCCTTCTTCGTCACGAGCGCCGGGGTGCCGACGGCCTGACTTCCCGCGCTCAGGTCGCCCACAGAGCGGGCCCCCGTAGACTGGAGGGGTGCCCGCCGACCGCCTCCACCTCGTGCGTCACGGGGAGGTCGACAACCCCCGCCGTGTGCTCTACGGCCGGCTCCCCGGCTACGGTCTGAGCGCCGACGGCCGGCGCATGGCCCAGCAGGCCGCGGACTACGTCGGCCGCCTCACCCGCCCCGTCACGGGCCTCGTGTGCTCGCCTCTGCAGCGGACGCGCGAATCCGCCGAGCCCTTCGCCGCGAGATTCGAACTCGAGCCCGTCATCGATGACCGGGTCATCGAGCCGACCAACATCTTCGAGGGTCGCCGCATGGACCGGGCGCTGCTCAATCCGTGGAATTGGCGGCACCTTTCCCGGCCGGAGATCCCCAGCTGGGGCGAGCCGTACGCCCAGGTCATCGCACGCATGGACTCGGCGATGCGGGAGGCCTGGGACTCGGTGGAGTCCGGCGACGTCGTCATCGTCTCGCACCAGCTGCCGATCTGGATGGCGCACCTGGCCGTCGCAGGCCTGCCGGCGCGCCACGATCCGCGGCGCCGCCGCTGCGCTCTCTCGAGCGTCACCAGCTTCGACCTGCGCGAGGACCGCTGGGTCGAGGTCGCCTACGCGGAGCCGGCCTCCACGGCCGGAGCGGTCGACGTGGGGGCGGTGTGATGCGCGGTGGGCAGAGCCGGATGCTGCGGGCCGCGGCATCCGTCGTCGCGGCCGGTGCGCTTCTCGCCGGACTGGCCGCGTGCAGCGCCGATCCGCTGGCGGAGCAGTACCGCGCCGGCGACAACAAGGGCTTCATCGCGGGCGACTCGCGCGTGGTCGAGATCGCGGAGGCGGACCGCGCCGACCCGGTCGACTTCAGCGGGACGACCGAGACCGGCGACGCCGTCAGCAGCGCCGACTACGCCGGCGGTGTGCTCGTCGTCAACTTCTGGTACGCCGCGTGCGGTCCGTGCCGGGCGGAGGCGCCTCTGCTCGACGAGGCCGCAGCCTCGTTCGAGGGGCAGGATGTCGCGTTCCTCGGCGTCAACACGAGCGACTCGGCCGAGGCGGCCGCCGCGTTCGCCGACAACTACGGCGTCACCTATCCGAGCCTGCTCGCGGCCGAGGACGGCGCGATCAAGCTCGCCTTCGCCGAGCGCACCCCCATCAACGCCACGCCGACCACGCTCGTGCTCGACAAGCAGGGCCGGGTGGCGGCGCGCATCATCGGGCAGCTACTGGATGCCTCGATCCTCGAGACCCTCGTGCGCGAGACGCTGGAGGAGTCGTGAGCATCGACGCCGTCATGGCGGCCGGCGCTCTCTGGGTGGCGATCCCCCTCGCGCTCGCGGCGGGCCTGCTGTCGTTCCTCTCGCCGTGCGTGCTCCCGCTCGTCCCCGGCTATCTCGGGTTCATCGGCGGCGCGGTCCAGCCGCGGCCGCGCGCCGAGGGTCGGACGATTCCCTCTTCGTCGGATGATTCCGCGGGACCGATCCGACGAGGCGCGGATTCTCCGACCGTCGCGACGGCGCCGGCCGTCGACGTGACGCCTTCGAAGTCCCGTCTCCTCCTCGGCGTGCTGCTGTTCATCGCCGGGTTCACCGTCGTCTTCATGGCCGTGACGATCCTGGGCGGGACGCTCGGGCAGTTCTTCCTGGCCTACAACGACGCCATCACGCGGGTGCTCGGCGTCGTCGTGATCCTGCTCGGGCTGGTCTTCATCGGCGTCTTCGGCTTCGCGCAGCGCACGGTGCACCCCGAGGTCCAGAGCAATCTCGGCCTCATCGGGGCGCCGCTGCTCGGCATCGCCCTCGGCATCGGCTGGACGCCGTGCATCGGCCCGACCCTCGCCGCGATCCTGTCGGTGTCGTGGAATCTCGGCGACCCCGGCCGGGCGGCCCTGCTCGGGCTGGCGTACTCGCTCGGCCTCGGCATCCCGTTCATCCTGCTGACCCTCGGCTTCGGGTGGGCCACCCGGTCCGTCGCCTTCCTGCGGCGGCACATCCGCGCGGTCAACATCATCGGCGGCATCCTGCTCATCGTGCTCGGCGTGCTCATGGTCACGGGGGTCTGGACGGCGATGATGGCGCAGCTGCAGGGGGTGTTCACGAGTGTCCCGCTCCCGCTCTGACGCGCCCGACGACGTCGCCGACCCCGACGCGGTGGACGGACCGCTCCGCCCCGGCGACTACGCCGGAGGCGCCCCCGACGAGGTCGCTCAGCCGAAGCTGGACGCCGTGGGCTGGCTCCGGTGGGGCTGGCGTCAGCTGACGAGCATGCGCACGGCCCTCGTGCTGCTGCTTCTGCTCGCGATCGCCGCCGTGCCCGGGTCGATCGTGCCGCAGCGCAGCGCCGACCCCAACGGCGTCACGCAGTACTTCAGCGACAACCCGGCGCTCGCGCCGATCCTCGACAACCTGCAGCTCTTCGACGTCTACACGTCGGCCTGGTTCTCGGCGATCTACATCCTCCTCTTCGTTTCGCTGATCGGCTGCGTCATCCCGCGCACGAAGCACCACTGGAAGGCGCTCCGCGCACGCCCGCCGCGCACACCGGCCCGCCTCAGCCGGCTCGACGATCACCGGGAGTCGATCGTCGAGCTCTCGCCGGATTCGGATCAGGATGCCGCGGCCGCGGCCGCCCGGGCGATCGAGCTCGCGCACGACCAGCTCGCCAGGGCCGGGTATCGCGTGGAGCGCTACGACCTGGGCGGGTCGTTCTCGGTGTCGGCCGAGCGCGGCTACCTCCGCGAGACCGGCAACCTCGTCTTCCACGGGGCCCTCGTCGGCGTGCTGCTCGCCGTCGCCATCGGCGGAGGCCTGACCTACACCGGCCAGACCGTGATCATCGAGGGACGCTCCTTCGTCAACACGATGCTCGACTACTCGTCGTTCAATCCGGGTCGCTTCGTCGACGAGGAGCGTCTGACCCCCTACTCCGTGACGCTCGAGGAGTTCGGCGTGGACTACACGCCGATCGGCCAGGCGGGGGCCGGGCAGGCGGGCAACTTCGCCGCCCACGTCACGACGCAGCTCGGCGGCGACGCGCAGGAAGGTGTCGTGCGGGTGAATCACCCGCTCGAGATCGCGGGAGACCGCGTCTACCTCATGGGCAACGGCTACGCGCCGACGATCACGATCCGCAACGCCGCCGGCGACGTCGTCTTCGACGAGTCGGTGCCCTTCCTGCCCCAGGACGCGAACATGACGTCGCTCGGCGTCGTCAAAGTGCCGGACGGACTGCCCGAGCAGCTCGGCATGATCGGCTTCTTCTATCCGACGCAGGCGCCGCTCGAGTCCGGCGCGTTCACGTCGGCGTATCCTGCCCTGGTCAATCCGGTCCTCACGCTCAACGTCTACGCGGGCGATCTCGGGATCGACGACGGCACGCCGCGCTCGGTCTACACGCTCGACCCCACCGATATGACGCAGCTGACCGGCGGCGACACGGGTGTCGACTCGATCGAGCTCGCCCCGGGCGACACGCAGGACCTCCCGAACGGACTCGGCACGATCACGCTCCAGAACGAGTCGCCCGCGGGGGCGCAGGGCTACGACGAGTCGGTCAAGCGCTACGTCTCGCTCTCGATCCATCGGGATGTCGGAGCGCCCTGGGTGCTCGCCTTCGCCGTGCTCGCGCTGCTCGGCCTCCTCGCGGCGCTCTTCGTGCCGCGGCGCCGCATGTGGGTCAAGGCGGCCCCCGCCGGCCACACCCTCCGCATCGAGTACGCCGGGCTCGCTCGCGGGGAGGACCCGACCCTCGCGGCCGCCGTCGACCAGATGGCGCAGCGGCACGGCGACGCCCTCGACGCCGCGCTGCGCAGGCCCTGAGATCGCGGAACCGCGCCTAGCGACGTCGAGTCGCCGCATACCGCGGCATATCGTCTCCGGGCCGGCCGCTGAGCACCGCCACGTAGACTGGAAGCCATGCCCGACACGATGACGCTCGACTCGGTGTCCGTGCTGCTCGTGTGGACCGCGATCGCCGTCTACGCGCTCGCGTTCATCGCCTACGCGGTCGATCTGGCGCGCCGCGGCGCGCAGGCGGCGGAGGCGAAGGATGCCGCGTACGGCCGTGAGCGCGAACTCGTCGTGGCGGGGTCGCAGGCCGCGGCCGCGGAGGTGCAGGATGCGGCATCCGGCGTCTCGAAAGACGCAGCCGCGGCGCGCCTGAAAGCCCAGCGCGACGCAGCCGAGAGGGCTCTGGAGGCCCGCCCGGGCCACCGCCAGCGCCTGCTCTGGGCGCGGGTCGGAACCTCGCTGACCGTGCTGGCGTTCCTCTTCCACCTCGGTGGCACGATCACGCGGGGCATCGCCGCCGCGCGCGTCCCGTGGTCGAACATGTACGAGTTCGCCCTGACCGGGACGCTCCTCATCGTCGCGGTCTACCTCGTCGCTCTTCTTCGCTACGACCTGCGCTTCCTCGGCGCGCTCATCACCGGCATGGTGGTTCTGCTGCTGGGCGGTGCGACCCTGTCGTTCTACGTCGAGGTCGTGCCTCTCGCCGATCCGCTGAAGTCGATCTGGCTCGTCATCCACGTCTTCGTCGCGTCCCTGGCGACGGCCCTGTTCGCGCTGGCCTTCGGCCTCTCGGTGCTCCAGCTGCTGCAGGCCCGACGCGAGCGCATGGAGCTCTCGGGCGACGGTTCGCCCGACGGCAGGCAGCGACTGCGGTTCCTCGGCACCCTGCCCGGGTCGGATGCCCTCGAGTCGCTCGCCTACCGCTTCGCGATCCTCGGCTTCATCTTCTGGACCTTCACGCTCATCGCGGGGTCGATCTGGGCGAACGACGCGTGGGGTCGGTACTGGGGCTTCGACACGAAGGAAGTGTGGACCTTCGTCATCTGGGTGCTGTACGCGGGCTACATCCACGCCCGGGCGACCCGCGGCTGGCGCGGCAGCCGATCGGCCTGGCTGTCGATCATCGGCTTCTCGGCCGTCATGTTCAACTTCACGATCGTCAACATGTTCTTCAAGGGCCTGCACGTCTACAGCGGCCTCAGCTGACCTCCTGAGAACCCGCACGGCGACTGGCGGTATGCGGTTGCCCGAGCGTGCATTCCGACAGCGGTATGCGTCCCCCGCGCCGGCACATTCGGCTGCACGCAGCCGCATCGGCCTTGACGGCGACGACATCACGGGTCTAGCTTCTCGTTTCGGATGGTCCGAATCCCGGCGACGGGAAACGGAACGTTCGCACTGTTGGGGAAACGCCGGGGTTCGGGGGAGCCACCGAGTTTGGTGTGAACACTGGCCTGATGTCCGTTACGGGGACAGGCACAGGGATGACTGGGGACGACGCTAGGGGGCGGTCTGCGCGCGCGATTTTCCGCGCGCTGGCCTTCACGACGTCGCTCGCGCTCGGAATCAGCCTTTCGGCACCGGGGGCGACGCGGGACATGACCGTTCCCACGGCTGCGCCCGCGCAGGCCGCCGTCGCTCCCGCCGGTCCGGCCGCCACCCCCGTCTCGGTCGAGGGGGCGCCGCGCGTCCGCGGAGCCGATGCGATCGTCGGAGCGCCCGCGATGCTCGACGTGCGGCCGTTCGACGCGACGACCGATCCCGCAGCCGAGCCCACGGCGACCGAAGAGCCCGCGCCGCCGGTGGAAGCACCTCCGGCACCGGAACCCGAGCCCGCGCCGGAACCCGCACCGGCTCCGGAGCCCGCTCCCGCGCCGCAACCCGAGCCGGCACCCGCGGAGCCTGCTCCCGGCCCCGCCCCGGTCGCGCCCGCTCCCGCGCCGGGTCCGGTCGAGTCCGCGCCGGAGCCGGCCGCGCCTGCCGCGGAAGCTCCCGTCGCACCGGCGAACGTCGCGCCCGCGCCCTGGTTCATCTCGATGAGCGGGACGAGCGGGACGCTCGCGTTCAACGGCGACGGCACGGTGACCTTCGGCGGACAGACCCGCTCGCTCGCCGAGATCTCGGAGATCCGCGTCGTCGGCACCTCCGGAGACGACACCTTCACGATCGACTTCCAGGGCACCGACCCCGGCATCGTCATCGGCTTCGACGGCGCTGCCGGCTTCGACACCCTCGTCACGCGAAACGGCGCCGGCTTCGTCTCCAACCCGGTGAACGCGTCATCGGGCACGATGCTCTTCGGCGGCACGACCGTCGTCTACACGAACATCGAGCCGATCACGAACACGGGGGGCGGCGGCAGCGTCACGTTCAACCTCGGCGACGGCGACGACGATGACGCCGTCCTCGACGTCGATCCGGTCAACTCGCTGCTCCTGCGGCTGCGGAGCCTCAACGCCAAGTTCGAGACGACGAGCTTCGCCGCTCCCACCGCCGCCGGCCAGACGCTGAGCATCTCCGGCGGCGGCGGCTACGACCGGCTCACGATCCAGGGCACCATCAACCTCGGCATCGCGGCCTTCCTCGCCGCCTTCGAGCGGATCCTCGTCGACGGTGCGACCATCGAGGCGGGGTCGGTCACCCTGGCGGCGGCGGCGTCGAACACCGACGGCATCCCGCTCAACGTCGCCGACTGCACGGACTTCGACGACTTCAGCATCCTCGGGTGCCTCGACCACGACGCGACCGCAGAGGTCATCGTGGACGGCGGCACGATCACCGCGGACGACATCGTCTTCACGGCGACCTCGTCGGTGATCCCGGATGCCTCGGCGGCGACGGCCTACGCCGTGATCGTCGACTCGAACGCCACGGTCGACGTGCGCGGAGCCTCGCACATCACTGCGACGGGCGACTTCACGGCGACAGCCACGTCCACCGTCGGGCCCTTCACGCTGAACAAGCAGTACGGCGACGCCGCCTTCGTCACGTCGAACGCGACGGCAAGGATCGGCGGCTCATCGGTCGTCGACGTCGACGGCACGGCGACGATCAGCGCGACGTCCACCGTCACCGCCGGCGCGACGCCTCAGGCCGACGCCTCGAAGCAGGAGGCACCCGGAAGCTACGACGCCGCCGTCGCGATCCTCACGGTCTGGTCGACGGCCGTGGGCAAGATCACCGACACCGCCCGCGCCGTCGTCGGCGGAGCTCTCGGGCTCGCGGCCTCGAACGTCGCGACGCTCACCGGTGTCGGCGACGCGAAGGATGCCGCGAGCGGCGCCGGCGTCGCCGTGGTGTATCTGCAGCAGAAGACCGAAGCGGCGATCGACTCGACGAATGCGACGGGGACGACCGCGGCATCGGTCGCCATCCTCGCCGACCAGCAGTCGACGGTGACGGCGCAGTCGAAGGCCGGCAAGGGCGGCGCGACCCAGAACAACAAGAACTCCAACAGCGCGAGCCGCGGCAACGGGCAGTCGTCCACGAGCGACGGCGCGATCGACGTGGCGGGCGCCATCTCGGTCGCCGTCCTCGACAACGACACCCGCGCGCACATCACCGGCTCCAGGGTCACGACGACCGGGGCGACGTCCGTCACGGCGACCGCCAAGAACACCGTGATCGCCGACGGCGACGGCGGCACGACAGACGGCTCCGGGGGATCGAGCGGCTTCGGCCTCGCTATCGGAGTCGGGATCATCATCGTCGACCTGCTGACGCAGGCCTTCCTGCTCAACGCCCTGCTGACCGCCACGGGCGGCATCACCGTCGCCGCCTCGGAGCCGGCCACCGCGGACTCGACCTACACCGCCACCGGCGTCTCGGGCAAGAAGAGCTCGGGCAACGTCGCCATCGCCGGCTCCCTCGCGGTCGTGAAGAAGGATGCCCGCACCTCGGCGCAGCTGCGCGGCACGGGCACGTTCGGCGGCAGCGCGGTGACGCTCAGCGCCCGCGGAAGCCACAAGAGCGTCGCCAAGGCGACGTCCAAGCAGGCGGCGGCCGGCAGCAACGGCAGCGCCGTCGGCGCCGGCGCCTCGGTCGCCCTCACCCTCGTCCGCACGACGGTGGAAGCCGGCGTCGCGGACGGCGCGTCCCCAGCGGGGCTCGCCTCTCTCACGGCGACCGCCACCGGAGCCGACGACGCGACCACCGAGACGATCGGCGGGGCGGACGGCGGCACGACCGCGTCGCTCACCGGGGTCGCGAGCATCGCGATCCACAACGTCAAGACCGTCGCGAGCATCGGCTCCGGCCCGCTCCTGGCGATCGGGGGAGCGATCACCGCGACGGCCTCGCAGACGGCCAAGGCCACGACGAGCGCCACCGGGTCCACCGGTGCGGGAGCCGGCGCGACCCTCGCGGCGGCGATCGCCTTCGCACTCACCTCCGCCGACCACGAGGCGCGCTCCACGATCGATCGCCGCGTCACGGCCCAGGGCGCCGTGGCGATGACAGCGGAAGGGGTCTCGACCACGGCGACGAGTGCCGAGGCAAGCGCCACCGGCGCGCCGGGCGAGTCGGGCGGCGGCAAGGACTCGACCGGCAAGGACGTCAATCAGAAGTCCAATGACAAGCTGGGCAACGCCTCGGGGCGCACGACGGGCGGCGCCGGAGGCGGGTCCACCACGCCGAAGGCGCAGAACGAGGACGGCACGACCGTCAGCGTGGCTGCCGCGATCGCCTTCAACCTCGTGCGCTCCGCGACGATCGCCATGCTGAGCGACGGGGCGTCGCTGCAGACGACGGGCACGGCATCCTTCATCACCCGGAACAACACGGATGCCTCGGCCACCGCCAAGGGCACGGCGACCAACTCGAGCTCGGTCGGCATCGGCGCGGCGCTCGCCGTCAACAAGGTGCGGCTCATCAACCAGGCGGGCGTCGGAGCCGGTGCGGCGCTGCAGGCCGCGGGCCTCACGATCACCGCCGCGGTGAAGCCGGTCGCCGCCGACACCACGCACACGTTCCAGGCGATCGCCGAGGCGGGGGCGGGCAACACGAGCGGCACCCTGGGCGTGGCAGGGGCCTTCGCCCTCAACCTCGTCGAGGAAGACACCACCGCCGCCGTCCTCGCCAGCACGGACCCCGGTCCGCACCCCGGACCCGGGCCCGTGCCGGGCGTCGTGATCGTCGGGGGCGGAGCGGTGACGATCGCCGCGGGCTCGAAGAGCACCGACAAGGCCACCGCGAAGGCGACGCAGTCCGGCGGAGCGACGGTGGGCCTCGGGGCGTCCCTCGCCCTCAACCTCCCGACTCACCGCGTGTACGCGGGCATCTCGCAGGTCGCCGACCCCACACGCGGACCTCCGGTGACGGGAGCCGGAGCACTGTCCCTCACCGCCACCCACGACGTGACCCTCACCACCGAGTCGGAAGCCGGCGGCGCATCGGGCACCGTCACCATCGTGCCGTCCGTCGCCATCGTCGTCGCCTCCGTCCGCACATCCTCTTCGCTCGGCGCCAGCCAGACCCCGCTCGGCGCCTCGAGCATCACCGCTTCCGCTACGCAGACCGTCACCGCGAAGACCATCGCGAAGGGCTCGACGGTCGCGGGAAGCACTGCCGGCATCGGCGTCTCGCTCGCCCTGGCCGTCCTCGACGACATCGTCGCCGAGGCATCCAGCGCTCGCAGCATCGTCGCCACCGGCGCGGTCTCGTTCACGGCCCTCCAGCGCGTCGACGTGCTCACGACGGCCGCGGCCGCCACCAAGGGCGCCTCGCCCTCGGAGGGATCGGGCGCGGGCGGCAAGGACGTCAACAAGAAGGCCGACGACAACCTGGGCAAGGCCAACGAGAGCAAGCAGCAGAACGCGGGCGGCGCGTCCTCGACCTCGTCGACGCCGAAGGCGGCATCGGGTGAGAACGGCGGGTCGAGCGTCTCGATCGCCGGCGCGATCGCGATCAACGTCGTATCGGGCGAGGTGCGCGCGCTCTTCCGCGACGGCATCTCGGTGACCACGACCGGTGCGGTGACGCTCGAGGCCCGGGGCGACACGGACGCACGCGCCGAGGCATCCGGCGATTCCGCGACGGACGGATCCGTGGGGGTCGGAGCCGGCGTCGCGGTTCAGGTCGTCGCCATCACGGTCCGGGCGACGACGGGCGTCACCACGATCGGGGCGGCGGGGCTCACGGTCATCGCAGGGATGCTCTCCGGCGACACCGACGACGTCGTGCGCCGGTGGAACGGGACCGGCTGGGAGGTCGTGGAGTCGGGCAAGCAGCTCCCCGGCCCGTCGAAGGACGACAAGTACTTCGTGACCACGAACGGGGGCTCCGGCGGCGATGACGGCTTGTACGCCTTCGACGGCTCGAACTGGACGATGGACACCGACGTCAGCCTCGCCGGCACCGTCGACGAACTGCCCGGCGGCGCGAGCGACGGCCAGTACTACCTGCTGAAGAAGGCGAAGGACGGCCACCCGGCCGGCAGCGTGTGGAAGCGCGACGGCGGCACCTGGGTGTTCGTCACGAAGTTCACCGTCAAGCAGAAGGGCGAGCTCCCCAAGGACGAGATCGCCGAGAACACCTGGTTCCAGCTCACCGAGGCGGACGGATCGAACGTCGCCGGGTTCTACAAGCGCAACGACCAGCATCAGTGGGTTCTCCAGGGTTCGGCGACCGTCGGGTCCGGCGATCAGCTGCCCGGGAGCCCGGCGATGGACACCCTCTTCCGGCTGTTCGAGCACGAGGTGACCTCGGTCGCCCGCGCCGGCGCCAGCAAGGCCGACAGCGTGGGCGTCGCCGGAGCCCTCGCCATCAACGTCCTCGACAACACGACCGAGGCGGTCGTGCGCACGGGGGCCGTGGTGACTCTCGCAGGAGCGGCGAGCACGGTGCGCGCGCACAGCAACGAGCGCGACGCCGCGAACGCGACGAGCCGTGCGGCGGTCGGCTCGGCCACGGGCGTCGGCGCGGCGTTCTCGCTGCAGGTGATCGACGGCAGCGATGTGCGCGCCGAGATCGAGAACGCCGCCGCCATCACGGGCGGTGCGGGTCTCACGGTCGCCGCGATCGGGCTTCGCGAGCTGGCGACGAAGGCGGAGGGCGGCACCGAGGGCGGCACGGCCGTCACGCCCGTCGTCGCGCTCGTCGTGAGCGTCGACGACGATGTCACGGCGCGCATCGGATCCGCCGCGAGCGGCTACACGGGCACGGGCGCGGTCTCGGTCACGGCGACGCACGTCCTGTGGGTCAAGACCGAGGGCAAGGCGGATGCCGCGGGCAAGAGCACGGCGGTCGGCGTCGACCTCGCCATCAACGCCATCGTCGAGTGGGACACCCTCGCCGAGATCGCACGCAGCGTGCAGGGCACGAGCGTCCAGGTGATCGCGACGTCGGAGGCCCGGACCGAGGCGCGCTCCGTGGCCAGCGCCAAGGGTGCCGAGGAATCAGACTCGAGCGGCGACCAGAAGTCGTCCGAACAGGTCAACGGCAACAGCAACCCGAACACGCAGGGCACGAAGGACTCCACCGCGTCGCTTCCCACCTCCAACGGCGGGACCGACGGATCGAACGGCGCCAATGGTGCGAACGACGCGCAGGCCGGCCAGTCGGGACAGTCCGGCTCCCAGCAGAACAACACCACGGCGGTGGCCGCTGCCGTCGCCGTGAACTGGCTGGTCGCGAGCTCGACCGCCCGCATCGCCCCGAACGTCGTCGTCATCGCCACCGCCGGGGGCGTGACGGTGCAGTCGCAGTTCCTCCTGCGGGCCTACGCCTTCGGGGTCGGCTCGGCGATCGACCTCGATTCCGGCGGCACCAAGGTCGGCGCGACCATCGGCCTCAACGTGCAGGACGTCGACAACATCGCGCTGATCGGCGCGGGGGCGAAGGTCTCGGGCCAGACGGGCGTCACGGTCGCGGCTGTGCTCCCCGCCGGGGCCCGGAACGACTTCATCGTGTGGTCGTTCGCCGCGGGCGGCGGCAAGAGCACCGCTGTCGCGGGCAGCGCCGCCGTCCAGATCCTCCTGCTGACGACCGAGGCGAGCATCGGCGCGGGTGCCGACATCGATGCGCCGGCCGGCGGCGTGACCGTCACGGCGGCTCAGGCGATCGGGCTCCAGAACCTCGCGATCTCGGGCGCGCTCTCGACCGACTCGGGATCGGCGATCGGCGGCGCGTTCGTGGTCAACTTCCTCGAGGTCGGCACGCGGGCCTGGATCGCCTCCACCCTCGCGACGCCCACGGCGGTCGACGCGAGCGGGGCTCTCGCGGTCACCTCCAGCAGCACGCTCGTCGCCCTGGTTCCCGACGTGCCGGCACCCCTCAAGGGCAAGATCGACTGGCTGAAGCTCACGAACGTCGCGATCGCCGGCGCCGCGAGCTCGGGCGGGGCGGCCGTCACCGGCGCCTTCGCGGTCAACATCATCAACTTCTCCACGCGCGCGTGGATCGCAGACGGCGCGCTCGTCGGCCAGGCCGGGGCCGTCGGAGGGTCGGGGCAGAACGTCACCGTCCGCGCCCAGGACGACCTCGAGATCGTCGACGTGGGCGGCACGCTGGCGCTGAGCAAGGACTCGGCGGGCGTCGGGATCACCGTCGTCGTCGAGGTGTCCAACTCCGACGTGCGGGCCTGGATCGGATCGGGCGCATCGGTGCGCGCGGGCGGATCGGTGCTCGTCGAGGCGATCTCGACGGAGGACTGGTTCGTCCTCGCCGTCGCCGGCGCGGCGAGCGCGGGCTCGGTGGCGGCCACCGGGTCCGTGCTGGTCGTCGTCGCGAACCAGGGCGGATCGTCGCCCCAGACGCGTGCCGAGATCGGCGCCTCGGTCGTCGACGCCCTCGACGACATCACGGTGCACGCGGAGAAGACGACCTCCGCCGACCTCGCGAGCGGCAACCTGTCCGTGTCGACGAGCGGCGCCGGGGTCGGGGCATCCGTCTCGGTCGTGGTCCGCGACAGCCATGTCTCGGCGCTCGTGGCCGACGGCGCCGACCTGCGGGCGCGCGACGACCTGACCGTCGAGGCGGAGCAGACCGGGGATCACCTGCTGCTCGCGGTCGGCGGCGCAGGGGGCCAGTCGGCCGGGGTCGGCGGATCCGTCACCGTGACGGTGCTCGACCACTCCACGACCGCCCGGATCGGGACGGGCGCCCGCGCGAACTGCGTCGGCCTCTCGTGCGCGAACACCGCGCCGGCACTGACGCAGAACGTCGTCGTGCGCGCATCCGACGAACTCGAGCTCCTGGCGCTCGCGGGCGTCCTGGCGGTCGGCGGCACGGCAGGCGTCGGCGTGGGCGTCGACGTGCAGTCGGTGCAGAAGACGACCGCCGCATCGATCGGCTCGTCCGCCCTGGTGCGGGCGAACGGCGACATCGTCGTCGACGCGCGTTCGCGCGACGACATCAAGTCCATCTCGGTCGGCGGCGGCGGAGGAGGCACGGCGGCGGTCAACGTCAACGTGACGGTGCCCGTGATCTCGATCACGACGACCGCGACGGTGGGTTCGGCCGCCGACCTCCGTGCGAACGGCAACGTCATCGTCTCGGCCGACTCCGCTCTCACCCTGTTCTCCATCGCGGGCAACATCTCGGTCGCGGGCACGGCGGCCGTCGGAGCGGGCGTTGCGGTACCGGTCGTGACCAAGACCACGACCGCGACCATCGGAGCGAACGCGCGCGTGACCGCGCTCGCCCTGCCCGGCCACATCACCCACTCGACGGTCATCGCGGGAAGCTACGCGACGACGGGCACCGACACGCGCTTCGATCCCCGCGGCACTCTGGGCGGCTGGCCGACGCCCTTCCCCGGCCCCCAGAACCCCCTGGACGGCAAGGGCCTGCAGGCCGACGGCGCCACGATCAACCTCGGGTACAACCACGGCTTCAAACACGGACAGCAGGTCATCTACGACGCTGGCGGCGGCGCGCCGATCACGGGCCTCATCAGCGGCGCGACCTACTTCGTCATCCCGGTCTCGGCCACCGCGATCCGGCTGTGCACCAAGCGCGGCCCGCCGCTCACGCCGGGCTCGAGCGAGTTCTCGTGCGCACCCGGCTTCGCGGTGACAGGGCTGTCGCTGCCCGGCGGCGCCATCATGGGCGAGAACCACCGGTTCGTCCCCACCACCGAGCCCGGCGTCGCCTCGGACGTCTCCGCCCGATTCACGGCGGAACGCGCCGTGAGCGTCGGATCCAACTACATCGTGCTTCCCTACGTCCTCTACGAGGACGACGGCACCACGCCGATGGTGCTGAAGAACGGCGATCCGGTCGTCTACAGCGCCGGCGGCGGCACCCCGATCGGCGGACTCGTCGACGGCCGGACCTACTACTTCTTCACCACCAACCCGGGTGACGACGTCGACCTCAGCCGCGTGCAGCTCGTCCGCACGAAGTGCGAGGCGACAGGCAAGAAGGAAGACTGCAACACCCCCGCCGACATCGCGCGCGGCACCCCCATCGACTTCACGTCGACAGGCAGCGGACGCTCGCACAGTCTCGTCCCCTCGGGCATGCTCCCCGCCGGACCCGGCTCCGAGGTCGGGCCCCAGGTGATCAACCCGCCGGTGCGGACGGGCTTCGGCGGCGTGGCGGTCACCGCCTCCAACAGCGACTACCTCGGATCGATCGGCATCGCCGCAGGGGGTGCCGGCACGGCGGCCGTCAGCCTGTCGGGCTCGATCGCCGTCGTGACGGTCCACACCACCGCGACGATCGGCGCGGGAGCCAGGATCAACTGCGCCGACGGCGACCTGGCGTGCGCGGCCAACGCGGGCTCGGCCGACGGAGCCCAGTCGGTGCTCGTCTCTGCGGTGAACAGCTTCCGCACACTCGGGATCGCGGCATCCATCGCCGTCGGCGGCTCGGCAGGCGTCGGCGCCTCGGTCGCCGTCCGGGTGGTGGAGCTGCACACCGACGCCTCGATCGCGGCAGGCGCCGTGGTCAACGCCCGCAACAACATCGAGATCCGCGCCGACGCCCGCACCGCGGTCATCTCGGTCAACGCGGCGGCGGGCGGCGGCACGGTCGGCGTCGCGGGCACGGTCGGCGTCACGGTCATCAAGGAGTTCACCAACGCCTTCACGGGCACGGGGGTCACTCTCCGGGCCGACAACAACGTCGGCGTCTTCGCGAACGACGCATCGCAGCTCATCCTCATCACCGCCTCCATCGCGGCCGGCTACGTCGGCGTCGGGGTCGGTGTCGGCGTCGCGGTCATCGAGAAGACGACCCGGGCCTACCTCGGCCAGGGCAACACCGTCATCGTCAAGGCGCTCGGCGGAGGATTCACGGATGTCGCGGCCGGGACGCTGGGCGCCTCCGGTTTCCCGTCCGTGACGTTCCGCGGCCTGGTCGTCCAGTCTCAGTCCTCCGAGAAGCTGTTCGGGCTGGTCGCGGGGGTCGGCGCCGGATTCGTCGGCGTCACGGCGAACATCGGCGTCAACGTCTTCACCGTCATCACGCGGGCGTACGTCGACATCAGCACGACCGTCAACAAGGGCGCCGGGACGATCGTCGCGGGCGTCGACAACGCTCAGGCGGTCGCCGTCATCGCCACGGACGTCTTCGACTCGCTCACGTTCGCCGGCGGCGTCGCGGGCGGGTTCGTCGGCGCCTCGGGCGGAATCGACATCGGTGTCGCCTCCATCACCGTCAACGCCTACCTCGCGACGCAGACCGACGTGTGGGCCAAGGGCGACGTGCGGGTGAACGCGCTCGCGATCAAGCACGTCCAGTCGTACGCCGTCTCGATCGGCGGCGGATTCGTCGGTGTCGCGGGTGCCGTGTCGGTGTGGTCGATCGGCACCGCCCCCACCGCGTCGTACTCGAGCGACGCCAACGGTCCGCACCGTGGTGCCTGGAGCGCCGCCACGTCGTACACGACGGGCGACGTCGTGACGTTCGGCGGGAACACCTGGGTGGCCAAGGGCAACAGCCAGGGCGTGCAGCCCGGCACCGACGCCTCGAAGTGGCAGCAGGACACCCCGAAGAGCGCGACCGACGGGGAAGGCGCGAACGGTCAGCACCAGGCCGACCAGGTGGCCTCGGGCAACGGCAGCGACGCTCCCGCCCCGGCCTGGAGCAACGCCGCCGCCTACTCGAAGGGCGACTACGTCACCTTCAACGGCACGAAGTACCAGGCGACCGACGACATCCTCGCCGGTGCGGCGAACCCCGAGAGCAACGCCGACTGGTATGCGGTCAAGGACGGCTGGAAGTCGGCGCTGGACGGCGCCCCTTCGGACGGCACCGCGGCGTTCGTGCTCGGCAGCGCCTACGCGGCCGGCGCCTATGTGAGCTTCGGCGGACATCGCTACCGCGCCAAGGCGGCCATCGCGAACGCGAACCTCACCCCGGACGTCGACACGGTCCGCTGGGCGAACGCCGACGACGACTACCGGTTCCGCGTCACGGGCGGTGCCGCCGCATCCGATTCGAGCGTCAACGGATCGTACAGCCAGACCAGCCCGACATCCGACCAGTTCACGCAGCCCGCTCCGCCCTCGGGCGTGTCGGCCGGCATCTACGGCGCCGTCCACTCGATGCTCGCCGACGTCGAGGTCGAGGCGCGCGAGCGGCTCGAGGTGTTCGTCCTCGCCGGTGCGGTCGCCGGGGGCGCGGGGGCGATCGGCGCCGGCATCGCCATCACGACCATCGCGGGCAGCGTCGACGCAGGGATCTTCGGCGGAGCGGTCGTCTCGGCAGGCGGCGCTGTGCGTGTCACCGCCGATCTCGAGGAGGACATCACGATCATCGCCGTGACCGGCGCCGTGGGCGCCGTCGCGATCGCCGGTCAGATCCTCGTCCTCACGGACTCCTCGTCGACCACGGCCCACATCGACGCCACCGCCGCGGTCGGCAAGGCCGTCGGCGGGATCTTCGTCACCGCCGACTCCGCCAAGACGGTCGCGGGCTTCGCGGTGGGCATCACGATCGCCCTCGGCGCGGTGGGCGCGGCCGTCTCGGTGATCGAGGTGTCCGGCGAC